>JABFXN010000273.1 GCA_013361705.1 Acidobacteriaceae bacterium
GTACCAGACGATGGTAGAGCCGGTTCGCGCCCGCGTGCCCAGCAGCGGGCAGGTGAGCTTCTCCACGCACTGCCACGACGATCTGGGGCTGGCAACGATCAACACCATCAGCGGCATCCTCGGCGGAGCGCGTCAGGTGGAAGTCTCCATGCACGGCATCGGCGAGCGCGCCGGCAATGCCGCGCTGGAAGAGGTTGCGGCCATTCTGTCGATCCGCAAGGATCAGTACCCCTTCACCAGCGGCCTCGATCTGAAGCAGATCGGCGCCACCAGCAAGGCGCTGGACCAGATCATCAGCTTCACGCCATCGCCCAACAAAGCGATCGTCGGGAAGAATGCTTTTGCTCACGCCAGCGGCATTCACCAGCACGGCGTGCTGGCTAATCCGCTGACGTACGAGATTATGACGCCGGCTTCGTTTGGCGTTGTGGCGAACACCATTGTGCTGGGCAAGCACAGCGGCCGCCGCGGCCTGGAGCAGAAGTTGAAGGAGCTGGGCTATAACTTCAACCGCGAGCAGATCGACGAGATCTATCACCGCTTCACGACTCTGGCGGACCGTAAGAAGTCGATCTATGACCAGGACATCGTGGCGCTGCTCGAAGCAGAGTCCGCGCCGACGGTATAACCCTGTGTTTGCTGCTATTCCGTAACGGAGCGGCAAAGCCGCTTCCATGAATCTTGAACCGCCGGGTGCCTCACCCTCGCAATGTAAGGGTGGGTCCGGAGACTACGAAAGTGTCAAAGGAACGAATGAACCTCAAGATTGCAGTTTTGGCCGGCGACGGCATCGGCCCCGAAGTTACGAACGAAGCCCTGAACGTGCTGAACGCCGTGGCGAAACATGGCGGCCACACCTTTACGTATGAGGATCTGCGCATCGGTGGCGTGGCGATCGATGCAGACGGCTCGCCGCTGCCTGAAGCAACTCTCGCGGCGACACTCAAGTGCGATGCCGCGCTGCTGGGCGCCGTAGGCCATAACAAGTTCAACAGCTATCCGCCGAGCCAGCGCCCCGAGGCCGGCCTGCTGAAGATCCGCGCGGAGCTAGGTGGCTATGCCAACCTTCGCCCCTCTGTTGCTTACAAGCCGCTGGCCGACAACTCTCCGCTGCGTGCTGAGGTGACCGAAGGGACTGACATCCTCTTCGTCCGCGAGCTGCTGGGCGGTCTCTACTTCGGTGAGCCGCGCTGGTGGGATAAGGAGAAGAAGCTGGCGCACAACACGATGGTCTACAGCGAGGCCGAGGTGGCCCGCGTCGCGAAGATCGCGTTTGAACTGGCGCAGAAGCGTCGCATGAAGGTGACCTCCGTCGATAAGGCCAATGTTCTCGAGGTCTCGCAGCTCTGGCGCGCCGTTGTAACCGAGGTCGCGAAGAACTATCCCGATGTGACCCTGGAGCACCAGCTCGTCGATTCGATGGCGATGCACCTGATGAACACGCCGCGCAGCTTCGACGTAGTGCTTACCGAAAACCTCTTCGGCGACATCCTCTCCGATGAGTGCGGCGTCATCACCGGTTCGCTGGGTATGCTGCCCTCCGCGACGCTCGGCGGTAAGGTCAATCTGTACGAGCCGGTTCACGGATCTGCGCCGGATATCGCCGGTAAGGGTATCGCCAATCCGCTGGGAGCGATCCTGACCGCTGCGATGGTGCTGCGTCACTCCGCCGGGTTGGAGAAGGAAGCTGCTGCTGTCGAAGCTGCCGTACAGGAAGTGCTGACAGCCGGCTACCGCACCGCCGATATCGCACGCGGCGATCATGCCGGACAGAAGAAGGTATCGACCGGCGAGATGAGTAAGGCCGTACTCGACGCCATCAAACTCTAGGAATTGCAAATGGACCTGAAGACAAAGGCGATCCTGATCAACGTCACGATTCTTGCGACGCTCGCGTGGAAGTACTACACCGGCTTGCCCTTCTTCATTGCTGCAATTTCCGCCGTAATTCTGTTGCCGGTAGCCAATATCACGATGGCACTGATGGCAAAACGTAACGCTGCTGCGAGGAAATAAGGAATAGATTATGTCCGCACCGCAAACGATGTTTGAGAAAGTCTGGAACAACCACCTCGTCGCCTCGCCGGAAGGTGAGCCACCGCTGATCTATATCGATCTGCAGCTCGTGCATGAGGTCACCTCACCGCAGGCATTCGACGGTCTGCGCCTGGCGGGACGTAAGCTGCGCCGTCCCGACCGTCATATCGCCACGGTCGATCACAACGTTCCAACGACCTCGGCGGAGGACCGTCTGCATATCCTCGACCAGACCTCGGCCGCACAGGTCAACGCGCTGCGTAAGAACTGCAAGGAGTTCGGCATTGAGTTCTTCGATGTACAGGACGCCTCGCAAGGCATCGTGCACATGATCGGACCGGAGCTGGGTGCGACCAAGCCTGGCATGACCATCGTCTGCGGCGACTCGCACACCTCGACCCACGGCGCCTTTGGTGCTCTGGCGTTTGGTATCGGCACCTCTGAAGTGGAGCATGTGATGGCCACGCAGACACTGCCGCAATCGAAGCCGAAGACCTTCCGCATTACCGTCGATGGCACGCTCCCCTACGGCGTGACAGCGAAGGACATCATTCTTCACATCATCGGCCTGATCGGTACCGACGGTGCGACCGGCTATGCGGTCGAGTACGCAGGTTCAGCCATTCGTGCTCTCTCGATGGAAGGCCGTATGACCATCTGCAACATGAGCATCGAAGCCGGTGCACGTGCCGGAATGATCGCTCCTGACGAGACTACTTTCGCCTATCTGATGGGCCGTCGCTTTTCGCCCACTGGCAAGGCGTGGGATGAGGCTGTGGCTCACTGGAAGACGTTGCCCACAGACGAAGGCGCAGTCTTCGATCGCGAGCTGCACATCGACGCCGCCGAAATTACACCGACGGTAAGCTGGGGCACCTCGCCCGGCATGGTGACCAGCATTGAGGGCAAGGTTCCTTCTCCGGACGATGCGACTAACGAGATCGACCGCAAGGGCTACGAGCGCGCACTGGAGTACATGGGTCTGAAGGCCGGCACGCCGATCGAGCAGATCAACATCGACCGTGTCTTCCTGGGCTCCTGCACCAACGGACGCATTGAAGACCTGCGCGCCGCTGCCCAGATCGTAAAGGGCCGTCACGTTGCCTCGACTGTCTCCGCCATGGTGGTTCCGGGCTCGCAGGCTGTAAAGAAGCAGGCTGAGGAAGAAGGTCTGGACAAGATCTTCAAGGATGCAGGCTTCGAGTGGCGCGAACCGGGCTGCTCCATGTGCCTGGGCATGAACCCTGATATTTTGTCGCCGGGCGAGCGTTGCGCCTCGACCTCGAACCGCAACTTCGAAGGCCGTCAGGGACGTGGCGGACGCACGCACCTGGTTTCGCCTCAGATGGCGGCAGCGGCAGCGATCGCCGGCCACTTCACCGATGTGCGCAACTGGCCGAACAACGGAGGCAAGAACTAATGCAGCCCTTTACCAGGATCACTTCCATCGCCGTACCTCTTGACCGTGCGAACGTCGATACCGACCAGATCATTCCCAAGCAGTTCCTCAAGCGCATTGAGCGCACCGGCTACGGGGAGTTTCTGTTCTTCGACTGGCGCTACGAACTTGACGTGCCCGACTCTGTCATGCCAAACCCTGAGTTCGTGATGAATGCCCCGCAGTACAAGGGTGCGGAGATTCTACTGGCCGGCAAGAACTTCGGTTGCGGCAGCTCACGCGAACACGCCGCCTGGGCGCTAAGCGACTATGGCTTCCGCGCCGTGATTGCACCGACCTTTGCCGACATCTTCTTCTCGAACGCAGGCAAAAACGGCATCGGTCTCGCGCGCCTTACGGACGACGAGGTCAACACGCTGATGCAGCGTGCGAAGACGCCCGGCTATCAGGTCACCGTCGATCTCGAAGCGCAGACAGTTACCGATGCGCAGGGATTCAAGGCTCGCTTCGAGATCGACCCCTTCCGCAAGGAATGTCTGTTGAACGGACTGGACGATATCGGCCTGACGTTGCGCCACGGCGAAGCACTGGACAAGTTTGAAGCGAAACACGACAACGAATTCTGGTCTGCACCCAAGACCGCAACCGCGTAAAGAAGGAAGATTGTGAGCGAGAAACTCAGCCCCGCAAAGAAGAATTCCGTCGTTCTGACCGAAGGCCCAAACCGCGCCGCAGCACGTTCTTATCTGCGCGGCGTGGGCTTCAGCAAAGAAGATCTGCACAAGCCCATCATCGGTATCGCCAATACCTGGACCGAGATTGGCCCCTGTAACTTCCACCTTCGCCAGGTAGCCGAGGCCGTGAAACAGGGCATCCGTGAGGCAGGCGGTACACCGATGGAGTTCAACACGGTCACCATCTCTGACGGCATCACCATGGGCACCGAGGGCATGAAGGCCTCGCTCATCTCGCGTGAGGTCATCGCTGACTCTATCGAACTCGTAGCCCGCGGTAACAGCTTTGACGGCCTGGTCTGTATCGCCGGCTGCGATAAGAACATGCCCGCAGCCATCATGGCGCTGGCGCGTCTCGATATCCCCGGCATGATGCTCTACGGTGGATCGATCATGCCCGGCAAGCTGCCCCAGGCAGACGGTTCCACCAAAGAGATCACCATCCTTAGCGTCTTTGAGGCGATCGGCTCGCATGCTGCCGGCAAGATCAGTGATGACCAGCTTGAGGCAGTCGAAGCGGCTGCCTGTCCTGGCCCCGGCGCTTGCGGTGGACAGTTCACCGCGAACACCATGGCCATGGCCGGTGAATTCCTCGGCATCTCGCCCATCCAGTTGACCGGAGTCCCGGCCATGTCGGCCGAGAAGGCGCACGCCTCCCGCGAGGCCGGCAAGCTGATGATGAAGCTGGCCGAAGCAGGCATCAAGCCTTCGCAGATCCTCACCAAGCAGTCCATTGAAGATTCCATCGCTGCCGTCGCCGCTTCGGGCGGATCGACCAACGCGGTGCTCCACCTTATCGCGATTGCACATGAGTTGAAGATCCCCATTTCGATGGAGGACTTCGACCGCATCAGCGAGCGCACGCCGCACATCTGCGATATGTCGCCGGGCGGCAAGTATGCTGCGAAGGACTACCAGGATGCCGGCGGTTCGCGCGTGCTGGCCAAGCGTCTGCTCGACGCCGGCCTGATCAAGGGCGACACCATCACCGTCACCGGCAAGACCCTTGCCGAGGAATCGAAGGGAGCTGTCGAGACTCCGGGCCAACCTGTGATCTATCCGGTCGATAAGCCGCTGAAGAAGACCGGTGGTCTCGTGATCCTGAAGGGCAACCTCGCACCCGAAGGCTGCGTCATCAAGGTGGCCGGCCACGAGCGCATCTATCACCAGGGTCCGGCACGCGTCTTCAACTCGGAAGATCTCTGCTTCGCCGCAGTTGAGGCGGGACAGATCAAGCCGAACGATGTCTGCGTCATCCGCTACGAAGGACCGAAGGGTGGTCCGGGCATGCGCGAGATGCTGGCCGTCACCGCCGCCATCAAGGGCATTCCGGAGCTCTCCGAGACCGTTGCCCTGCTGACCGATGGACGCTTCTCCGGCGCAACCCGCGGCCTGATGGCCGGCCACGTTGCTCCTGAGGCGCAGCTCGGCGGACCGATCGCTGCCGTGCGCGAAGGCGATCTGATCACCTTCGATATTCCGAACCGCAAGCTCACGCTCGAGATCGGTGACGAAGAGATGGCGGCCCGGTTGAAGGAGTTCAAGGCTCCGGAGGCGCGGTACAAGCGCGGTGTCTTTGCGAAGTATGCCAACTCCGTCTCCAGCGCGAGCGTTGGAGCGGTAACCAGCTAAATGTTTCTTCTCGGCTGCCTCTGTCCGGAGGCAGCCGAGCTATACCCTGCAACCGTTGTTTCAACCATCTGAATGCATTACCGCTGTAAGGAGGAATATATGACCGACACCATCGATGCCATCCGTAACACCACGCTCACCGGCTCCGAAATTCTTTGGGCCACCCTGGTAGGCGAGGGTGTATCCACGGTATTTGGCTATCCTGGCGGCGCCATCCTCCCCATCTACGATGCTCTACGCAAGTTCCCCATTCACCATGTGCTGGTTCGCCACGAACAGGGCGCCTCGCACATGGCAGACGGCTATGCCCGCACCTCCGGCAAGGTTGGTGTCTGCATGGCCACCTCTGGCCCCGGCGCCACCAATCTTGTGACCGGTCTCGCGACCGCGATGCTGGATTCGATTCCGATGGTCGCCATCACCGGTCAGGTCTCCTCGAAGGTGCTTGGCTCTGATGCCTTCCAGGAAGTTGATATCACCGGCATCACTCTGCCGGTCACGAAGCACAACTTCCTGGTGACGCGCGCCGAAGATATCGCCCCCACGGTTCGACTTGCCTTCCAGATCGCACAGGACGGACGCCCTGGACCGGTGTTGGTCGATATCACCAAGGACGCACAGCAGGCCTCCTGCATCTTCAACTTCGAAGACGCAGCCCCGCCGCCGGCGCGCCCGCACCCGATGCTTCGCGCCGAGTCCGGCGCCATTCTGCAAGCCATCGAGCTTATCAAGAAGGCGAAGAAGCCCGTCATCCTCGCCGGCCATGGCATCAACCAGTCCGGCGCAGAGGCTGAGGTGATCGCCTTTGCAGAGCGCATGCACATCCCCGTGGCGAGCACGCTACTGGGTCTGGGCAGCTTCCCTGCCTCACATCCGCTGTCGCTGGGCATGATGGGCATGCACGGTGAGTCGTGGGTGAACAATGCCATCCAGGAGGCCGATCTCCTTTTGGCCTTTGGCATGCGCTTCGACGACCGCGTCACCGGCAATCTCGCCAGCTACGCGCAGAATGCGAAGAAGATTCACATCGAGATCGATCCGTCAGAGATCAACAAGAACGTCAAGGTAGATGTTGCGCTCATCGGCGATCTGCGTGAGGTTCTGCTGACCCTGCTGCCCATGCTGCCCGCTTCCAGCGATGCGGCATGGCTGAAGCAGATCAACGCCAGTAAGGGCCAGGCCGCGGTACGCGACATCGTCAACCTGCCCGACAACGGACACCTCTATGCCGCGCATGTTATTCACGACATCTGGCGCGAGGCCGTAGCCGCAGGCCGTGAGACCGAGACCATCATCGTCACCGACGTGGGTCAGCACCAGATGTGGGAGGCGCAGTACTTCCGCCACAATGCTCCCCGCACCCTGGTCACCAGCGGTGGCCTTGGCACCATGGGCTTCGCGTTGCCTGCAGCCATTGGCGCCAAGATGGCCGCGCCCGAGAAGGATGTATGGGTGATCGCCGGTGACGGCGGCTTCCAGATGACGGCGGCAGAGCTATCGACCATCGTGCAGGAGAAGCTTCACATCAATATCGCCGTCATCAACAACGGCTTCCTCGGTATGGTGCGTCAGTGGCAGGAAGCCTTCTACGACAAGAACTACTCCTGCTCACCGATCCTGTCGCCGGACTTCGTAAAGCTGGCCGATGCGCACGGCATTCCCGCAGCGCACATCACGCAGCGCAAGGAAGTCACGCCGATCGTCACCAAAGCGCGTACCGGCTCCACTCCGTTCCTGATCAACTTCTCGGTTGAGAAGGAAGACGGCGTGTACCCGATGATCGCCCCCGGAAGCGCTCTGCACGAGATGGTGCGCCGTCCGAACCCGCTGATCGAAACGGCGGAGGACTAATGGTTCGGATACCAGCCTGTTCTCTCACCGTTCTATTGGCCGTTGGATTGGCCGGATGTAATTCGGCACCGAAAACCGCGCCGGCTCCGAAGGAGCCGGCCAAACCTGCCGTCACTTACCCTGCACGGCCCACGGTTCCTGCCCCATCGTTCACGCTGTTTCACTTCGATAACGACACGGCAACGTTGGTCGTGAAGGAAGATGCAACGGATGACGAGATCGAATCGCTGGTTTGGCAGGTCCGTGACGCCGCGCGCTCCAATACGCTGCCTGCTCTAAAGATCAAGGCGCCAAAGGGCAATGACTTCCGCGCGCATATCTATCGCGGCAAGAAGTGTGCCGCCGAAAAATATGCTCCGGGAGAGCCGCCCTGCGGTGGCAGCTACCACGGAGCGGGTGACTACACACTCTCCAAGCTTCCATCCAGGCTGTGGGACCGTGGCGTTCTGCATGCCTCCGGCGACAAAGAGATCGAACTCTGGGACACCGACGCGCCCTACACCGCAACGAAATAGCCAGGAAAGAAGATCAGATGCTGCATACCTTTATTGCACTTGTTGACGACAAGCCGGGCGTGTTGACGCGCGTGGCTTCCCTCTTTCGCCGCCTTTCGGTGAATATCGTCTCGCTGACCGTGGGTGAGAGCGAGCGCGACGGCGTCTCGCGCATGACCATCGTGTGCGAGGGCGCCGAGAACGCGGCTGACCGCATCCGGGCTTCCCTCTATAAGCTCGAGGTCACACGCGACGTAGATGAGGTCTCACGCGCCGAAGCCGTGATTCGCGAGCTCTGCCTCATCAAGGTAGGTGCAGGTCCCGACTCACCGCATGGCGTCCACTCGCGCACCCAGATCTTCGAGCTGGCGCAGGTCTTTCGCGCACGCGTCGTCGATCTGGCGCCGGAGTCCATCATGCTGGAGATGACCGGCTCCGCCTCGAAGATCGAGGGTCTACTGCAGGTACTGCGTGAGTCAAACTATGACGTACTAGAGGTCTCACGCACCGGCCGCATGGCCATGCGCCGCGGACACCACACCAGCAAAGTCCTGAAGGCCCTGGGCACCAAGACAGCCGCGGATCAGGCGGTCGCCTATCCGGTCCGCCCGGAAGAAGACGACCTCCCCAACCCGTTTCAGGAAGACGAAACATAGAGCGTTTTCCCTATTGCCCTCCGGGACGACCTGGGGCCGGTTCCACTAGAATTTCTACGTAACCACGAAAAGGAAGAAGAATGGCAAAGGCATACCACGACCACGACGCAGACCTCTCTCTTATCCAGGCGAAGAAAGTCGCCATCATCGGCTACGGCTCGCAGGGCCACGCCCATGCGCTGAACCTGAAGGACTCTGGCGTGGACGTCAAGGTCGGCCTTCGTCCCGGTTCTCCGAACGAGGCCAAGGCGAAAAACGCCGGCCTGGAAGTGCTCCCGGTAGCCGAAGCTGCCAAGTGGGCGGATGTGATCATGCTGCTGGTTCCGGACCAGACGGCTGCCAAGGTCTACAAGGAGGTTGAGCCGGGCCTCACCGCCGGCAAGACCCTGATGTTCGCGCACGGCTTCAACATCCGCTTCCGCACCATCAATCCTCCCGCCGACGTGGACGTCTCGCTGGTTGCCCCTAAGGGCCCCGGCCACCGCGTCCGCGAGGTCTTCACCGAGGGCGGCGGCGTTCCCGGACTGGTAGCCGTGGAGCAGGATGCCACCGGCAACGCGCTGAAGCTGGCTCTGAGCTACGCCAAGGGCATTGGCTGCACCCGTGGCGGCGTGCTTGAGACCACCTTCACAGAAGAAACTGAGACCGACCTCTTCGGCGAACAGGCCGTTCTCTGCGGCGGCACCGCTGCCCTGGTAAAGGCGGGCTTTGAGGTTCTGACCGAGGCTGGCTACCAGCCCGAGCTGGCCTACTTCGAGGTGCTGCACGAGCTCAAGCTGATCGTCGACCTGATGTATCGCGGCGGCCTGGAGTACATGCGCTACTCCATCTCCGACACCGCCGAGTGGGGTGACTACGTTGCAGGACCGCGCATCGTGACCCCGGCTGTGAAGGAAGCGATGAAGGGCCTGTTGAAGGACATCCAGGACGGAACCTTCGCCAAGAAGTTCATCGAAGAGAACGAGACCGGCCGTAAGGGCTTCGAGCGCATCCGCAAGGAAGAAGCTGCTCATCCTGTCGAGAAGGTCGGCAAGGAACTCCGCAAGTCCATGCCCTTCCTCGATCCGGTCGAGGTCAAGGACGGAAACGTCGTCAAGGTGTAATCAGCCACAAGGCCCCGGTCCAAGACCGGGGCCTTCGTGTTTGTATACGATGTCTCTCGAAGGAGAGATTTTCATTCATGAAGAGGCGGCAATTTATCCGCTCCATGGCCGCAGGCGCGGCCACAGCGATCACCCTTAAATCCAGCGAGGCAGAGATGCAGGAGAAGCCGTCCGCACAGCCGCAGGAGTTCTATGAGCTCCGCAAGTACACACTCCGCAACGGCGCCGGGCCGAAACTGACGGAGAACTTCTTCGCGCAGGCGATGATCCCCGCCCTCAATCGCCTGGGAATCTCGCCCGTCGGCGCCTTCAAAGTCGACATCGGACCGGAGACGCCCACGTATTATCTGCTGCTGCCTTCCACCTCTGCTGAGACACTGCTCACCGTCAACCAGCGACTCACCAAAGATGCGGAGTTTCTCAGGGCCGCCGCGGGATTCTGGGATGCACCTGCCGCAACACCTGCATTCATTCGCGCAGAAAGCTCTATCTTCTCTGCTTTTACCGGCTGGCCAAAGCTCACTGCTCCGAAGCCCGGCAAACGCGTCTTCCAGCTCCGCACTTATGAGAGCTCGGGTTATGCCGCACACCTGAAGAAGGTTGAGATGTTCAACAACGGAGAGATCGAGATCTTTGTCCGATCCGGCCTGGCTCCGGTCTTCTTTGGCAGCGCTCTCACCGGACCGTTACTGCCTAATCTCACCTACATGCTCACCTTCCCGGATCTGCCGACACTTTCTGCCAACTGGTCGAAGTTCGCTTCCGATCCGGCATGGAAAGAGCTGTCGCATCGGCCGGGAAATACAGATGCGGAGATTGTGAGCAACATCACGAATCTTTACTTGAGTCCGCTGGCGTGTTCGCAGATTTAGGTGATTCGAACGTCTTTTTTCTTTTGTTATCCCGTAGGGATCGGATCTGCTTTTCTACCGTCTCCTCCGAGGAAATATCCAGAGAGAAAGCAGATTTCTCCGCTACGCTACGAAAAGACAAAACCCCGGCTTGATGCCGGGGTTTCTTGTCCTCTTTGATTTGGGTTAGGGACGCTTCACGGTAGTCTTGCTAGTTGTCTTGATCTCGAAGGGCTTGGTATCGACCTTCCCGTTCAGCTTGATGTTCGTGTAGAAGTTGATGCGCTGGTCACCCGAAGGCGTAAAGAACTGTTGCTTCAGTGAAACGCCGCGTGCCGGATCAACCCAGATGACGGCGTGCGTGAAGGTGTTCTTTACGCTTTCCTGCTTCGGCACCAGGTCCAGCTTCGCTGTCTGGACACCATCGATCGTCTCCGTGCCCTGTGACGTAATCGTCCACTGCTTTTCCAGTGCTGTTCCAGACCCGCCGAATCCCAAAGTCAAAAAGCTCTCCACCTGCGACTGATTCTTGCTGGTATCGATCAACGTGAGCTGGTCGATGTTCGGCTCATAAAGCTTGAGTTGTCCGCCGGTATACGCAACCACCTTCTTCGCCGGCTTCTGGATCACGGCGCCCATATCGGTCGCGTTGCCCTTCTTCCGGAAGTAGATGATGCCGGTCTGCGTCGTGGTCTCGCGCACCACACGTTCATAGTTATCCCAGCGGAGGTCGGCTGTCGCGGACTGGAACTTCGCCGCGGCGGCGTCCATCTGCTGCACGATCTTCTGTACGTCGGCGTCCTGGGCTGATGCTGGTTTTGCAGAGAAAGCGGCCAATGTCAGTGCGGCCGCAGCAGTGAACTTAACGAAGGCAAAGCGCATAGGCTTCAACAAATCCTCAGAGTGATTGGATGCAAATAGCCAGGAAAGGTCATCGCCACTAGGGCCGATGGACCCAGACCTTGTACTGGGTCACCTTGCCATGAGCGTCCTTCAAAACCTCGTACCTATCCATCGTCACCGGACCGGAGTATTGGACAACTGCATACAACAGGTCACCGGCCAGGTCGCCCGTGTCATGACGGATGTCCTGTGGCCGAAGCGTGTAGACATACCCCGCGCCGTCCTCCTGCACCAGTGTCTGCGGCGGCCCCAGCGGGTTGTCCTGCGGACGGTCCTTGAAATCAATATAGTGCGGCGAGATAAACAGGAACGCCAGAATGAGCGTGACCATGATGTCGTAGTGCAGGCTGCCCCGCTCATAGGTCCAGAAGATGTAGTTGCGAAGAAGCCGCATCAGCGTACCTGCTTTCCGATGACGGTTTCGCCATTCATGTAGGGCACCAGAGCCGGAGGCACACGCACGGTGCCGTCGGCCTGCTGGTAGTTTTCAAGGATCGCCAGATACGTCCGGCCCACAGCCAGACCGCTGCCGTTCAGCGTGTGCAGCAGCTCGCTCTTCTTCGCGCCCGCAGGGCGATAGCGAATGCCGGCACGCCGCGCCTGAAAGTCGCTGCAGTTGGAGCAGGAGCTGATCTCCCGGTAGGTCTGCTGTCCCGGCAACCAGACCTCAAGGTCGTAGGTTTTCGAGGAGCTGAAACCCATATCGCCGGTGCACAGCAGCATCCGCCGGTAAGGCAGACCCAGTCTCTCCAGCACAGTCTCGGCATTACGGGTCAGCTTCTCGTGCTCTTCGGGTGAAGTCTCCGGAGTAGTGAACTTGATCAGCTCCACCTTCTGAAACTGGTGCTGACGAATCATGCCGCGCACATCGCGGCCGTGCGATCCAGCCTCAGCGCGGAAGCAGGGAGTGTGAGCGGTGTAGCTGATCGGCAACTGGCCCGCATCCAGCGTTTCACCGGCATAAAGGTTCGTAATCGGAACCTCCGAGGTCGGGATCAGCCAGTGATCGCCGTCCTTCAGTTCGCCTTCATAAGGACCGCTGTCGTCGCAGTGGAAGAGATCTTCGGCAAACTTCGGCAACTGCCCCGTGCCGAACAGCGTGCGCGAGTTCACCATGAACGGCGGCAGCACCTCCATGTAGCCATGCTCGCGGGTGTGCAGGTCCAGCATGAAAGCCGCCAGAGCGCGCTCCAGGCGAGCTCCCTGGCCGAAGTGCACCACCATACGCGCGCCGGAGATCTTGGCTGCGCGTTCAAAGTCAACAATGCCCAGAGCCTCGGCGATCTCCCAGTGCGGCTTCGGCTCGAAGTCGAAGCTGGCTTTCTCGCCCCAGGTCTTGATCAGGAGATTGCCATGCTCGTCGGCTCCCTCCGGCACGTCATCAGCCGGCAGATTAGGAATGGCCTGCAGTGTCTTCAGCAACGCCGCATCCAGCTCGGCGGCGCGGCCTTCCAGGCCCTCAATCTTTTCTTTTAGGGACTTCGTCTGCTCCATCACCGCCGCGGCATCGCCGCCTGCACGCTTGATGGTGGCCACTTCGGCCGAGAGCCGGTTACGCTCCGCCTTCAGGTTTTCCACCTCAGTGATAGCTGCGCGACGCTCCGCGTCCAGCGTGGCGAAATCGCCCAGCGCTGCCTCGGGGTCCATACCGCGCAGGCGCAGTTTTGCCTTAACCACGTCCAGGTTCGCCCGGACAAATCCCAGATCCAACATAGTTGTCTCTATTCTATCGTTCGGCTCGCCCGGCTGCGCTATGCTGGCTGCGGAGGTGCAGTTCCCGATGCTCCGCTCCTCTTTTCTGACAACCGCTTCCCTTTTCGCCGCCACCGTCGTTTCGGCCCAGCAGCCCATGCCGCCGGACTACCGCGGGCCACAGACCTTCATCCACGGAATCTACGTCACCCCGATTCCGAACGTGCCTTTCTCGGCCAATGTGGAGATCGTCTCCCACGTCAAACTCGACAACGGCACGGAGACGGTTCGCACCACCACGGCAAAGGTCGCCAGGCTCTCCTCAGGCAAGATCCGGAATGAACAACGCCAGATGCTGCCCGCCACGGTCAAGGCCGAGCCGGCGCTGCTCTCTGCCCATATCTACGATCCCCAGACACGCAAGAGCACCTTCCTCAATCCCTTCACGCATATTGCGCGCGAGATGATCCTCGCCCAGCCACCCCGCCCTGAAGCCAATTCCGTTCCTCTGAGGTCGCCTTCGAACAATCCTTACTATCGCGAGGAAGACCTTGGCACGCAGGAGATGGACGGCCTCCAATTGACGGGCATCCGCAAGGTCCACACCATTCCGGCCCAGTTCAGCGATGCCGGCAAGGATGTCGTCATCACCGATGAATATTGGTATTCACCCGTGCTGCAGATCTACATGCTGATCAGCCATAAAGATCCGCGCTCCGGCGAGCAGATCGTAGCCGTTCGCAACGTCGACCGGCACGAGCCCTCGCAGGAGATCTTCGAAGTGCCCGCCGGATATAAAGAGGTCGACGAGACGCCGGTCGCTGTCGCGCAGTGATCTACTTCGCCATCTTTGTCTTCACCGTCTGATGAGGCGAAATCTCTTTTCCGGTACGTACGCGGTTTTCTTCGTGAATTGCCTCCCAGGCGCGCCTCAGACCGTGAAGCACCAACGGGCGATACCATGGACACCCATGGGCGATAACATAGAGGAAGAGTGATCAAGTCGCCCGACATGCGCGTTACTATCGCCGGCGTGGAGCTTCGTTCTCCTGTCATCGCCGCCAGCGGAACCTTCGGCTACGGTGTCGAATTTGAAGACATCCTCTCGCTCGACAAGATCGGCGCCTTCGTCACCAAAGGGCTCTCGGCTGAGCCCATGGCGGGCAATCCCTCGCCTCGGATTATCGAAACCGCCAGCGGCATGATGAATGCCATCGGCCTGCAGAACGTCGGCGTCCGCGCCTTTATTGAGGAAAAGCTGCCGAAGATCCGGCAGATCCGCGGAGCCGTCTGCATCGCCAACGTCTTCGGCTACACCGTCGAAGATTGCATTGAGGTCGTCCGCGCTCTCGACCAGGCAGACGGCATCGCAATGTACGAGCTGAACGCCTCCTGCCCGAACACCTCGCACGGCGGCATGGTCTTCGGCACCGATGGCATGATGCTGTACGACCTGGTGGCGCGCATCCGCAAAGAGACCCAACGGCCCATCATGGTGAAGCTCTCTCCCAACGTCACCAACATCGGGCAGATGGCTCGGGTTGCACAAGACGCCGGAGCGGATGCCGTCTCGCTGGTGAATACCTTCCTGGCGCTGTCCATTGATATCGAGACCCGCAAGCCGCGGATCGCCAACACCACGGGCGGACTCTCCGGCCCGGCGATCAAACCCATCGCCGTGCGTATGGTCCGCGAGACCTCGCGTGCCGTGGCTATTCCGGTTGTGGGCCTGGGCGGCATTGTGTGCGCGGAAGATGCCGTGGAGTTCATGCTGGCAGGCGCCGCAGCGGTGCAGGTGGGCACGGCAAGCTACGCCGATCCGCGTGCGGTAGAGGTCATCGCCAACGGCGTTAGATCCTGGTGCCGCTCGCACGACGTGGAGCGGGTGCGTGACCTTACCGGAGCCATGCTTTCCGCATGAGGCCACTCTGACGTATGCTGGCACGGCATGCGCCGCTTACTGCTTCCCGTCGCCCTAAGTTTCGTCGCAACTGCCGTCTTCGCTCAGGAGACGGCCAAGCCTAAGCCGGAAGATACCGAGGTCTGGTCGCCGGTCCCGTCGGTTGTCACGCCTGCGGGCGCCGTCACGACGCCGCCTCCGTCTGACGCGATCGTGCTCTTCGATGGCAAAAACCTCGACCAGTGGGTCCAGGTCAGTGACAAGTCACCCGCAAAGTGGACCGTCAACGCTGGCATCCTGACGGTGAACAAGGAGAAAGGCGTCGGCAACATCGAGACGAAGAAGGCCTTCCGCAACTACCAGCTCCATATCGAGTGGCGTGTTCCTGCCACCATCACTGGTGAAGGCCAGGGACGCGGCAACAGCGGTGTCTTCCTTGCTTCCACCGGTACCGGCGATGCCGGTTATGAGTTGCAAGTGCTGGACTCCTACCAGAACAAGACCTACGTCAACGGCATGGCCGGCAGCATCTACAAGCAGGCGATCCCGCTTGCCAATCCAGGCTTGAAGCCCGGCGAGTGGCAGAGCTATGACGTTATCTGGACTGCACCGACTTTCAACGCAGATGGATCGGTAAAGACCCCGGCCTATGCCACGGTCCTCTTCAACGGTGTGCTGGTGGAAAACCACTTTCAGCTCAAGGGAGAGACCTTGTACATCGGCCAGCCTGTCTACAAGGCTTATGACCGCGCTCCGATCAAACTTCAGGCCCACGGCGACAAGAGCGAGCCGCTCAGCTTCCGCAATATCTGGGCTCGCGAGCTGCCGTAGCCGTCAAACAACAGTGGGTCCTTCGCGTTGCGCTCAGAATGACAGACCGGAAATATATCGGTTGTTATCCTGAGCAACGCGAAGGACCCGCTTCCCCTTTGCAGGACACCTGAATCCCGTAATGCCCCCACTCCCCTAAAATAGAAGGCGGAATGACTGACCTGAAGCCTGTACGCCGCGCCCTCCTCTCCGTCACCGACAAATCCGGACTCACCGACTTTGCCCGCGCCCTGGTTGCGCAGGGTATCGAGCTCGTTTCGACCGGCGGCACCGCGAAGACGCTGCGCGATGCAGGTCTGACCGTTCGCGATATCTCCGATCTCACCGGCTTCCCTGAGATGCTGGATGGCCGCGTCAAGACGTTGCATCCGAAGGTCCACGGCGGAATCCTGCATCGCCGCAGCGTTCCAGAGCATGTCGCCGCTGTCCGCGAACACGGTATCGAAGACATCGATATGGTCGTGGTGAACCTGTATGCCTTTGAGGCCACCGCTGCCAAGCCCGGCGTCACCTTCGGCGAACTGATTGAAAACATTGACATTGGTGGCCCTTCGATGGTGCGCTCTGCCGCCAAAAACTTCGAGGATGTCGCCATCGTCACCCGCGTGGCCGACTACGCCGCCATCTCCTCGGAGCTTCAGACCAACAGTGGCAAGCTCTCCGGCGAGACCCGCTGGCGCCTCGCCCAGACTGCCTTTGCCACCACGGCTGCCTACGACTCCGCCATCGCCGCTACCTTGGCAAAACTTCCCTATGCCGAGCCAGAAACGGTTCTGACTCAGCCCGAGGCCAAAGCCGGAGAGTACCCTCAGCACCTCGAGCTCGGCTTCAAGTTGGCGCAAACCCTGCGCTACGGCGAGAATCCGCACCAGTCCGCAGCTCTCTATCTGGACGCTTCCGGTAAAGGAATCGCCGCTGGGAAGCAGTTGCAAGGTAAAGAGTTATCGTTCAACAACCTGGTAGATCTGGATGCCTGCTGGGAGCTCGCCAGCGAATTTGCTGAGCCTGCGGTCGCCATCATCAAGCACACCAACCCCTGCGGCGCCGCCACCGGCACTTCGGTCGCCGACGCCTACGTCCGCGCCCTGGCTGCCGATCCTATTTCTGCCTTTGGCGGTGTCATTGGTGTAAACCGGGTGGTCGACGAAGCCGCAGCCGCTGAAATGGCCAAGCTCTTCGTCGAGGCTATCGCCGCCCCCGGCTTCACCCCTGAGGCTCAGGCCATCTTTGCCGCGAAGAAAAATCTGCGGCTCGTTGAGGTGAAGGCTCATCCAGCGCAGCAGGTCATCAAGCAGATCTCCGGCGGCCTGCTGCTGCAGGATGCCGACCGTAAGCGTATCGAAGCCGGTGACCTCAAAATCGTCACTCACCGCGAGCCCACGCCAGAAGAACTGACAGCCCTGCTCTTCGCTTGGCGCGTCTGTAAGCATGTGAAATCAAATGCGATTGTCTACGCCCGCGCCGAGGCGCATGGTCATGAGGTCTTCGGCCAGACTGTCGGTATCGGCGCCGGGCAGATGTCGCGTGTGGACGCCGCCAAATTCGGCGCCCTGAAGGCGGTTCTGCCGCTGGCCGGCACAGTTGCCGCCTCCGACGCCTTCTTCCCTTTCCCAGACGGTCTGGAAACGGTGGCAGCGGCTGGAGCGACGGCAGTCATTCAGCCAGGCGGCTCGGTCAAGGACACTGACGTCATTGCCGCAGCCAACCGGCTCAACCTGGCGATGGTATTCACTGGAATTCGTCACTTCCGTCACGGATAGGTCATTTTCCTGTAGGTGCGATGTAGAGTTCCTGCATCCATGGGGCGTTTTCCCGCAATGAAAACGCCGCTGTACACCGCTTTCGGAATACCCAGCAACAGGGAAAATGCTCTAGTCTAATAGAGATGCTGACGCTTGTCGGCATCCCACCTGTGGGTACAATCGTCTAACCCCAAGTGACGCGGCTACCAGCCGCCCCTAGGACCTGATGACATTCTTCCGGCGTTTCTTTTCGGCTCGTCCAGTCTTTCTCACGGCGGCTGCGCTGCTGGCCACCCTGCCCTCTGCTGCACAACAACAGAACGCGCCGGAGCCGCCCAAGGGTCCCGAGCGATCCGCGGCTTACTACCACTACAGCCT
>JABFXN010000143.1 GCA_013361705.1 Acidobacteriaceae bacterium
GAGGTGGTAAGCCAGACGTTGAAGCTGCTCTCATACGCTCCGTACCGGGCCAGCAGAAGGACAAAGAAAAGGAACAGAGGAAGACCAAGCGACGGAACGTCCGAAGCCGCCGCGGAGGTGCTTTCTGGAACGTCGATGGGGCTCCGGCTGCGTTCGAAAGCAAACAGGAGCGCGGCAATTGCGAAGAGAGCCGCGAAACCCCACAGAATCGATCGCAGCGGCATGTGGGGTGTAAACCAGGAGGCGAACAACGGCGATAACAGCGCGCCGACGCTGAAGAGGGCATTGAGAAGCGTGAGAGCGGAGGCGCGGTTCTGGGTGTAGCGTGAGCCGGCAATCACATTGGACGAGGCGATCATCTGGCCGATGCCCCAGGCTCCGGCAAAAAGCACGGCCATGAGCATTGGGAGAGCGGGCGCAATCGCAAAGAGAGAAAGCCCGGCCGCAGCGGCGAAGGCTCCGGTCCCGAAGCTGTATTGTGGCCGGCGAAAGACCGTCATGCCGCCGACGGTAGCCCCCAGAAACTGCGCCAGCGGCAGCAGGCCGATGGAGGCGTCCGACAGATGGTGCCTGGCCGCAAGCAGGGGAAGGATGGGACCCAATAGAGCCGTACCCAGGCCGGTCAGCAGAAATCCATAGGCGAGCAGCGGAAGCGACGGCGCCTGAGCCGTAGAGCGTTTTCCCTGTAGGTCTTGTGTAGGGCTTCCGGATCTATGGGCGTTTTCCGCAATAAAAACGCCGTTGCGCTCCTCTTCCGGGAGACCCAGCAACAGGGAAAATGCTCTAGAGCGTTCTCGCTGTAGGTCTTGTGTAGGGCTTCCGGATCTATGGGCGTTTTCCGCAATGAAAACGCCGCTGCGCTTCTCTTCCGGGATACCCAGCAACCGGGAAAATGCTCGAGTGCGCACCTCTCCAGTGTGTCACGCGGGACGGCGGGAGCCGAGGACTATCATGAAGGTGTGAGAAAGATTTCTTTTGCGATCCTGCTGGCTGTCGTGGTCTGCGTGGCCGGGTGCAAAAAGCCGCCCCAACCTCCGACCACGACGAAGACGTTTGACGTTCGCGGTAAGGTGATCGAAACGAATCCCGCCCGCAGCGAGGTGACCCTGGATCATGAAGCCATTCCAGGCTTTATGGAAGCCATGATCATGCCGTACAAGGTGAAGGATTCGGCGGTATTGAAGGAGCTTCATCCGGGGGACCGGATTACGGCGAAGCTCTTTGTGGAGTATGACGGCGAGGTTTACAAGAACGCCAAGCTCGATCAGATTGTCGTCATCGCCCAGGGGAAGCCCGACTACAAGCCGACGATGCAGTTTCACGCACCGGCAAAAGGCGACGTCGTCCCGGACTTCAAGCTGACCAATCAGAACGGGAAGGCAATTCACATGAATGAGTTCCAGGGCCGGGTTCTGTTGATCACCTTTGTCTATACCCGCTGCCCGCTGGATGACTACTGCCCGAAGATGAGCCGTAACTTTGCCGAGGTGGAGAAGACGCTCGCAACGGACAAAGACGCTGCGGCAAAGACACACCTGCTGAGCATCAGCTTTGATCCGGCCTTCGATTCACCGAAGGTGCTGAAGAGCTACGGCGAAATCTATGCCGGGAAGACGGACTTCCGTCACTGGGAGTTTGCAGTGCCTTTGCAGAGCGATCTGCGGCCCATGGAGGAGTTTTTCGACTTGGGAGTGACCTCGGACGACAATAAATCGTTCACTCATTCGTTATCTACAGTAGTCGTGGATAAAAGCGGACGTGTGGCCGAGTGGTATCCGGGGAATGACTGGACGGCTGCGCAGGTCGCGGCGCGGATGAAAGAACTGGCCCGTGCGGCCTGAGAGGAAACATTGATGGCAAATGTAACGATTCGGTTTGGTGTGTTGCTGATTCTGCTTGGAGTAATCTTCTTCTGGATTACGGGGCATACCGCGGTTACGGCGCTGATTCCGGCATTCTTTGGAATCGCGCTGGCGATCCTGGGGATGGCCGCCCGTACGGAAGATAGCAAGATGCGCATGATCATCATGCATATCGCGGTCACCATCGGCCTGTTGGGCTTTCTGTTCCCGGCGATTCGTGCTCTGAAGGCCTATCTGTCCGGTCCCATCCTTCGCCCATTGGCAGTCCGCGAAGAGGTTCTGATGGCAGTGATCTGCCTAATTTACACGCTGCTGTGTGTACGGTCGTTCATCGCGGCGCGCCGCGCACGGGTAGCATAACGTCGATTTTCTGAGGTACGGCCGTGGCTGGTGTGGACTACTGCGGCAATAGCGGAGTGGAGCGAAATATGGGCGGTATGTCGTCGTCATTAGGAGCACCGCGGATGCACGCCGGCGACCGGCCGGTCCGCAGTCATAAAACCCTTCCCGGGGGAGAGAAGAGGCCAAAGCCTCCTCTGAAGAAAGTACTGCCACAGGTATGGGTGCTGTTTCGCCCACGACTCGGTCTGGTGGTCGGCAGCTTCCTGCTGATGATCGTCAACCGTGCCTGCGGTTTGGTGCTCCCCGCTTCCTCTCGCTACCTGATCGACAACGTGATGTACCACGGGCAGTCATCGCTGTTGCCGAAGATCATCGCGATCGTCGCTGCTGCGACCATGATCCAGGGCATCACAACCTATGCTCTATCGCAGTTGCTTTCGACAGAAGGCCAGAAGCTTATCGCTGAACTGCGGCGGAAGGTGCAGGAGCATATCGGCCAGCTCCCCGTAGAGTTCTATGACCGTAATCGTACGGGTGTATTGGTCTCGCGCATCATGACCGACGTAGAAGGCGTGCGCAACATCATCGGTACGGGGCTGGTGGAGTTTGTCGGCGGGCTGCTGACAGCGTCGATTGCATTTGTCGTCCTGATCCGCCTGAGCACGCGGATGACGCTTCTGACCTTCTCGATCCTGCTGATCTTTGGGGTGATCCTGATGCGCGCCTTCAAGACGATCCGTCCGATCTTCCGGCAGCGGGGAGCTATCTCCGCGGAGGTGACGGGGCGTCTGACTGAGTCGTTAGGCGGCGTCCGGGTCGTCAAGGGATATCACGCCGAGGAGAGTGAGGCGAATGTTTTTGCGGGTGGCGTCCAGCGACTGCTGACGAACGTGCTCAGCTCGCTGCGCGCCCAGTCGATGATGACACTATCGAGCACCATGGTCCTGGGCGTAGTCGGCGGCCTGGTGATGTACCTCGGTGGCAGGGAGCATACAGCAGGGCGTTTGACCGTCGGTGGATACGTGGAATACACCATGTTCCTGACCTTCATGATCGCTCCCATGGTGCAATTGGTCTCGATTGGAACGCAGTTGACGGAAGCCGCTGCCGGCCTGGATCGGACCAATGAAGTGCTGGCAGAGCTGACCGAAGATGCAAGCTCGAAGCGCAAGGCGGAACTGGGAACGCTGCGTGGGGATGTGCGCTTCGAACACGTCAGCTTTGAGTACGAAGAAGGCAAACCCGTGCTGCATGATATCGACTTCGTGGCCAGACCCGGCACCTCGACGGCGCTTGTGGGTTCGTCGGGTTCCGGTAAGTCAACCATCATTAGCCTGGTGTGTGCCTTCCACACTGCACAGCAGGGCCGGGTCGTCGTGGACGGCGTGGATCTGGCAGATGTAAAGCTGAGCAGTTATCGTTCGCAGCTTGGCGTGGTTCTGCAGGAGACCTTCCTCTTCGATGGCACGGTGCGTGAAAACGTGCTGTTCTCACGTCCGGAAGCGACGGAAGAGCAGTGGAGAGAGGCCTGCCGCATTGCGCGCGTGGATGAGTTTGTGGAGCGCTTCCCGGAAGGCTATGAAACCATCGTCGGCGAGCGCGGCGTGAAACTGAGCGGAGGCCAGAGGCAGCGGCTCTCGATCGCTCGCGCCATCCTTGCCGATCCTCGCATCCTGATTCTGGATGAAGCGACCAGTTCGCTTGATTCTGAGAGCGAGGCGCTGATCCAGGAAGGCCTGAACTACCTGATGCGGGGACGCACGACCTTCGTCATCGCTCACCGGCTCTCAACTATTCGCAGGGCAGACCAGATCCTGGTTGTGGAACAAGGCCGCATCCGGGAGCGTGGACGCCATGAGGAACTGCTGGCAATGGGCGGACGCTACTACGAGCTCTACACACGGCAGCACGGCGTAGAGATGAATATGTTCCTCGCGCCCGGCGAAGGCGACAAGCTGGAAGAAGAAGCTAAAGCGTAGTCAAAGACCAACGGTACAAAGTAGAAGAGGGGGCATTTTGCCCCCTCTTCTACTTTCGGAATCCTCGAATCTTACGGTTCGTCGTGATAGATGCTGACCTGCGCCTTACCACCTTCTGCAAGCCTGGCGCGGTACATACCTGGAGTATTGAAGCTCCACGCAAGTTGTCCGTCCGGTGTAATGGCGATGATGCCGCCATCACCCTTGAGTGCAGTTAAACGCTTCTGAATTACCTCATCGGCTGCGTCCTGTAAGTTCATCCCCTTGTATTGGACAAGCGCGCAGATCTCGCGAGCGACTGTGAGCCGGATGAAATACTCGCCGGTGCCTGTGGCGGAAACAGCGCAGCTTTCATTGGAGGCGTAGGTACCCGCACCGATAATGGGCGAATCGCCGACGCGTCCATAAAGCTTCGCCGTTGTACCGCCGGTGGAAGTGCCGGCGGCCACATTGCCGTCCCGATCGAGCGCGACGACGCCGACAGTGCCGTACTTGTGTGTCTGGTTCTCATCAGGCCACGCCGCGGCAGGCAGCTCATCGGGTTGCAGGAAGGAGATAGGTTCCTTGGGCTCGGGAGGCGCGCCCGCAGGCCGCGGAGGAATCGGTTTGCCCTTGGCCTTGAGCGCCTTTACAAGCTGCTGCCAGCGGCGCTCGGTGAAGAAGTAGCTGGGGTCAACCTGCTCCAGGCTCCGCTCGGCGGCGAACTCATCTGCTCCGCTTCCGATCAGCATGACGTGCGGCGACTTTTCCATGACCGCGCGCGCCAGCGAGATGGGGTGCCTGGTGCGGGTGATTTCGGCGACAGCCCCTGCGTTCAGAGTCTTGCCGTCCATGATGGCAGCGTCCAGTTCATTGCGTCCGGCGGCGGTAAAGACTGCGCCGCGTCCGGCGTTAAACAACGGATCGTCTTCCATCAGTTTGATGGCGGCTTCAATGGCATCAAGGGAAGATCCGCCTTTGGCCAGCACATCGGCGCCCGTCTGCAGCACTTTGTCTAGAGCCGCGCGGTAGGCTTTTTCCGCCTCGGGTGTCATGTTCTTGCGTTCGATGACGCCGGCGCCTCCGTGGATGACGATG
>JABFXN010000267.1 GCA_013361705.1 Acidobacteriaceae bacterium
GCTGCTTCTATCGCGGTGACCGCGTGCTCGGTGGTGCGGTGATCGAAGGTCTGCTGACCGCGGCCCTCTTTATCCAGCTCGGCAAACGTCGACTGTACTTGCTGCAATACGCTCTGATAGTGAGCGACAGGACGCCCGATTACCAGCGGCGCTGCCTGTTCCAGAACCGACCTGATCTTTTCTCCACCCGGAACTTCTCCTACACCGGTCTTGCCGTCGGTGTCCGTGAGGACCAGCAGGTTGCGGGTAAAGTATGGCGCGTGTGCTCCGCTCAGGTTCAACAGCATGCTGTCCTGTCCTGCGACCGGAATAGCACGCATGGTTGCAATCTTCGGACTCGACATTATGCCGGCTGCTCCTTTGCCTGCTCCTTATTGCCAAACTCCACACGATGAATTCTGCCCACCAACGGAAGGTAGGCGACGATAGCGGCCAGTGCCGTCACACCGACAAAAACAAGCGCCAGATTGAACGATCCCGTCCGCTGCACGATCCAGCCAATGATGATTGGTGTCGTGATTCCAGCGATGTTCCCAATCAGATTGAACAGACCGCCGTTAATACCGATCATGTTCCGCGGTGAAACATCTGAGATCACCGTCCAGCCAAGAGCCCCGAAGCCCTTCCCGAAGAAGGCCAGCGACATCAGCAGGATGACTGCCACCTGGCCTGAAACATAGTTGCAACCGATCATGGTCATCGAGAGAGCCATGCCGGCGACGATCGGCACCTTGCGCGCCACCGTTAGCGAGTTACCGCTCTTCAGCAGATGGTCGGAAACAATACCACCGAAGACTCCTCCAATCGATCCGCACAGAGCAGGAACCGCAGCCAGCAACCCAGCCTTCGCAATTGCGATGTGCCGAGCCTGGTTGAGATACACCGGGAACCAGGTCAGGAAGAACCAGGTCAGTGTCGTAATGCAGTACTGACCGATATAGATGCCGACCAGCATCCGGTTACTCAAAAGCATGCGCACAGCCGACCACGTTAACTGGTTCGGATTCGCACCCTTCCTGAGGTTCTGGTCCATGTTTGCAAGACCGCCTCCATCCTCGATGTAGCTGATCTCCGCATCGGAGATATGAGGATGCGACTTCACGCTATGAATGACACGGAACCAGACGACGCTGAGCAGCAGGCTGACAACGCCTCCGAGCCAGAAGCAGGCTTTCCAGCCGTAATGCTGCACCAGCCACCCCATCACCGGCCCAAAGATCACGAGGGCAAAATACTGCGATGAATTGAAGATGGCAGAGGCGCGGCCGCGTTCCGCCGTTGGAAACCATGCCGCGACGATGCGTCCGTTCCCCGGAAAGACAGGCGACTGCGCCAGACCAGAGAGCAGACGTATCGCGAACAGCAGCCCAAATCCCATCGCGGCCGGAAGAAAACCGATGAAGCCTGCGATCAGCGCCAGGATCGACCACGCGACGATGCTCAGGCCGTAGACGCGCTTGGACCCATAACGATCCAGTAGACCGCCCGCCGGCAACTGCGCAACGACATAGGCCCAGCTAAAGCCGGAGAAGAGATACCCGAGCTTCAGTGGATTGAGACCAAGCTGATGCGAGATGTCGACTCCCACGATGGAGAGAACAACGCGATCACCGTAGCTGCAGCAGCTTGCGGTGAAGAGCATCAACACGATGAGAAAGCGGATATGCGACTGTTCTTTCCCTGCCATCCTGCATCAACCTTTTTGCTTTCTACGAGCGGTTGCCGATGAGTGCCTTCAGCTCTTCCTGTTCCTGCGGCGTGAGATCCAGCAAGGGAGTGCGTACCGAACCGGCGGGACGTCCCACAACTTTCATGCCGGCTTTCACAATCGAAACCGCATAGCCCTTGCGGCGATTGCGAATGGTGCTGTAGGGCAGCACAAATTCTTTCAAGCCCTTGTAGATGGTTTCGTGGTCGCGGCGGCGTACCGCGGCATAGAATTCATTCGCGAAGTTCGGCAGGAAGTTGAAGATCGCCGAGGAGTACGTGGTGACGCCCATCTCCAGGTACGGCAGCGCAAAGGTCTCTGCCGTCGGCAGGCCGCCCACGTAGGTCAGCCGCTCGCCCATGCGGGTAAAGATGCGAGTCATTAACTCGATGTCGCCGTAGCCATCCTTGAAACCGATCAGGTTTGGGCAGCGATTGCACAGAGCTTCGAGGCTGTCTTCATTAATAACGAAGTTGTCACGGTTGTAGAGGATGACGCCCAGCTTGGTGGCGCCGCAGACTGCTTCGGCATGCGCGATCAGACCGGCCTGTTCCGCGCCGACGAGGTACGGAGGGAGCAGAAGAAGGCCGTCTGCTCCGGCCGCTTCTGCCGCTTTCGCAAACTCGATGGCCATCGCCGTGCCGTATCCACAACCAGCGAGTACGGGAACACGCCCGGCAGTCTCTTCTACCGCGGCGCGTACGACATGGGAGAACTCTGAAAGGGTAAGCGAGAAGAACTCGCCCGTGCCACCGGCGGCAAACAGGCCAGCAGGATTGTGCTCGAGCAGCCAACCGATATGAGTGCGATAGGCGCTCTCATCAAAGGTGTTTTCAGCGGTGAAGTGCGTTACCGGAAACGACAGCAGGCCGCTGCCGATCGTCTTTGCCAGGTCTGCGGGAAGCATCTGGGGCATTCTGTCTCTTCTTCTCCAGCCCGCGGCGATCGCGTCGCCGCTCGGCAGGTAAAACTATAGTCCGCCGAACGATGCTTTGTGGAATCATAGTGAGCATCAAATCATGCAGAAAAGGACTTAATGTTCGAGCTCAAACAACTGCATTATTTTCTGGTCCTGGCCGACGAGCTCCACTTTGGACGCGCGGCGAAACGGCTGCATATGACGCAGTCGCCGCTCAGCCGCCAGATCCAGATGCTGGAACACACGCTGCAGTTTCCGCTCTTCAAGCGTAACAACCGCAGCGTGCAGCTCACGCCGGCAGGACACGCCTTTCGCGCGGAGGCGCGGCAGATTCTGACGCTCGCCGAAAATGCCGTCTCTGTCGCCCGGCGTCACTCACAGGGACAGGCCGGACGTCTGCGCATGGGCTTCACTGCGGGTTCCAGCTATCGCCATCTTCCTCGCCTGCTGGCCTATTCCAGCCGCGAGTTGAAAGAGTTGGAGATCGTGCTTGAAGAGATGGTGACCGTGCAGCAGGTCGAAGCCCTGCAGGCCAACCAAATCGATCTGGGATTAGGGCGTCAGCAGCCAAACCAGCCCGATCTGGATGGGCTGTGTATCGCCCGCGAGCAGTTGCTTCTGGCTGTGCCGGAGGAACATTCACTTGCTCGTAAAACTACGGTTACCCTGGACGATCTGCGCTCAGAGCCCATCATTACGTTCTCTCCCAAAGACGGCTTCTATTTCTATGCTCTGATCGACAGCATCTTCCGCCGCCATAATCTGCAGCCAACCTACGTGCAGCACGTCAGCCAGATCCATTCCATGCTGGCGCTGGTCAGTGCCGGGCTGGGGGTAGCCTTGGTACCGGAGACAGCCGAGGCGCTGCATTTTGACAGCGTGGCGCTTCGCCGCGTCAAAATGCCGCCGGTTCATGCCGACCTGTACCTCGTCTGGAAGAAATCCAACACTAACCCGGCGGTGAAAACCTTCGTACAGCTCATCCGCAAACGGACTCGTCCGGCGTCGACACGCAACTGATATCCGCAGAGTGGATCTTTCTTCTACACTTACACTGAATAAAAAGGAGATTGGATGGCTGTCCGCTTGAAGGACATTGCTCGCGACCTTGGTGTTTCGACCGTTACGGTTTCCAAGGTGCTCCGCAACCGTAAAGACGTCGGCGAGAAGACCCGCCAGCGCGTGTTGAAGCGGATGGAGGAGCTGCAGTACAAGCCAAACCTCATCGCCCGGGCCCTGATTAGCGGACGCACGGCTAACGTCGGCCTGGTTGTTCCGGACCTGCTGCATCCCTACTTCGGCGAGGTCGCCAAGAGCCTGGGTGCGGTGCTGCGCGAGCATGACCGAGCTCTGCTGCTGGCCTCCTCTGAGGACGATCCTGAGATCGAACAGCGGGAGATTCGTGCCCTGCTCACCCGCGGTGTCGACATGCTGCTGATCTCATCCTGCCAGCGCAAACTGCAGAACATCTTCAAGGTCGGCGAAAAGCAGACACCTATCCTCCTGGTAGACCGCAATTTCCCTCTCCTGGATGCCCATTATGTCGGGTCAGACGACTTCAAGATAGGGGAGATTGCTACCGAACATCTTCTGGAGACCGGACGGAAGCGCATTGCGCACATCGGCGCTTCACACTTGAGTACCGGTCATGAGCGTATGCGCGGTTACTCAGAAACCCTTCAGCGGCACCGCACCACGGTGCCACCAGAGTACGTTCTGATGCACGAGCGCTTCGAGGAGACGGGTATCTCTGCCGGACAGAAGGCCATGCAGGAGTTGCTGAAGCTCAATCCCAGGCCAGACGCCGTCTTCTGCTACAACGACCTCACCGCCATCGGCGCCATTGAGGCGGTTCTGGAGGCCGGTCTCCGTGTACCGGAGGATGTCGCCATCGTCGGTTGCGGTAACTTTCGCTACGCCCAGTACTTACGGGTGCCGCTCACTTCTGTCGACCAGTCGACGGACCAGATTGGCCGGACTGCAGGAGAAGAGGTCGTCCGCCTGCTGGAAGAGCCGGAAGCTCCTGCGCGCAGCATCTTAATCCAGCCTCATCTCCGCGTGCGCGCGAGTAGCTGGAAGCCGGCGTAACCGATACCGGACCGGCTTGTAAATTTTCCTTGAGTGTCTATTGTCAACGCTGACAGGGCGTGTCTATAGTTTTACGTAATCGATTACGTAGATGGCCCTCTGGCGAAGGTCCGGTCATCGCGTACGATTTGTATCCCAAGGAGCCGCCCCATGTCCGCCACACCCGCCAATGCTACTCCCCTCCACGATCTCGATCAGTGGGAAGACTTCCTGGAAGGCCGTTATAAGGAAGGCAAGTCTGAGACTGAATTCCGCCAGTACGATGCCGAAGCGCAGCCCGGCGTGGCCGAGTTCTATCGCCTGAACCACGAGTTCCAGACCGTTGACTACGTTCTCGGCAAAGAGAAGGAGTACTTCGGCCTGACGCGCGGTAAGAAGACCGTATGGGAAGCGGCTGAGTTCCTGAACACCCTGGTCGACGATAGCGACCCGGATACTGACCTCACACAGATTGAGCATCTGCTCCAAACCTCCGAAGCCATGCGCCGTGACGGCCAGCCTCGCTGGATGGTGCTGGTTGGCTTCATCCATGACCTGGGCAAGTGCCTCTGCCTCTATGGCGAGCCGCAGTGGGGTGTTGTGGGCGATACCTTCCCGGTAGGCTGCGCCTGGTCCGATCAGATCGTCTTCCCCGAGTACTTTGCCGCCAACCCGGACCGGCTGGTAGCCAAGTACCAGACCAAGTACGGCATCTATGAGCCGAACTGCGGTCTCGAGAACGTGCACATGTCCTTCGGCCACGATGGCTACATCGCCGAGGTGATGAAGCCCTATCTGCCTGACGAGGCGCTGTACATGCTGCGCTTCCACTCGTTCTATGCATGGCACCGCCACGGCGCCTACACGCATCTGATGAACAAGAAGGATGAGGCCATGCTGGAGTGGGTGCGGAAGTTCAATCCCTATGACCTCTATTCGAAGGGTCACACCAAGCCGAACATGAAGGAACTGAAGCCCTACTACGACGACCTGTTTGCGGAGTTCCTGCCGGAGAAGCTGGACTGGTAATTTCGTTCGGGACTTTGTAGGGTTGATCCCTATGGCTTTGCGGTATACGACATCGACGATACGTCATCTCTCATGGCTGGTGGCTCTGCTGCCAGCCATGAGTTTTGCTCAAAAGAGTTCCGCTCAGAACTGGACCATTGGGCCATTCAGCCGGCCAGTCTCCGCTCCGATCCTCTCTCCCAGACCAGCATCTTCTTTCACCGATCCTCTCAGCCGGCAGCCCGTTCACTGGGAGTCGACCAGTACCTTCAATCCGTCCGCGGTGGTACGTAACGGTAAGGTTTATGTGCTGTATCGCGCAGAAGATGACTCCGGCGAGATGAAGATCGGCATGCATACCTCGCGCCTGGGGCTGGCCTCCAGTGACGACGGCGTTCACTTCACCCGCGAGCCTGAACCGGTTTTCTATCCGGCAGACGATGCGCAGAAAGATCGCGAGTGGCCTGGAGGTACGGAGGACCCACGGTTGGTCGAAGGCGAGGACGGTACCTATGTGCTGACCTATACCCAGTGGAATCGCAAGAGCACCGGCATCGGCATTGCAACTTCAAAGGATCTTGTCCACTGGACCAAGCATGGTCCCATGTTCCCAGGCAAAGATGCAGGCGCATATCACAGCTATAAGTCCGGCGGGATCGTTACGCGGCTTAGCAATGGCCGTCTGATCGCGGCCAAGATTCAAGGCAAATACTGGATGTATTGGGGTGAGGTGGAGGTACACCTGGCGACCTCACCTGATCTGGTTCACTGGACACCGATGGAGAATGCTGATGGCACTCCGGTGACGGTGCTTAAGCAGCGGGCCAAACTCTTCGACAGCGCATTTCCTGAGGTCGGTCCTCCGCCAGTGCTGACGGAACGCGGGATCGTGGTTCTCTATAACGGAAAGAATGGCTCCAGTGATGGAGCGCCCGGTCTTGATCCTGGCGCGTACTCGGTTGGACAGGCGTTGTTCTCTGCGACCGAGCCTTCAAAACTGCTGGAGAGAACCATACAACCTTTCCTCAAGCCGGAGCTGCCGTTTGAGAAGACGGGGCAATACGTCACTGGCACGACCTTCGCCGAGGGGCTGGTGTATTTCCAGAACCACTGGTTTCTTTACTATGGCTGTGCTGACTCGCTGGTTGGGGTTGTTGTGTCTGGAACAAATTAGACCGCGCGATTGCTTTTTTGCTGTCATCCTGAGCGACCGGGGTCCCCGGCGAACTTGTTCGCTGGGGTGACGAAGCGAAGGACCTGCTTTATTGTCTGGTTTCATCATTGCTATTCCAGCCCCAACAAAAGCGGTTCGAGCTTCGCTCGAAGGCCCATGTCCCCGCGGGACATGGGGCACCCAGCGCATGGGCTATGGCTAAGCCTTACTACTCCACTTCATTGTTTTTAACAGTTCTTCTGAAGGCTCCCATTCGCCGATGCTTGGATAGAGCAGCATCGCCTTGCGAAGATCTCGCTCCGAGCCGCTGACAGCCGCCTCGATCGCCGCGCGTTCGTACGCCTTCACTGCCAGCACGAGGCCGCGTACTGCTTCCGGCAGCGGACCCACAGGAATAGGAGCAAGCTGCGTCCGGCTGATCTGTGTCGCGGCCTCGATGATGTCTTCCGGAGCGATCTCCGGAATCGTATTGCCGTTGCGGAGATTGACGATCACACTCTCTGGTTTCTCACTGCTCAGCGCATTCATCACCTGCAACGCAATGCGATGGTAGCCGCTCGCTGCGCGGAAGGGATCCTCCTGCGGGGCAGCCTCGTCGAATGCAGACTTCCCTTCTCCTTCCAGCTTCATATAGGAACCGGAGCGCAGATTCAGGTAGTCCACATAGGTTTGGAGTGCAGCCGCGTCCTCTCCACGCGTCAACAGCTCAATCAAGCGCTGCATCAGCGATTCGTTCATCGCCGCGATCTGTTCTCCACGGGTTGCACCCTGTTTGCGCTGATTCTCAAGCGCACGACGACGCGAGTAGTAGAAGAAGAGATATTCGGTCGGGATCAAGCCGATGGCACGGATCAACTCATGATCGAAGAGCGGCGCGGAGTAAAGCTGCGAGAGGATTGCATTGTCCTGCAGGATGCGTGAGGTCACATCTTCGCCGCGTAGCGTGACACGGCGCACCCATCCCAGATGGTTCAGACCGACATATTCACAAACGACATCCTTCGCCGGAGCCTGTAATGCTGTCTGGATGCGGTGCAGCAGCTCCGTTGGAGTATCACAGATGCCGATCACCTTTGCTCCGCTATGATGCGCAATCGCCTGGGTAATAAGTCCGGCCGGATTGGTAAAGTTGATGATCCATGCGGAAGGAGCAAACCGCTCCACCAGCTTTGCCTGTTCGATCGCAACCGGAATCGTGCGCTGTCCCATGGCCACGCCACCGGGACCGGTCGTCTCCTGCCCGGGATAACCACATTGCATCGCCGCACGCTCGTCATGAGCACGGGTCCCAATGCCTCCAACACGAACGCTGTTCAGCACGAAACTTGCACCATCGACAGCTTCTTCAGGAGACTTTGCGACCGAGATCTTCAGCGAACCGGACTCGCGCCGCACGACCTCTCGCCCCAGCCGAGCGACCATTTCTGCGCGGTGCTGGTCGACGTCATACAACACCAACTCTTCGGCATCGAGCGTTTGGGCTGACTCATTGATACCGAAGACAACCAGCGGCGTACGGACACCACCGCCGCCGAGAAACGCAATCTTACGTGGCATAAAACTCCTCAAGCGCAACCTCTACCTCATTGAGAGTAGGAAGCGCGCGCAGAGCGCCGGCGGCGCGAGTCGAAAGAGCTCCGCAGACGCAGCCGTGCTGCAGGCATTGCTGTGGCGAGAGGCCTTCCAGCAGCGCGTGGATAAAGCCGGCATCGAATGCGTCTCCGGCGCCGGTTGTGTCGACCAAATCCACCAGGGGTGGCGCTGCCCAGTACTCCTTGCCGTTCGACAGCATCATCGCACCCGCAGGCCCAAGTTTCACCAGCGCATGCTCCACACCGTGCTGACGACAGAGCTGCAGATACGCCTCAGGGCTGCCGGCAAGCATCATTGACTCTTTCTCGTTGGGCATGACGTAATCGATCATGCGCATCAGCGTCCAGTTCTCCTGATTCTGCAACCACTCGACATGATGTCCGACATCGATGGAGACAGTAGCTCCATGGCCTTTCAGCGCCATTATGATTCTGGTGCCTGCCACCACCTCTAACGGAAGCGCGAGATGGACGTGCCTGGCCTGCGCAGCTTCCTCCGTCACCTCAGGATGCTGTTCCAGATATGTTGCGAGACGGTCATTCACACCGCGATAGGTAAAGAAGGTGCGGTCATGTGCCGTGGAGATACTGACGGTCACGCCGCTGCGCCCTTTTTCAACGATCAGGTTGTCAGCCGAGACGCCGAACTCTTCCAGGCGATCTGCGATGGCCTTATAGTCACCTTCTCCCACAACGCCTGCGAGACGTACCTTCGCTCCCAGCAGTGAGAGCGCGCAGGCCGTTGTGATAGCGCCGCCGCCAAGCTCCCAGGTGTACTCGTCGGTAAAGACCTCAGACCCAGGGACGGGCCAGTCCGCAAACCCACTGAAGACATGGTCCAGATAAATCTCACCGATGACTGTGACGTCGTATTTCATGCCTGCTGAAATGGCCACTCCTGCGCCCGGTTTGCCTGAAATAAGAAGACCACCGCACCGGCGACGATCAGGCCCGCGCCTACGGCAACGTGTTTTAGCTGGCTGGTGCCAACGATGTAGAGCCAACCCGCTAATGCCACAAGAGCAGGCAAGGGATAGAGCGGCATGCGGAACCTGCCGGGCGCAGGCGGTGACCGCCGCCGCAGCAGCATGACCGCAATGCACTGTCCGAGAAACTGCAGCATGGTCTGAATCACAATCAGTCCGGCGATCAGATCAGCCAGCGAGAAGAAACACATCGCCATGGAGGCTATGCCCATATAGATGAGCGAGACGGTTGGAAAATGATCCTTCGGGTGCACTCTGGCGAAAACAGCGGGAAACTCTCCATTTGCCGCAGCCGCATAGGGAATGCGTGAATACCCAAGCAGGATTGCAAAAGCCGATCCCCAGCTTGCGATCAGGATCAGGATGGAGACTGCTTTGGCGGCCCATGCTCCATGCACCGCCAACATGAAGTCGGAGACGATCACTTTCGAATGTTGCGCCTCGCGCCATGGCAACGTACCCAGGATCGAGATATTCATCGCCAGATACATGGCTGCCACCAGCACAATCGAGAGCAGCACGACACGCGGAATATTTTTGGTGGGATTTCTGACCTCTCCACCCAACAGGCAGACATTGTTGTAGCCGCCGTAATCGTAGGTTGCGATCAGAGTTGCGGAGCCAAGTCCGAGCCAGAATGTGTGGGAAAGGTGAAAGGCGTGCGGAGGAAAATCGAAGGCGGTAGCCGGATGGAAGTGTGTGATGCCGCTCAGGATGATCCAACAACAGGTCGCCAGCACAATCACTGTGACGACGACCGACAGCACCCCGATGGAGCGAATCGAGCGGTAGAGCACCGCCATGTTGAACAGACACAACACCATTGCTATCAGCTTCAACTGACCGGCTGACATGGGATGAAAGACGCTGGCGTAGTCCGCGAAGCCTACCGCACCGGAGGCGATGGAGATAGGCCCCACCAGCAACGACTGCCAGAGGAAGAGAAAGGCCATCAGACGTCCGAGCGTTTTAGGTCCGAATGCTGTCAATAAGTAGTGATACGAACCACCAGAGTGCGGCATCCTGGAGCCAAGCTCTGCCCAGACCATTCCGTCGCACAACGCCAGCAATGCTCCCAGAATCCAGCCGAGCATTGCCTGAGGGCCACCCATCGCCGCCAGAGCCAATGGGATGGTGAGAAAAGGGCCTACGCCGACCATGTTCAGCACATTGGCCGACAGCGCCCCCCACAGACCGATTCCACGATCCAGATGCCCGAGTTGTTGTCCCGCGTTCGCCATGGAGATAGTCCCGAACTACTTGATCTCCAGATTCTTCGGCAAGCTCAGCATATTGGCGAACAGACGGAAGGCTCCTGGAACTCCCAACGGGAGCTGACGATAAAAAGCATATGCATTGTAGATGTAGACACCCTTGCCATAACGCGCATACACCAGACCACCCTTCTGCTCCGGCTGGCCGGCGTCATGTGTCTCCAGAAGCGCGGTGTACTTCGGGTCCCACGACTGCAGGAACTTCGATCCCCGCTCTTCGATCCAGCCGTCGAAGTCCTTTTCCGTGATCTTATTTGGCCAATTGAAGACAGGGTTCTTCGGATCGAGGATCTTCACGACCGATTTCTCGTCTGTCACCTCTTCCGGGTCATTACTCATCACGTAAGGATAGGGGCCAAAATTGTGATCGAACTCAGGCGTGTTGTACTGCACGATGACGGTGCCGCCCTTCTCCACGTACTGCAATAGACGCGCATTATTAGCGATAAGATCGGGGCGCACAGCATAGGCACGGACACCCAACACGATTGCGCTGTACTTCTGCAGATCGGCATTCGCCAGATCCTGTGCCGAGAGATACGACACGTGCACACCGATCTGATCGAGCGCAGCCGGAACGTCATCGCCACTGCCTTCGACATAAGCCACAGAGACTCCGGGCGCCATCTTCACGTCAGTTCCAGTGGTGACGTACTTCGACTGCGAGTAGAGAAAGTACGGCCGCAGACCGGTGTAACCGATCGTCACATAGCCTTCCGAATAGGACTTGCCATCTAGCTCTGCGACTGCAGTGACCGTGTATTCCTTCCCTTCAGCAACCTTGGGAGTCACCGTAAAGGCCACGGTCTGCTCTTCGCCTTCTTGCGAGAACTTTACTGGAATAAATCGCGGCTCGGCAGTCCAGCCTTCAGGAAGCGACAGACTGACGGATGGTGAAGCGGCCCCCTTCACGTTGTTATGGACGCGGACGCTCACATTGATCGACTTGCTGCCCAGGGGCACGACTCCGGCCGACGGCGACATCGCTACCGACAGTGCAGGACCAACCGGCATGGGGTAGCGCAGCGTGCCCGGTCCATTCACTTTGCTGACGACCTGGACAACACTTGCCAGATCAACGGTTGCGCCTTCATACTCCACCTGCGCTACAGCCTGTAATGGGTATGGCGTCAGTGGCGTATTTCTGGCAGCGGCGGACGCGATATCGTATGCCGCATTCTGAAGGCCTGCGCGGGTGAAGTATGGCCGCGTGTACGGCTCATCTGCCGGAACCTTCACCTTGAAGGTCAGGTCTGCTGCCTTTTCTGCGGTCAACACTGCGGGAGAAGCGGGACCAGAGACACTCCAGTCTTTGCCAGATGTGCCCATCAGCTTCACGCTTTTCACCGTCAACGACGGGACCGTGGGCTGGTAGAGATGAACCTTTACCGGGAACGCGAGGCCCGGGGTCGCCATCTGGAAGGTTTGAGCCGCGCCGCGCATTGCGGCCATCATGCCGTCCTCCTGCCCTGCGGGAATCACATCGGCGTTCAGCTTCAACTGCAGAGCCGCCACCAGGGCATCATTGAACTGGCGCTGCTTTACCCGCAGCTCATGCAGGACGTTGTACTTCGCCTCTGCTGAGAGATCGCTCTTCTCCGTCTCGGCGATCAGAGAGTCAACCTTCAGCTTGCCCTTCGCCAGCGGAGAGGCCACCGCCGCAGGCTTCTGTGCAGAGAAGCTCTTCATCGCCTGTTCGATCTGCGATGCGACCGCCTCTAATCCTGGCTTCAGAAATGACGGCGACTTCGGCCCTGCGAGATCAGCAATACCAATCAGCGAGACGTCGATGCCTTCGAAGAAGGTCTCTTCTTTCGCTGGAGACTTCAGTGTCGATCCGAAGCGGTGATAGTCGCTCATCTGCGAGCCAGGCAATGGCACGCTTTGTCCGCCGTTCTGCGAGCGCTGATATCCAAGGCCCTCGCGGGAGATCTGGGAATAAGTCTCTCCGATCACCGGATCGAAACTGCCGGCGGGAATGCTGACCGTTACGGATGGCTTGCCTTCCTCCCACTTGCCGGTAATGTGGTTCGTCACTCCCACTGGACCCCAGGTGTGGTTGGCATAGTCGTACATTCCCTTCTCTGAAACGCGAAAGAAGGGGGCGCGGGCGTATGTCTTCACCGGGGACCATGGCAGTAAGCCTTCCTTGATCTGCTCCGGGAACTTTGTTGGATCGCCGGCTGCCTTGAAAACTTCCTGCGCCATCAGGCCTGCGGTTGCGTGCTGCCCATGGCCGTCCGTAGGCCCACCCACAAAGACAGAACACACGACGAGGGGACGTACGGTGCGGACGACGCGGACCGCCTGCTCCAGCACCTTGTCGTGTCCCCACTGCCCCAATGCTTCATCAAGAGACTTGGAGAAGCCATAGTCGGTCATCGAGGTGAAGTACTGGGCATCCAGACCGTAGTAGCGGCCGGCCTGCAGCAGCTCTTCTGTACGGACCAGGCCAAGAGCGTCCCAGTAATCGGACGACATCACGTTTGCTCCGCCCTCACCGCGGTCCAATGTGAGCAAGGCCACCCGCGCCCCAACCCCGCGGCTATGGTAGGCCAAGGTCGCTCCGTCCTCGTCATCCGGATGCGCCACGATCATCATCAGACTGGCGCGTGTCTGCAGGCGCTTCAACGATTGCCACAGCGCGGCGGCTCCTTCATCCGCGGCGATCGGCCGTGCGTCGACCTGGGGGCGCGCCTGAAAGGCGTGTGCGGCCGGGATTGGTCCCGCAAACAACACGGGAGTCAGCGCCAATACAGTGAACCTTCTGACAAACGGCATAAGGGTCTTTCATCTCCTTGCGGCCGGACCGCAGTCCGGCCGCTCCTATTTATTCAAGATCAGAAGTAGAACTTGGCAGCCATCTGTACCTGGCGTGCGTTGTTCACTACGCTGCTGATCTTTCCAAACGTGCCGGGAGTTGCAATGCTGGAAGCCGGGGCCGCCAGGTTGGGATGGTTCAACGCGTTGAAAAACTCAAAACGCAGCTCCAGCTTTCGGATCTCAGTGAATTCGAACTGCTTGAAGAGGCTGAGGTCCTCATTGTGACGTCCGGGCGCAGCATAGGGACGCGGCCGGCAACTTCCGAAGGTTCCCGTCGCCGGCTGAGCGAATGCAGCCGGATTGAGATAACGGCCAGCCGCCGACTGGGTTGTAAGCGCCAGGCGATCGCGCGTCGCTCCGGCAAAGCCGTCAGAGAGGCAGTTCGCATACATGGCGTGGTTCGAGCCGGTCTGCGTCAGGTCGGTTGCAGTCACGTTGAATGGATTACCCGCCTCCATCGTAACGATGGCGTTAAGCTGCCAGCCGCCAACCAGCTTCGATGCCGTCGAGCCGTTGTTCAGCACCAGGCCATTGCGACCTCTCGGCAGCTTCCACTGCGCATTTGCCACAAAGCGATGGCGCTGGTCAAAGGGCGATTGCGAGTACTCGTGTGCATAGTCATAGGCATTTTGCGGCGTGGAACCTGCGGTGAGATTATCCGCGTAGTCGCTGAAAGCATGCGCCCACGTATAGCTGAACTGATACGCCAAGCCATTCTTCATAGGCCGCCGCAGGCTGGCGACCAGGCCGTGATAGTTGGAGTTGCCGTCGTTAGTGGCCTGCTCGAGGAAGGCGTGCAGGGTGCCCGAGTTCAGATTGCTATAGGGAAAGATCACGTTCGGAGCTGAGCCCGTATAGCCCGTAATCAGCCCCTGGTTGGCGTTCCGCAGGCGGTTCATCTTGTGTCCGAAGTTCCCTACCCAGATGGTCTCCAGCACCATATTGCTGGGCAACTGAATCTGCGGGCCGAAGCTCATCTGCTGGACATAGCTGGTGCGCTGATTTGGGTCCTGCCAGTTTGTCTTCTGGATGTAGAGCGGCGTTGTCGCATTGGCATACGTCGCTCCAGGGAAGCCGTTCCGCAGGAAGAAGACCGGCGAGCTTCCGGAGATTGTGCGGGAGTCGTTCACGAACTTCAGGAACGGCTGATTCTGAGCCAACTGCGACTCGGACCCAATACGGTTAATGTACTGGTAGAAGACGCCGTATCCGCCACGCAGCACGATTTTATCGGTCGCCTGATAGCTGAAGCCGACGCGCGGAGCAAAGTTGTTCTTGTCCGGATTGATGAGAGATCGTTGCGCCCATCCGCCACTACTCGCCACCGCCAGTGATCCGCCATTGGCAGTATTGAAGTTCGAGAGCTGATTGGTCCGGTTCAGCATCGGCGAATATAGCTCATAGCGGGTTCCATACGTAATGGTCAGGTTCCGCGTTGCACGCCAGGTGTCCTGCCCGAAAAAGGAGTTGCCATACAGGAAGTTATGGACGACCAGTGCGCTGTTGTAGATGGTCTGATTCACATTGCCCAACAGGAAGTCCGCAAAACCAAATCCATTGCTATTGGTGAACAGACCGGAGAAACCCATATAGCCCTGCGGAGCCTGCAGATCGAGGAAGGTCGACGTGTTGCGGTGATACTCATAGCCAAACATCAGACTGTGATTCCCCTTCAACTTAGTAAAGGTATCCAGGAACTGATACACCTGCGCTGCCTGAAACTGTGGACGGTACAGATCCACGCCAATCCTTCGAAAACCGCCGGAGATACTCATGGGCGGCAAGCCAGCGGAGTAGGAGGAGACTGGAACGCCGGAGAGTCCGACATCGCCTGCGGCCGATGCCCCCAAGGTGAGTCCAATGGGATCGCTATGCGCACTGTCGCGGCTCCACCCAAAACGCGCCTGATTTACAGCAGAGGACGAGAAGACTGTCGTCCATCCCAGTGCAAGCCCCTGATTGCGGATCTTGTAGTCGGTTGCGAACCCGCCATTGCCGACCGTCGGGTTTGAGGTCCACGGCGGATCCTGGCGGTGCTGGTCCAAAAAGCTGTAGCGGCCAAAGATCGAGTGACGCTCGCTGATCTTCTGATCAATGCGCGTGTCGAACGAGTTCACCTGCTGGGGAAGCTGATAGCTAAACCTGTAGTTGCTCGAACCGTCCCATTTGTTATTCAGGCTCTGGATATTATTCGGATCGGGGAGTAATGCAAGAACGCGGCGTGCTACAGGATCAATGCAGTTCGGATTCACCACTTTGAGAACGATGCAACCTATTTGTCCCGGAAGTGTTCCCGTCGGATTGTAGGCTGCAACCTCACTCAAATCACCCGATTTCATTGCTGCTGAGGGAACAACCGACAACACCGTCGTCTGCTGCGTGCTGCGCAGCCCTTGGTAGTCGCCGAAAAAGAACAGGCGGTCGCGACGAATGGGGCCGCCAATGGTTCCACCGAACTGATTCTGGCTGAAGTTGCCCTTCGGCAGTTTGGGTGTGGCGTGATTGTTCGTCCAGCTATTGGCGTCGAAGACGCTGTTGCGGGCGTACTCCCATGCACTGCCATGGAATCCATTGGTACCGCTCTTGGTGGAAGCATTCACCACCGCTCCGGCAGAAGTACCAAACTCTACCGAGTAGGTACGTGTCTGCAGGCGGAACTCCTGAATAGCATCCGGTGGAGGCTGCACGTTCTGCACAGAACCCTCCTGCAGGTTCGTCGATCCGGAGTTGTTGTCTACGCCATCCAGGGCGAAGTAGTTTTGCGTTTCCAAGTTGCCGTTGGAGCTGAAGCGGTCTGGCGCGCTGTTCGCCACCGCCGGATTCTTGAAGATACCCGGTTCCAACAGCGCCAGGTCGGCATAACGGCGGGCGTTTAAGGGAAGATCGTTGATCTGGGTTGTGCTGACGACGTTACCTACATCCGCCGACTGCGTCTGCAGGCCAAGAACCTCGGCGCTAACCTCCACTGTATCGTTCTGACTGCCTGCTTTCAGCTCAAAATCAACCTGCGCACGTGTCTTGACATGCACTTCGATGCCAGTCTGCTTCGAGGTACCAAAGCCGGGAGAGGCTACCTCCACCTCATACGTCCCCGGAATCAGAGCAAGCGCCTGGTACACACCGTCCTGGTTGGTTGTCAGCGTCGTGGTAACGCCGGTTGCTACGTTGCGGATGGTCACGGAAGCCCCGGCGATGACGGCTCCGCTGACGTCGCGCGCCGTGCCGGTAATGGATCCATTGTCGAGCTGCGCATGTGCGTGGACGGCTCCGAGAAGAAGACACAGAGGAAGAAGGAGGCGAATCAGAACCGTCCGTTGAAAGATGTTGGAGAATGCGGGGACCACAGTGACAAACGAGCTCATCGACTGCCTCCTAAGGAGCGGATTAACCGGGAGCAGACCCTGCAGCAAGGGTGACGGCACCAGACTTCCGGCTTTCCGATATCGGTATCGTTATCGGTAACGTAAAGCCGTCAAACTTTCTCTGTCAACAACATTTTTATGGATTTTTTATCGACTCTGCGTTCTTACGCGTGGCGAACGGCCGCTTCCCTGAGCCATATAGTGGCGAAACTCCTTTGGATCGGGCAAACCGTGCGAGCCGCCCGGATAGGCCGACGACAGGCTTCCGCAGATATTTCCCGCCCGCAGGCAATCGGCCCAGTCCGATCCGTGAAGAAAGGCATGCAGGAAACCACCGTCAAATGCATCCCCGGCACCGGTTGCATCCACTACGGCGATAGGGAGTGCCGGTTCCCGATAGATCTTGCCATCGGCCATCAACATGGCGCCGCGACGGCCAAGTTTGATGACGGGCACGCGTACCCACTCCTGCAGCTTCTCCAGTGCACGCACCGCATCGCTTGCCCCGGTAATAGCCTTCGCCTCGTTTTCGTTGGGAAAGATGAACTCGCAGTGGCGCACGATGGAGTGGATCTGCGAGGGCGACAGATCGGGATTCCAACCGAAGTCGGCCGAGACAGTAATGCCCGCATCCCGCAACTGCTTCAATACCGGGATCCACTGCTTTGGACGACGCAGGGCGCAAGCGAAGTGCACGTGTCGTGCGCGATGCAGCTTCTGCTGCACCGCGGGACTGGAGAGAAGATCTTCCAACCGCTGATTGATCGGATCGTGCGTCACCATCATCCGGTTGGAGCGATATGCCATCGAGACCGTCAACGCCGTTGCACAATCCTTGTTGATCTCACAGGCGCTGACATCCAGCCCCTCTGCCATAAGGGCATTCCACGTTGGCAGACTTGCAGCATCTGTTCCGACGCGAGTCACTATTCCAGTGGCCGAGCCGAGCCTGCTGGCAGCGATGGCGGCGCGGGCCAAGCCGCCGCCGGGAGCGATGAGGAAGCTATCGGTCTTTACCTCTTCGCCAAAACGCGGCTGGTTACGCAACTGGTAGAAGATCATGTCGGAAAAGAACTCGCCAAAGATCACCAGGTCGAACTTCTTGGCGGCGCCGGTGCGCGCCTTTCTGCCGATATTGCTCATTTCGTCTTTTTCCTTTCCGTCGCGGCCCACTCACCCGTGGAGCTCCTTGGCACGATGCGCGGAG
>JABFXN010000396.1 GCA_013361705.1 Acidobacteriaceae bacterium
GCACCGGGCCATGATCATGATGATGGTGAGCGTGGTCGTGATCATGGTCATGGGTATGATCGTGCGCTGCAGCTTCGGTGGTCGGGTTCTCGCTCTGAGGCGTCTCCGACGCCTTCAACTCGTTGGTCTCAGTAGGGGTCAAAACAGTGCCTTCCAGGGTTTGAAAATCTCACGTCGCGGCGCCGGGTCAGAGGACCACTCGACGCGCAGAAACGACTCTCTCTATCCTAGAGCATTTTCCCTGTTGCTGGGTATCCCAGGGGGAGCGTGCAGCGGCGTTTTCATTGCGGAAAACGCCCTTAGATGCGGAGGCCCTACGCTACGCCTACAGGGAAAATGCTCTAGGGACGCGCCGGAACGGGGGCAAACGTGGAAGCATCGTTGGCTGCCTTCACTTGCGTTGATGGCATGAACAACTCCAGACGGACTCTCCATTGCAGGGTCTTGCCGGGCGGCAGCATCAGGTCATTCGCATTTTCTGCATCCAGCGGCTTGCCGGACGAATCGGTCGGATTGGCAACCGGTGAAACCACAATCCAGTTCTTTCCAGCGGGGGCAAGCACCCGTATGCCGTTGATGGAAGCGGACATACCTACGACACGCAGGCCATAATCGATCGCCGGATCGCGGAGTTCCACCGTCGGTCCGTTGTCGAAGAGGGAAGGCTTCGGATCGACGAGAGTGACGTCGAGATCCTGCGTCCCGAGTGCTTTACCCTGACGGGCATTAAAGCCGTCGGAGGAATTGCTGAGATTGCCCGCGGTTGACGTTTTAGGCAAACGCACGGTGGCTTGTGCGCGATTGCCGCTCGGGATGGCAAGCCGGGGATACCACCCGCTGCTGACAGGAACAGGCTCGGAACCGATGTTGGTTGAGGAGATCAGCAGATCGATTGCCCTCCCGCTGAGCAGGGTCGATACGGTTACCTGCAGTTTGCCGGGCCAGTGGCCGCCGAAGTTGCCCGTCTCATAGGTCGCTCGTCCTTCACTTCCATCCGGCATGGTGTTGATCTGTGGGATCGAGGTGCTCATCGGGCTCAACAGGCCGAATCGGGCCATCGGGGGCGCGGCCGGTCGATCAGGATCGATCACGACAGGTAGGGAAACGGTCTTCCCATGCAGGTTGACGGTGAGATTCTTTCCATCGGGACTGACGGAGCCTGCAAGCGGATTGGCGAAGGGAACAAGAAAGGCTCCTCCGGCGGTCGCATTGGCTTCTCCATGACTATCCGCACCTGTTCCTGTCATCAGGGTTGCGATCTGGCTGAGAGAGGGAGCGTTGAGAAGTTCCGTTTCGCCGCGGCCGGGCAGGAACGCCTTGATGGATGCGATGTCCATGCCACGTCCGGGAAGTACAGTGATGGCGGTAAACTCGGGGACCTCGCCGGTGTAGGTCTGAAGGCGCTTCAAGGTCAACGCTTCCTGTCCGCCGAATTTTGGCGCAGCAGGCCGAGCCGGAACAGAGTCGTCTGTGCTGGCGAAACGCTTCAACGCCGCGGCGCCGTCGCCTCGCTTGCAACCAAGGCCTGGGAGGAGCAACGAGCTTGAGAAGGTAAGAGCAATCAGGCCATGCCGCAGCCCATTCCGCAGGGGAGCCTGAAGACGAAAAAACTGAGAACCAGTGCTGCGGGGGGAAGGGAAGATTTCGGACAAACCGTTGCTCTCCTCGTACATAACTTCCGGCTAGTATACGCAGCCCGATCCTGGGGCTATCTACAATCCCACTGCTCGGATTGCACTATTCTTAAAGCGGATCCCTTATGTCTTCCCGCTTATCGTTGCCCGTGCTGGATCAGGTTGTTCAATCAATTGTCGCCTGCGAACGGTGTGAGCGGCTTCGTACCTACTGCAAAGGAATCGGAGAGACAAAGCGGCGCGCTTATCTGGACCAGACCTACTGGGCCAAGCCGGTGCCCGGATTCGGAGACCCGAAGGCACGGATATTGATTCTCGGGCTGGCGCCGGGAGCCCATGGAGCCAACCGTACGGGGCGCCCTTTCACGGGAGATGGTTCCGGAGATTTCATGTATCCGGTACTGCATGCGATGGGGCTGGCTTCCAAACCGATGGCAACGCACCGTAACGACGGTCTGAAGCTGAAGCACAGCTACATCGCGTCCGTAGTGCGATGTGCGCCGCCAGGAGACAAGCCTACACCGCAAGAGATTCGGAACTGCTCGCCGCATCTCACCGCGGAGATTGCCTCGCTCAAACGGGTAAAGGTTGTTGTTTGCCTGGGGAAGATTGCCTTTGACGGTTATCTGGCTCACCTGGTCAATACCGGTGCGCTCGCAAACAAGCGAGGCTTCACCTTCGGCCACGGTGCAGAGTACGTTCTGCCGGGCGGCATGCACCTGATCGCGAGCTACCACCCTTCGCTACGGAACACGCTCACTGGAAAGCTGAACGCAGCGATGTTTTCCAAGATCTTTATCCGGGCCAGGGGACTGGCCGGATTGGATTAGCGTCGCATCGCAGTGACGGCGTGGCGGGTGAGGGGCTTCTTCCGAGTGATGCGCCGGGGCGTCAGCGTCATACTCTCCAAACTCGGGAGTTCACCGGTTGATGTCGATTTTGCAGCCTTCTCGCGCCCGCCGCGAAAGGCGAGCACTACTGGGAGCCCAATGAGCACGAGGTACAGTCCTACCTGAAAAACATCTTGCATGGCTGCACTGTACGTCCAACTGCGGCGGCCGGACTATATCGTTCTGAGAAGGAGCATTTGTCTGGATATTGGCGAATCTGATGCTAGAGCGTTATCCCTGTTGCTGGGTATCCCGTGAGGGGCGTGCAGCAGCGTTTTCATTGCGGAAAACGCCGCTAGTTTTTCCCGCCTGCGCGAGCAGCAACAATGGCAGGGCCGATGAGCATAGCAACAAAGACTGCGCCGAGAATGAGGTCGTGCGTCATAATGGTGGTCCTTTCGGGGGACTGTGCTGCTCAGTGGCCCGGGAGAGAATGATTAGAACAATCTAAGGATGTACTGTCATGGTACATATCGCCATTCCACCTTTTGGGGAGCGATGCCACAAAGGTGGATGGCCCAAAGGTGCTATTTCGGTAGCGGACTTCGAGAGCGGACCCTCTTTTTCAGGAACCAACCTCTCTGAAACTTCGTCCATCACAGTAACCAGGGATATGACGTTCCCGCACCGTGCAAGAAAGGGAAAATATTATGAGCGCTAAAGGAATCTGGATCGCATTTGGAATCGGCGTCGCTGCCGGCGCGACTGTGGCGCTGCTGTATGCTCCGCAGTCCGGCGACCGTACTCGCCGCCAACTGAGGAAAGGCATCGATGATGCAGGAGATTATCTTGAGGACGCGGCCGATTATCTGAAGGGGCGTGCCGATAAGGTTGCGAAAGAGTCGCAGAAGCTCTACAAGCGGACTCGTTCGCAGGTGGAAGATGCCATCGATACGGCGGGCGATGCCGTCAATGCGGCAGTCAAATCTGTCCAGACACTGATGTAACCAACCAGTCTGATTGCAGGACCCCGGGCCCACACCGGGGTTTTGTTATGCCGGCGGACCGACAGTCACTACAAAATAGGACACCCGTGTCTTGCCCGCGTTCGCCACATAGTGACGATCTCCGGCGACGCATAGCCCTACATCTCCGGCGTTGAGCAGATGCGCGGTTCCGTTGATGTTCAGCTCCAGGGTGCCTTCGGTGATGAGCCAGATCTGGCTATGCAGATGGGTCCCCACGGCCTCGTGCTCTGATCCCGGTTCAATCGAGGTAAAGTGGCTCTCTAGCCGGATGTTGCCGGCTTTCAGCAGCCCCTGTCTCAGGATCGGCCCTGAGGTTCGTCCGGCCTGCGGGGTCGGCTTCAGGGCTCCTCGTTTGTAGCCGCCGCTCACCAATTCTCTCAGTTCGGCTGCGTCGGCAGTTTTCGTTATCGTCAGACCAGCGAGCAGCGCAGGCAGAAACGTTCCAAATTCGCGTCGATCCATCGAGTGTAGCCTCGGCTCTCCCAAACCTATCAGGAAAGCAAAAAGCCCCGGGAAGTTCCCGGGGCTTTATTGGGTTGGAATGCAGGTTACGGGATTGAGAGAGCTGCTCCAGCAAGCTTCTCTTCGCCTTCTGACGAAACCGGGCGATAGAAGAGCTTGTCGCCTTCGAGGTAAACCTCGAGGAATGCGGGCCGCATGGTGATGTTGCCTGCGATCAGCGCCTCGGAGAGCGGGTCCTCGATATAGCGCTGCAGCGCGTGGCGCAGAGGACGCGCACCGTAGGTGCGGTCGGTCAGCGTCTTGTCGAGAATCCACTTCTTCGCCTCGTCGGTGACCGAGATAGTGATCGCCTTGTGCACCAGGTTGGTATTCAACTGCTGCACCAGGAGCTCCAGAATCTGCATCAGGTCGCTATCGCTGAGCGCAGTGAACACGATGACCTCGTCCAGACGGTTGAGGAACTCGGGGTTGAAGGTACGCTTTACCTCGCCCTTCACCAGCTCTTCCATCTTTTCGAGCACGACATCTTCCTTGCTCGACTGGAAGCCAAGTCCCTCACGCTTCATCAGGTGCTTGGCGCCGATATTCGACGTCATGATGAGGATCGTGTTCTTGAAGTCGACTGTATTGCCGAGACCATCGGTCAACTGGCCATCTTCAAAGACCTGCAGCAGCAGGTTGAAGACGTCCGGATGCGCCTTTTCGATCTCGTCGAGAAGGACAACGGAGTAGGGCGAACGCTTCACCCGCTCGGTGAGCTGGCCACCCTCCTCGTATCCCACATATCCCGGAGGCGAACCGATCAGCTTCGACACGGAGTGCTTCTCCATGAACTCCGACATATCGAACCGGATCAGCGACTTCTCGCTGCCGAAGAGGAACTGCGCCAGGGTGCGCGCCATCTCCGTCTTGCCGACGCCGGTCGGTCCCAGGAAGAGGAAGCTTCCGATAGGACGTCCGGGGTTCTTCAGGCCGGCACGTGAGCGGCGGATCGCGCGGGCGAGGGCGCTGATGGCCTTCTCCTGCGAGATAACCCGCTTGTGCAGCTCCTGCTCGACGCGCAGCAGCTTCTGGGTCTCTTCTTCCTTGATCGCCGTGATCGGCACGCCAGTCCAGCGGCTGACGACATCCTCGATGTCTTCGCGGGTGACGATGCCGGAGGAGGAATCATCCAGATGGTACTTGTCGCGCAGCGTGCGCAGGTTCTCACGCTCCTTGCGTTCTTCGTCGGAGTAGAAGCGCGCCTTCTCGAACTCATGGTTCGCGATGGCATTCTCCATCCGGTGCACGATGAACTTAATGCGCTTCTGCACCTCGGTGATCTCATCGGGCAGAGAGGTCTGCTTCAGCTTTACGCGGGCGCCGGCCTCGTCGATCAGGTCGATGGCCTTATCGGGAAGGAAGCGGTCGGGAATATAGCGGTTGGAGTGCGAGACGGAGAAGGAGATCGCGTCGTCGGTGTAGCTGACGGCGTGGAACTTCTCGTAGCGCTCCTTGATGCCCATGATGATCTTGATGGCATCTTCCTCGTTCGGCGGCGGAACTTTCACGGCCTGGAAACGGCGTTCGAGCGAGCGGTCTTTTTCGATCGACTTGCGATACTCCGCCGGCGTGGTTGCGCCGATGCACTGAATCTCACCGCGGGAAAGCGCGGGCTTCAGGATGTTGGCGGCGTCGAGCGAGCCCTCGGCCGATCCGGCGCCGACAAGCGTGTGCAGCTCATCGATGAAGACGATGGAGTTCTGATTCTCCATCAGCTCTTTCATAATGGTCTTCAGGCGCTCTTCGAACTGGCCGCGGTATTTGGTGCCGGCCACGATGAGTGAAAGGTCCAGGGACAGGACGCGCTTGTCCGCCAGGAAGCTGGGTACGTCGCCGTCGGCGATCTTCTGTGCCAATCCTTCGACGATGGCGGTCTTACCGACACCGGGTTCACCGATCAGGACTGGGTTGTTCTTGGTGCGGCGGCAGAGGATCTGGATCACGCGGTCGACCTCGGAGTCACGGCCGACCAGCGGATCGAGCTGGGCGTCCATGGCGGCCTGGGTCAGGTCGCGTGAGAACTCGGCGAGCATGGACTGCTCGCGCTGCTGCTGCTGGCGCTGCGCCGGCTTCTCCTGGGTGGTGCGCTGCAGCTCCTCGCGGATGGCGGGCAGCCGCAGGCCGCGCTCCTGCAGAATCTCAGCGGCGAAGCACTTTTCTTCGCGGAGCAGACCCAGCAACAGGTGCTCCGTACCGATGTGCTTATGGCTCAGACGCTCTGCTTCTTCGGCGGCATAGGCCAGGACCCGCTTGCATTCATTGGAAAGAGGCAGGTCGACCGAAGTCGAGACCTTCTCCCGAATCGTCGTATGTCCTTCAATCTGCTTGCGAATGGATTCAACTGAGGCGTGCGACCGCAGAAAACGGTTCGTCAGCGCCTTATCTTCGCGGAGCAGACCCAGCAATAGGTGCTCCGTCTCAATGTAAGGTGACCCGAACTGACTGGCCTCGTACCGGGCGAAGAAGATCACCCGCCGTGCTTTCTCCGTATACCGTTCGAACATGTTCCCCCTGCAGCCCACCGGACATCTCCCGGCAGTTAATCCGCCGGGGTTCGCGGTGCCTTCGGTACTTCAGACCATCACCGAATCAATTATTTGATGCGGTGACACTCAGGTTGGGTGCCGCTCAAACGCCGGAACACCGCCCACATCTACTACTTCCAGTAGGTAGCCGCTTGCCTAAAACCCTACTGGATGGCAACTTACCGCTCACCATACCAGTAAATGGATGTACCCATCTACTGTGAAAATCCGGTATCTAACCCGAAGTGCCGACACATTCCCAACTCAGGAAAAACTCCGCGGATATAGATATGGACGCGGAGATCACCCCAAATGTGATGAACGTCAGTCTTGACTTTTGATTTGACAGAAAATTCACACCGATGGCAACATCTCTCCATAACCGCAAACCAAAAGGGTTCCTGAGAAAGTGCATTCGCTTTTCTGGTGAGGTGTCTTTCGCTGGAGCCACGAGTCGTTGCCGGGAACATCCCGGACTGTTGTGACGCTATACCGAAGTGAGCCGTGCTCCGCGAGGAGCAGGGTGAAGTCGATCGTCAGTCCCAGGCAGTGTAAGCAGTTTCTCGTTTTATCGGTACAACCGAAGTCTTTTGCGTGAGGGTTCGCACCTTCCTCCCCGTGGTGTCTCTGGCCTCCGCGGGCCAGGAAGAACCGGCTTTCGCGCTTTCGCTGACTTGCGCCTGAACGTCCCGTCCTGCCGTTTCCAGCGGCTACGGGCGCAAGCAGTCGTGTCTCTACCGCTTTGCCAGGAGGATTCCGTGATTGCTCATCTGTTTCGACTCCGTGCCCTCGTTGCGCTGTTCGCTGTAGCGTGGTTCTGTATCTCTGCGCTTCCGGCGCAGACCAACTATGGCGGTGTTCGCGGTCTCGCGACCGATGCCACCGGGGCGGTGGTGGCCGGTGCCGTGGTTACGTTGACCGACGAAAGCACCAACATCTCTCGTTCGGCCGTCACGACCAGCGCCGGAGAATATACCTTTGCTGCCGTCGATCCTGGAAATTACTCGGTGACGATTTTGGCTCCGGGGTTCACCAAGCTGACGCAGACGCATGTCCTGGTAACGATTGGAGTTACCACTACGGTCGATATGGGGATGAAGACCGGTTCAACGGCGGAGACGGTGGAAGTCACGGCGGACGTTCCCCTGATCGATACCGCGTCGGCTTCCAACGGCCAAACCTTTGATCAGCAGAAGCTGCAGGCGTTGCCCAACATGGGCCGCAACCCCTTCCTCTTTACCAAGCTTGATACGAACGTGACCTTTACCGGCGACCCGCGTTTTGTGCGGTTTCAGGACCAGTCTGGCTCGTCGCAGCTTTCCATCGCAGGCGGCCCAACCGGGACCAACAACTATCTTCTGGACGGTGTTCCGATCACAGACTCCACTAACCGGGCCGTGATTATCCCTTCGCTGGAGGCGACGGGAGAGATGAAGCTGCAGGCGAACACGTTTGACGCGGAGATGGGACGAACCGGCGGCGGTATGTTCAACACCTCGCTTAAGTCAGGCTCAAATACACTTCACGGCACTCTGATGGGCCTGACGCGCCAAACCAATTGGACCGCAAACAGCTGGGCTTATAACCGTACTCCCTACGTTGTGAACGGCGTTACGGTAGCTCCGCAGACACCACGCGGAGCGGCTGAATGGTATAGCTATGCCGGCGCGCTCGGAGGTCCGATACGCATTCCTGGTCTATATAACGGAAGAGATCGCACCTTTTTCTGGGTGACTGAAGAGGGATATCGTCAGCGTTCACCGCTTTCCAGTACCGGCGCCCGGTTTCCCACGGCGTTGGAGCGGACCGGCGACTTCAGCCAGAGCGGCGTGACGCTATATGACCCATACGCTGCGCCGACCGGAACGAATCGTACCGTCATCATTCCGAATGCGAAGATTCCTTCATCCTATCTATCGCCGGCTGGTTTGAAGATCGCTGCAGCTCTTCCGCTGCCGACCACGACTTCGGCGACGGGTAACAACACTTTCGGCAACGATACTCTTGGGGATCGCGCTGATGAATTCAGTCTGAAGCTTGATCACCAGATCACAAAATGGTGGGGAGCGGCGGCTTCTTACCTTCACTATGGATCCAAAGAACCATCGGGTAACGTCTACCAGATCCCGTACTCGACTGCGAACCTGCTCTACCGAAAAGTTGACGCGATCAATGTAACGAGCGTGGTCACACTGAGCCCCACTATGGTGCTGAATGCAGGATGGGGTTTCAACCGCTTCCCGAACGAGAGCAAACGTATCCATACGGGCTATGACCAGACGCAGCTTTTTCCGTCGGCGTATGTTTCACAGCTCAGCTCGAAGACCTTCCCTACGATCACGACCTCGGGCGGAACGACAAGTGTGCTGGGCGGCAGCGATTCGGGTCCCTCCGATTACTTCTCTCGTAGCTTTGTGGTCGGTTTGTCCAAGAGCTATGGAAAGCACACGTTCAAGACAGGCTATGTCTTCCGCTCGATCTCGAATGTTCTGTGGAGCACCAGCTCGGGTGGCGGTTCCTTCACCTTTACGGGGGGATATACGAATTCAACCAATGTAGCCAGCACGGCGACTGGAAGGGTGGGTTCCGATATTGCGGATATGCTGATGGGCCTGCCGAACTCGGCCAGCCTGGGAGTTACACCCGGCTCGTTCCAGTTCAACACCAAGTACAACGCGGTGTATGGGCAAGATGACTTTCGCGTGAACCAGCGTCTGACGCTGAATATGGGAGTCCGTCTCGAAATGGAGCCTGGCTTCCACGAGGCGACCAACAGGCTGACGATCGGGCTGGATCCGCTGGCGGTTTACAACTACGGGTCGCTGACTAATTTGCGCGGTGGTGTTCAGTATGCAGGCATCAATAGCGCAAAGACCTACACCAGCGACTACAGCTCATTCAAGGTGGCTCCGCGCGTCGGCGTTGCCTACGGCATTTTGCCGAAGATGACGGTGCGCGGCGGCTTTGGCGTCTTCTTTGCTCCCTCCAGCTTCAGTCCGACGACTAACTATTCTCCGGGGTATGCGCCTTCGGCGTCTTACAGCGGTCCTTCCGGTGTTGCGGCGCTGCCGGCGAACTCTCATCCACTCGATGCTCCGCAGAACCTGTACAGTGCTTCAGCGTTGGTACCCTCCGGAAACACGCTTGGATATGCGGCGGGTATCGGCGGAAGTCTTAATTTCATTGATCCGGTACGACGTTCACCCTTCGTCTATCAGTACTCGGCCGATGTTCAGTACGAACTGCCGGCCGGTTTTGCTCTGAAAGTGGGTTATGTCGGAGCTCACGGCCGGAACCTTGCCAACAGCTTTAACTACAACCAGATCTCCTCGCAGACACGCGCCGCGAATGGATTTGCGTATGTTTCCGGTCCCGATGCCGGCGTAAAGACCGCGGCAGCCGCGCCGAACTCGACGAACCCGATCGGAAAGGCGGGTGAATACAACGGTGTTTCGTCCGGGCTGGCAACTACGGTTACGAATCCGTACTACATCTCAGGTGGGAATGGCCTGCTGGCCCGAACGACGATTACACGGGCACAGTCGCTACGGCCGTTTGCGCAGTTCACGGATGTTACTTACGCGTCTTCTCTGGGAGGCACCCGGTATAACTCGCTCGCAGTGAAGTTGCAGAAGCGCTTTACTCATGGCTTGACCATGATGGCGACCTATACCTGGGCGTCTTCGTGGGACAACCTCTGGGGCGCGAGCAGCTCTCTCACCAGCTCCGGCGCGGGTCCGCAGGACACTGGCAATCTCGATATGGAGTGGGCGCGTTCGACGACCGGTTCCCCACGGCGATTCACTCTCAATGGAACGTACGAGCTGCCATTTGGGCGCGGACGCCAGCACCTGGCTAACATCAACCGCTTCATGGATGCCATCGTCGGCGGATGGAACTACAACCACGTCATGATCGTCCAGTCGGGTTCGCCCCTGGCGGTGACGCAGACCAGTAGCAGCACGGACGCAGGCTACGGCGCACAGCGCCCGTCTTTTGCTCCGGGTGAGGATGCTCACAGCGTTTGCAGTGGTGGCTCGTTGTTGCAGCGTCTTTATGCCAATAAGTTTATGGCTACGGGTGCTTACGCCTATGGCAACGTTCCGCGTACGCTGCCTTGCCTTGGACCTGGGTACTTCAATTCAGACATCTCCGTGAACAAGAAGTTCCACGTTACCGAGCGGGTCTCGGCAGAGTTCCGCGCGGAGGCCCTCAATGCCTTCAACACGGTACAGTTGGCTGCGCCCGGCTCAAGCAATATCACCAATGGCAGCTTTGGCACGGTCAACTCGCAGATTGGCTTCAACCGCCTTATCCAGATGGGAGGAAGAATCCAGTTCTGATAAGGAGCAGGGATGGCCTATCACCTGATCCAGAACGGCTCCGCCTGGGCGGAGCCGTTCTGCTGTCTGCTGATCCGTCTTTGTGTAAAGATGGTTCCACCATGGGCCTTCTACTGAAGAACGGTGAGATCGTTACGGCGACCGAGCGCTATGTCGCCGACGTCTATGTTGAAGGGGAGACCATCGCCCGCATCGGACAGAATCTGGATGTCCCCGCCGGTACGGAGGTGATCGATTGCACAGGAAAGTTTGTCTTTCCGGGCTTTATCGATCCTCACGTCCATATCTATCTGCCGTTCATGGGGACCTTCGCCCGGGATACCTACAGGACTGCCTCGGTTGCCGCTCTGACCGGCGGGACAACGACTCTGATTGAGATGTGCTGTCCCTCGCGTGGCGAGGATGCGCTGGAAGGGTACAAGCTCTGGAAGTCGAAGGCAGAGGGGCAATCGGCGTGTGACTATGCCTTCCACATGGCGGTCAGCCGCTTTGACGAGGGAACCGAGGCACAGCTTCGGGAGATCGTTGCCGACGGAACCACGAGCTTCAAGATATTCCTCTCCTATAAGAACTTCTTCGGCGTGACCGACGACGAGATGTACCAGACGCTGAAGCTGGCGCACGATCTGGGCGTGATTGTCACAGCCCACTGTGAGAACGCGGAGCTGGTGGGCCGTCTGCAGCAAAAACTCCTTTCCGAAGGGAAGAGCGGGCCGGAGTGGCACGAGCCCAGCCGCCCGGAGGTCGTGGAGATGGAGGGGACGACACGTTTCTGCACCTTCCTGGAGACGACGGGGGCCAGAGGCTATATCGTCCATCTCTCGTGTGTGCCTGCGTTGAAGGCGGCGTCCGATGCGAAGAAGCGCGGCGTCAAGGTTTCCGTCGAGTCAGTGTTGCCGCATTTCCTGCTCGATAAGACCATGGCAGAGCGCCCGGGCGTCGAGGGTATGAAGCATGTCATGTCTCCTCCGCTGCGGCAGAAGCACAACCAGCAGGCATTGTGGGAGGCTCTGGCTGCAGGTGAGGTCGATACGGTTGGAACCGATCACTGTCCGTTCACCACAGAACAGAAGTTGATGGGGAAGGACGCGTTCACCGCGATTCCCAACGGCATTCCCGGCGTGGAAGAGCGGGTGCCGCTGATCTACACCCATGGCGTAAGCCGGGGGAGTCTGGGTTTGAACCGGTTTGTGGATGCGCTGAGTGCGAGGCCAGCGAAGCTCTTCGGGCTCTATCCGAAGAAGGGAACCATTGCCGTGGGAAGTGATGCTGACCTGGTGGTCTATGACCCCGCTTATCGCGGCACGATTTCGGCGAAGACGCACAAGACCAACACCGACTACAGCGGTTTTGAAGGATTCGAGGTCGACGGCCGGCCTTCCCTGGTGACGGTGCGTGGTGAGGTACAGGTCCGCGATGGGGAGTTCGTAGGGACAATCGGCCGGGGTCAGTTCCTGCGCCGGAAACCGGAGCTGCCGCATGCCGATTAATCCGAAACGCATGCTTACCGATCTGCGGGAGCTGCGCTCGCTGACCGCTGACGAGAACGGGGCTCAACGTGTCGCGTGGACGCCCACCTGGTTGAAGGCCCGGGCCTGGTTCTACGAAAAGCTGAAAGCGCTTCCGGTCACGCAACATCTGGATGCTGCCGGCAATAACTGGGTGACGCTTCCGGGTAAGAGCGGCAAGACGCTGGTTCTTGGCAGCCACCTGGATTCAGTTCCAAACGGTGGATGGCTCGACGGCTGTCTCGGCGTGCTGTGCGGCCTCGAGATTCTACGCGGTCTCAACGAAGACTACGACGGTAAACCGCCGTTTACTGTTCGGCTGGTGGATTGGGCAGACGAAGAAGGTGCGCGCTTCGGCCGCAGTCTGTTCGGTTCATCCGCCTTCGCAGGAACACATACGATCGGAGCCGATCGTGTTCGGAGAGACCGTGACGGCGTCACCTTGGAAGATGCGTTGCGGCAGTGTGGCGTGGACGTCGAGAAGATTGGTGGCGCCTCCACCGAGCGTGGCGACATAGCTGCGTATCTCGAGCTGCATATCGAACAGGGACCGGTACTGGAGCGCCTGGGGTTACCCCTTGGCGTTGTGCTGGGGACGAAAGGCGTCGAGCGACATGCGATCACCTTCCATGGGCAGGAGGCGCACTCAGGTTCTACACCAATGGGAGATCGCCATGATGCACTAGCTGCTGCCGCCAAGCTGGCGCTGGAGATTCGCTCCATTGCGGGCAAACATGCGGATGCGGTGTGCACCATGGGCAGCGTGAAGACCTTCCCCGGCATCGTGTCGGCGGTGGTGGGGAGGTGTGAAGCGACGCTCGATCAGCGCGATCTCGATGCCGATGTCCTGGCAGGGATGTACGCCGACGCCAAAGCCGCCAGTGAGCGGTTTGCCGCGGAGGAACGTTGCACCGTGGAGTGGTCGAAGATCTGGAGCATCGAACCGATTCCGTTTCATCCCGAGTTGGTTGCACTGTGCGATGAGGCGGTGCGTGAGGTTTCGGGAACGTCGCACCGGATGCCTTCCGGTCCGCTGCACGATGCAGCGGAGGTCTGCCGCGCCGGCATCCCAACTGTGATGATGTTTGTTCAGTCGCTGCAGGGTATCAGCCACAACAAGATTGAAGACACCCGTCCCGAACATCTGGAGATGGCTGCTCTCGCCTTTGACCGGCTGGCGCGCAAGACGCTGGGATGGATGGCGAGCGCGTGAGATTTGAGCTCTTTATTGCTGCGCGCTACTTGCGGGCGAAGCGGAGACAAGCTGTCATCGGCATCATTACCGGGATTTCCGTCGCCGGTGTCGCAGCCGGTGTAATGTCGCTGATTATTGCTCTGGCCATTACCAACGGGATGCAGCGCGACCTGCAGGATCGGCTGCTCAGCTCTACGGCGCATGTGGATCTGATGCGCATCGCGTCGGATGGTATTTCAGACTGGCAGACGCTGCTGGCTCGCCTGAAACAGCAACCGCATGTCACTGCTGCTGCTCCGGGACTCTATGGGCAGGTACTGGTCTCCCGCGGTGCGAAATCCGGAGGCGCGCTTATTAAAGGAGTGATCCCGGCGGATGAGCGAACCGTGAGCGGTCTTCTGCAGCAGGTGAATCAGGGCTCGGCAGCGGCGCTGGAGAAGCAAGGACCCATCGCCGTCCCGCCGATCGTCATCGGCAAAGACCTGGCGGAGACCATTGGCGCCGTGGTCGGAGATACGGTGCTCGTCACCAGTCCGCAGGGAGGTCTGACGCCGATCGGGATCGTACCGAAATATCAGCGGTACTCGGTCGTCGGCATCTTCCACTCCGGCTTCTACCAGTACGACTCCACTTATACCTTTATGCGGCTCGCGGATGCGCAGCGCCTGTTCTCCGAGCCTGATCTGATTTCGGTCATCAGCTTTAAAGTGGATGACCTTTACAAAGCCAACGAGATTGGGCGCCAGATCGAGGCGGCCGCCGGGCAGGGCTTTCAGACGACCAACTGGATGGAGCAGAACCGTGAGCTCTTCCGCGCCTTGAAACTCGAACAGATTGTGACGTTCATCGTCCTTGGGCTCATCGTGTGCGTCGCCGCGCTCAATATTCTGATCGCTCTGACCATGATGGTGATGGAGAAGACCAAAGATATCGCCGTCCTGATGAGCTTTGGCGTCCGTGCCGATCAGATACGCCGTATCTTCCTGTTCCAGGGGTTGTTGATCAGCGTATTAGGAACCGTCATCGGTCTGGTGCTTGGTTACGGGCTCTCTGTCTTCGGTGGTCACTATCGGTTCCCCCTGGATGCATCGGTTTATTCGATCGATCATCTGCCGTTCGCGCCCAGCATCACGGATGGACTCCTGGTTTCAGCGGTATCGCTGGGCGTCTCGCTGCTGGCGACGCTCTATCCTTCTACCTCGGCGGCGCGGGTACTGCCGGCGGAGGCGCTGCGATATGAGTAAGACCCTGCTCGACGTTCGCGGGCTTTCCAAGTCCTACGCCACGGGCCGAGGCCGCCTGGATCTGTTCCGCGAGCTCTCTTTCGAGGTGGCGGAAGGAGAGATGGTAGCCATCGTCGGCGAATCGGGCGCGGGGAAGTCGTCTCTGCTGCACCTGCTTGCGGCGTTGGATAAACCGGACGCCGGCGAGGTGTACCTCGATGCCACCCGTGTCGACCAGCTCAACCTGCGGGAACAGGCAGAGTTCCGCAACCGGCAGATTGGTTACGTGTGGCAGTTCCACTACCTGTTGCCAGAGTTCACTGCGGAAGAGAATGTAGCCATGCCGCTGCTGGCGCGCGGGACTGCCAGGGCGGAGGCGATTTCGGCGGCGCGCCGCTGGCTCACGGAAGTGGAATTGGCAGATCGCTTCAGCCACCGCACAGGTGAGCTCTCCGGCGGTGAGCAGCAGCGTGTCTCGCTGGCCCGGGCACTGGTGACGCAGCCTCGGCTGCTATTTGCGGACGAGCCGACCGGTGATCTGGACAACAGGACCGCCGACGTCGTCTTCAGCCTGATTCAGCGGCTACATAAGGCGCACGGCCTGACCTCGGTTTTGGTGACACACAACCTGGAGTTTGCGGGACGGTGCGATCGCATCCTGAGGTTGAGGAATGGCGGCCTAAGTCAAACTCCGGCAATGCTATAAAGCCGGTCACATCAACCACCGGACGGTGGCATAATGCATCGGCGTGCTCCGCCGTTCCGGGGTATGTTGGATGGGCGAACCTCACGGAGGGGATAATGCTCCTGCTGCAAGCGTTTGGGATTGGAATCGTCGCCGGCATGCGCACCATGATGCCGCTGGTGATGCTTAGCTGGGCGGCGCGGCTTGGTGTGCTGCACCTGGAGAACACCAGCCTGGCGTTTCTTGGGTCGGCCTGGGCTCCGTGGGTCTGTTCGGCGGCGGGAATCGCCGAGCTGGTCGCGGACAAGCTTCCGTTTATGCCTAGCCGCAAGACGCCGCCGCAGTTCGGCGCGCGGATCGTCACCGGCACCTTCGGGGGCATCGTCCTCGGATTAGCGGGAGGTTCTCTTCCGCTTGGAATCTGCGGAGGAGTTGCGGGCGCCATTGTGGGTACGCTGTTCTGGGCTTGGGCCCGGGGCAAGATGGCCGAGATCTATGGCAAGGATATGCCAGCGGCGTTGACCGAAGACGTGGCGGCCATCGTTCTGGGCCTGGTAACCAGCGGCCTGTTGTACTGAAAGGCGGCCGGCCGTAGGGCCGTCTTTTTCCTGATTTATACTTGGAGCTTGCCCTGCCAAATGCCGACTGACGGCGCGTAGCAAATTCCGGGCAATGCGCCTCAGACGAGAGGCCGCGTGTGAAGTGAAGGTTTAGTCGCCAAGCATGATCCGCATTCTTCAGAAAGACAATCGCCTCACGAAAGCTCTCTTCGCCGTCATCATCGGCGCTGCCGTTGTCACCATGGTCATTACGCTGGTCCCTGGCATCTTTGACAACGATGCGACTACCAGCGGGATCTATGCCAGTGTCCGTCGGCCGGGTGTCTTTGGCCGCTTTGGCCAGGCGGAAGATATTCCCACCACCCAGGTGAACGCGATCGCGGAGCGGCAGCTTCAGGCGCAGCGCCTGCCGGACTTCGCTCTGCCATTCATGGCACAGCGTGTCGCCCAGGGCCTGATCCAGCGTGCGGTTCTTAAGCAGGAAGCGGCGCGGCTGCACCTGGAAGTGACTGAGAGCGACGTTCGCAATGAGCTTCGCACCCGCTATGCCCAGATCTTCTTCCCGGGCGGCAACTTCATCGGGGAAGAGAAGTACAAGCAGCTCATCACGTCGCAGGGCATCTCGGTTGCGGACTTCGAGAAGGACGTGCGCGACAGCCTCCTGCTGGATCGTCTGCAGTCGACGATCACCGGCGGCGTGACCGTCAGCGACAACGCAGTCCGCGAGGCATTCCGCAAGCAGGGTCAGAAGGTGAAGTTCGACTACGCGTTGATCAGCGCCGACGATATTAAGAAGAGCCTGAACCCCACCGATGCCGAACTGGAGAGCTTCTTCAAGACCAACGCCGCCCGCTATGCCACTGCGGTTCCTGAGGCGCGCAAGCTGAGCTACATCGCGTTCGACGTGTCGAATCTGCCAGGCGGACGTCCGCAGATCTCTGACGCAGATATCCAGAGCTACTACAACCAGCATCTGGCCGAGTACAAGGTTGAGCCGCAGGTAAAGGTTCGTCACATCCTTATCTCGGTGGCTCCTGGCGCCGACGCCAAGACCGATGCCGCTGCCAAGGCCAAGGCCGAGAGCCTGCAGAAGCAGGTGAAGGGCGGCGCTGACTTTGCCAAGCTGGCCAAGGAGAACTCTGACGATCCGGGTAGCAAGGAACGTGGCGGCGACCTCGGAATGGTCCGCAAGGGACAGATGGTGCCTGAGTTTGAGAAGCAGTCGTTCTCTACGCCCGTTGGCCAGACTTCGGATGTCTTCAAGACCCAGTTCGGCTATCACTTCCTGCAGGTGACCGAGAAGCAGGATGAGCGCACCAAGCCGCTGGCTGAGGTGAAGGACACCATCCGCCCAATCCTGGAGCAGCAGAAGGTGGGCGGCGCGATGCAGAACTTTGCCAACCAGCTTGCGGCGGAAGCTGCCAAGCAGGGACTGGCTGGTGCTGCCGCGGCGCACGGTCTCAAGGTACAGACGACTGATTATCTGGGCGCTGACGGTGTGATCGCCGGCGTTCCTGATGGCTCGTCGATGCTGAGCAAAGCCTTCTCCACCGCCAAGGGCGCTGCTCCTGTCTCGGTGGCGACCGGTGAAGGCTTCGCTGTCTTCCAGGTTGACGATATCCATGCGGCACATGCGCCGGTTTTCGCTGACTGGAAGTCGCATGTTGCCGACGACTATAAGGCCGATAAGGTTCCCCAGTTGCTGAATGCGAAGCTGAAGGCTCTGGCCGACCGCGCCAAGCTGCTGAACGATCTGAAGAAGGCCGCGGCGGAGGAGAAGATCACGGTCAAGACCAGCGATCTGGTGGATGCAGCCGGCAGTGTTCCGGATGTGGGCAGCATGAGCGGCCCGGCATCTGCGGCATTCGATCTGCCCAAGGGCGGCGTCTCCGGTCCTATTAACGCCGGAGCCAACGGCATTGTGCTGGCGGTCGTTGAGAAGCAGGAGCCCACGCCAGAGGAGATCGCCAAGAACTTCTCCCGCACCCGTGACGCCATGCTGAACCAGCAGCGCCAGGAGGTCTTCTCGGTCTATGTCACCAAGCTGGTGGAAGACTATGAGAAGGCTGGCGCCATCAAGCTGA
>JABFXN010000351.1 GCA_013361705.1 Acidobacteriaceae bacterium
AGATTCAAGAGCTCATGGACACGCTGGAGCCGCTGGGCATCACCTCAAACTCGTCTCCGGAACTCGCGGTTTCGGCAGCAGAGTTTCTGCTGGAGGGTATGACGGCGCATCGTCGCATTACCCGCAGTGAAGAACGCAGCTTCTCCGCCGGTGACAAGGCGCGCCGCAATGAGCAGGCGGCTAACTTCCATGAGACCGTACGTGAACGTGAGAAAGAACGCGCTGAATGGGAAGCAAAGAACCGGACTCGGCGCGGCTTCAACTAGCAGATGGAATTCAACGGCAAGGATGACCATCTCGCGCGAGGGATTCATGGACTCTGTGCGTTCAGTCTTGCTGTAATCTCTATCGGCCTGCTGGCGCTGACCGTTGCGGTAGCGCGGAACGGCTTGCGCGCACCTCTTGGACTCGGAGCGGGCGGCATCGGCGCCGCTATTCTCTCTTTTCTCTGCGCTCGCTATGCCATCACTGGGCGAAACAATATCAACGAACAGTACATGTGGCGGGGAAAGTAATTTCGAATTTCAAAATTACTCTTTCTTATATCGACTTCCACTTCACTACGACGGCGCTTATGGTTCAGATCATGAACATCAGCGCTACACAGCTTGTCTTCGATACCACCGCTGCCACCTACGACCGGGACCGCGCAAAGCTGATTCCCCCGCACGACGATTTCTATGGCTGGGCCATCCGCCTGATTCCGCCAGCGGCGAAGAGCATCATCGACCTCGGAGCCGGTACCGGCATTCTGACGGCACTCATCCGGCAGCACTTTCCGGAGGCGCAGATTCACCTCGTCGATCTTTCGCCATCGATGCTCGAGATCGCTCGCGAGCGCCTTGGGCATGACAGCCGCATGCACTTCCATCAGCTCGACTACGCGAACGATTCCCTTCCCAATGACGCCTGTGCGGTGGTCTCAGCTCTTTCTAGCCATCACTCAACGGACGAAGCAAAGCAGAAGGTCTTCGGTGCCGCCTTCAAGGCGTTGAAACCGCGCGGCGTCTTCATCAATGCCGATCAGGTGGCAGGCCCCACGCCCGCTGTCACCGATCGTTATCACGAGTTCTGGCTACGCCAGGTGCGGAGGATCGGAGCAACCGAAGAGCAGATCAGGGCGAGTCTCTACCGGATGACCGATGACAAGTGTTCTCCGGTCGAGGAGCAGCTCCGCTGGATGCGTGAAGCAGGTTTCGCTGACGCCGACTGCTGGTTCAAGGAGGCTCGCTTCGCGGTAATGGCCGGTACGCGTCTATAGGGCGCGTCATCAAAGCAAGCCAATAACGAGGGGCGTATCATCGAAGCAGGCCGATGAAGACGACGCGCTACAAGAAGTACGAGGGCGACCTGGCCAGCGAGCTTGGCCTTGAAGAGCTGATGGAAGCGCTCGGCGATTTTCTGCTCGACTCCGGCTTCCAGAATCCCTACGCCGATTTCAACGAGATGAACCTCGACCAGACGCTCGACGACCTGCGCGAGGCCATCCGCCAAGTGCTGGAGAACGGCGACTTCCTCGACGAGCAAACGCAACAGCAGTACGACGAGATGTCTGCCGAACAACAGGAGAGCCTGGTCGACCGCCTGGTCGAGCGCATGCAGAACGAGAACATGATCCGCACCGATGCGGAAACTTCGGACAGGACACAGCAGTCCGCCGCTCCCGGCGAAGTCGGCCGCAACGAGTCGCAGGTCCGCTTCGAGGTCACCGACAAGTCGATGGACTTTCTCGGATACAAGGCGCTGCGCAATCTGCTTGGCTCTATGGGCCGTGCCAACTTCGGCCGTCATGACACGATCCAGGAAGCATCCGGTGTCGAGGCCAGCGGATCGTCCAAGCCCTATGAGTTTGGCGACACGCTCAATCTCGACGTTACCGCCACGCTGAAATCCGCCATTGAACGCGAAGGTCTGAGCATGCCGCTGAACATCGAGTACAGCGACCTGTACGTGCATCAGTCAGAGTTCCAGGCATCCTGCGCGACGGTGGTGATGCTTGACTGCTCACATTCGATGATCCTCTATGGAGAAGACCGCTTTACGCCGGCGAAGCGGGTGGCGATGGCGCTCTCGCATCTGACGCGTACGCAGTTCCCCGGTGACTCGCTGCACCTGGTCCTCTTTCACGATTCAGCCGAGGAGATTCCTATCTCGCAGCTTGGCCGCGTGAAGGTAGGCCCCTGGTATACGAACACGCGAGAGGGCTTCAAGGTCGCCCGTCGCATTCTTTCCCGGTCCAACAAGCAGATGAAGCAGATCGTGATGATCACGGACGGCAAGCCTTCGGCGCTGACCCTTCCCGATGGGCGGATCTATAAAAACGCCTTCGGTCTCGATCCGCTTGTGGTCTCCGAGACGCTGGAAGAGGTGGGGCGGTGCAAGCGCTCCGGCATTCAGATCAATACCTTCATGCTCACCAATGACTTCGCCCTGGTGCAGTTTGTTCAGAAGGTGACGGCGATGTGCCGTGGGAAGGCTTACTTCACTACCCCACAGACGCTGGGGAATTATCTGTTGATGGATTTCATGCAGCGGCGGATGAGGACTGTTCATTAGATATAGGCGACTCACTGGGTGGTAACGCATAACTTTCCTACGCCAATGTTTCGAATCATTAGGGCGTATCGATCTCTTTCACTGCAGAGTTATAGCGCGGGCCTTCAGCCCTTTTATTTCTCGTGGACCGAAACCTGGGGCGTTGCCCCAGGCTGGTATAGAACGCGCCTTCAGCGCTTATCTTGCCCGGGTGCCCACCTTTCGGGATCCCCAGTGCATGGGAGCCATAAAAAGCGAAAGCCCCTCGAACTGAGGGGCTTTCTGCTTCTGTAGTCTCGTACGCGTTAGAAGTCGATGATGTCTTTCTTGTCGTCGATCTTCTTGCCGTCCACGTCCGGAACCTTCTTCAGATCGTCGATCGTCTTGAAGTCCCCGTTCTTGGTGCGGTAATCCACGATAGCGGAGGCTTCCTTATCGGTCAGGCTGAGAGCCTTGGCGAGGTCAGCCGCAGTCGCCTTGTTTGCGTTGACGTGTGCCGTCGTTGCAGCTCCTCCGCCAGTGCCGGGAGCGGGAAAGTTCTTGGAGACGTAATCGAGGATGGCGGCGAAGTCTTCATCGCTGGCCGTGGCTCCCATGTCCACCATCTTGGCGATGGTCGCTTCCCATCCCTCGCGGTTCTGCGGACGGCTCAGGATGTTGTTGGGCGAGTGGCAACGGCTGCACACACGCAGCGTTACATCGCGGCCCGGACCGGCGGGAAACTCAGGATGCTCATCCTGCTGATATGCGGCCATTACGGCTGCCGGCGGATCGGCCGGCTTCGGCTCAGCGGTGACCGAAATAGCCACCAGACACAACGCAACCCCAATACCTGCACCTGTGAACTTCAGATACACCGGATTCAGCTTGCTTGTGAGCTGATTCCATTTCGTATGTAAAGCGCTCATTTCCCTCACCTTCCCGTTGGTAGACCCTGACGGGATTTTAACATTCTGACTTCTCACCAGGCCAACTGGTGATCCACATCGCGGAAATCTACGCGGTATTCGTTCGTGACCGGGCGTCGACTCTCATATACAGTCGCATGTAGAGTTGGTTGACGTATCTGGACGCATAGCCAACGATCTAAAGGAATTGTTTCCGGCCCATGGCACCGAATCAGAAAGAACTCGCGAAACTCGCCGGCGTCTCCGCCGGTACGGTTTCAAACGTTATCAGCGGATCTGCGAAGGTAAGCGAACGCTCGCGGCAGAAGGTGCTGGACGCGATCCGCGTCCTTAACTATCGGCCCAACCTGATCGCCCGGAGCCTGAAGACCAACCGTACTTACACGCTGGGCATCGTTATCCCCGACATCACGATTCCCTTCTTTCCGAAGATCGTGCGCGGCGCTGAAGCCGCGGCGCGTGAGCGTGGATACTTCCTCATCGTGCTTGACTCCGAAGGCAGCGCTGAGCGCGAGGCCGACATGCTTGCGCTGCTGCGCGCTCAGCGGGTGGAAGGCATTCTGCTGGTAACGGCTCAGTCGCGCGAAGCCGCCGAGGCCGAAGATCCGCAAAGCGTCGCCGGCTCTCCGATCATCTGCGTCGATCGCGTGCCAGTTGACTTGGAAGTTGACTCGGTCTGCGTCGATGATGCCGGCGCCTCCGAGATGGCAACGGCCCATCTCATCGAGAACGGTCATACCCGCATCGCCATCATCACCGGTCCACTCTCGCTGCAGAATGAGCGCGAACGTCTTCGCGGCTATCGCAATGCATTGACCCGCGCGGGTATTCCGGTGGATGACTCGCTGATCTGGAATGCAGCGTTTGGCCAGGAGGTCGTCTCCGGCCTGTGCCAGCGGGGCTTCCGCACGGGCGATAGCAAGCCAACTGCACTGCTGGCCACCAATGGCGTTACCGGCATGGCTGCACTCCGCAGCCTTTACTCGCTTGGCCTGCGCACGCCGAGGGACTTCGCCTTTGTGACCTTTGATCAGGTAAACGCTGAGGCTCTCTTTAAGCCCGGTATCTCTACCGTGGTACAGCCTACCTACGAGATGGGTCACCGCGCCGTGGAAGTGTTGCTGCGGCGTATTGAAGGCGGAGAACAATCTCCACCTCCCATTACCCGCGTGCAGCTTCCGGCCGAGTTGGTCGTACGCGAGTCCTCTTCAAGCCGCCTGAAAGACGAACCCGCAAAGACCGAGACAAAGAAGCACGCGAAGGAATAAGCTGGTGGCCCAGTTTCCCGCATGCAAAACGTCTCATCGAACAGTGCTCCACCGCTCGCCATCGCGGCGAAGTCTCTGACGAAGTCCTATGCCGGTGTGCGGGCGCTTCGTTCCGGTTCGCTCGAACTGCTGCCTGGCGAAGTTCATGCCCTCATTGGTGAGAATGGCGCCGGCAAATCGACCCTGACCAAGATCATCACTGGAGCCATACACCCGGACTCCGGCGAGTTGGAAATCTTCGGTCAGCGCATCACGGAGAACGATCCTAACCGTTCCCGCTCTTTGGGCGTTGCCGCTATCTATCAGCAGCCGACAATCTTCCCTCACCTCACGGTGGCGGAAAACATCTGCATGCCGCTGGAGCGCGAAAAGAGCGGCATCACCGTGGATTGGCGCAGCCGCAAACAACGCGCGAAAGAGCTGATTCAATCCATCGGGGCAAACATCGATCCGGACAGACTTGCCGGAACGCTTAGCATGGCGGAGCAACAGGTCGTAGAGATCGCCAAGGCCATCGGAGCCAAGGCGCGCATTCTGCTGATGGATGAGCCTACCGCCCTGCTCTCCGAGCGGGAGACAGAGAAGCTGTTCGCGCTGGTAAGGCGTCTCCGCGCTGAAGGCGTCGCCATCATCTACATCTCGCACCGGCTGGAAGAGATTCTTACGCTTGCCGACCGCATCACTGTGCTGCGCGATGGCGAGACCATCGCCTGCTGCAATGCCTGCGATGTTGACCGCGCGAAGTTGATAGAGCTGATGGTTGGCCGATCGATCGAGTCCGTCTTTCCAAAGCGGTCAGTCGTTCCGGGTGAGGTTGCGATTGAAGTGAGGGGGCTCAACAATCCGGAGGTTGGGCTGCACGACATCTCGTTCTCGGTGCGCAAGGGAGAGATCTTCGGCCTGGTCGGCCTGGTCGGCTCGGGCCGCACCGAGCTTGCACGGACGCTCTTCGGCATCACTCCAGTACATACACCGATCATTTTGTACGGACGCGAGGTCACGATCGGAAGCCCCGCTGAAGCCATTGCAAATGGTCTCGGCTATCTGCCGGAGGACCGCCGCCAGCATGGTGTGATTCTGGACATGAGTATCGCCAGCAATATCACGCTCGCCAGCCTGAACGAAGTGGCTAAGCGAGGCTTGCTGGACAGCGCCCGGGAACAGTCGGTCGCTGAGGGGTATCGCACCAGCCTTCGGATTAAGGCTCCTGCCACCGATACCGTGGCCGGAGCGCTCTCCGGCGGAAACCAGCAGAAGGTAGCGTTGGCGCGTTGGCTCGCCATCAAGCCGGGGATCATGATCCTGGATGAACCGACGCAAGGCGTGGACGTAGGTTCCAAGTCAGAGATCCATGAACTCATCGTGGAGTTCGCGGAGCGCGGTATGGCGGTCATCCTCATCTCTTCGGAACTACCGGAGGTGCTGGGGATGAGTGATCGCATTGGAGTCTTTCATAACGGCACCATCGTCGCTACGCTCAGCTGGGAAGAAGCCACGCAGCAAAAGGTGATGTCGCTGGCTTTCGGCCACGAGGTAGAAGCATGAAGGCGTACGCACGCGAACTTGCCGTAGCCGCAACCATTCTGCTGGTGCTGGCGCTGCTGGCAGCGACCACACACGGCTTCTTTACTGTCGACAACCTCTCTGACCTGTTCCTCGCCAATGTCCCGGTCCTTATCGTTTCTCTCGGTATGACCCTTATCATCCTGACCGGACAGATCGATATCTCGGTTGGGTCAGTCTTTGCGGTCTGCAGCATTGTCACGGGAGTAGCCGCACGTGCCGGTCTGCCAGTCCTGGTCGCCATGTTGATTGCCAGCGTTGTCGGCGCCCTTCTCGGCTCGTTCAACGGAGCGCTGGTCGCGTGGATGCGCATGCCTTCCATCGTCGTGACGCTGGCATCGATGGTAGCTATTCGCGATGGCCTCCGCTGGCAGACGCAGGGCGCATGGGTCGGAGATCTTCCGGGCAGCTTCCAGAGATTCGGTCTCTCGCAGGCGATTTATACCGTTCTCATGCTGGTAATTGCAGCGCTGCTCGTCGTTGTCTTTACCGTGGGGCTGCGCTACTTCAGAGGTGGACGAAATATCTTCGCGACCGGCTCGAACGAGGCTGCGGCACGTATCCTCGGCATCGACACCAACCGAGTGCTCTTCTCCGTCTTTGCCATCACGGGTCTGCTCACCGGCTTCTCCGCCGCCCTCAATGCGGTGCGCTTCAACCAGATTCCGAGCAACTCCGGCATTGGGCTGGAGCTGAAGACGATTGCCGCCGTGGCCGTGGGCGGAGCCACTATTACAGGTGGCTCCGGAACGATTGCCGGGACCGTACTTGGCGTCGTCTTACTCGGCATCATCGGTCCTGCGCTTACCTTCCTCGGCGTTAGCGCCTACTGGGAGCGCGCGATCCAGGGACTCATTATTCTCGCGGCCGTTTCGGTCAATGTCCTGAGTCACTATCGGCGGAGGCAGGTCAGCCATGCCTAAGCGCCTGCATATCTCTGCTGCGGAAGTTGCTCTGGTTGCGGCACTGGTGCTCGAGTGCATTTACTTCAGCGTTGCGGCACCCAGCTTCGCCACCTGGGGAAACTTCTTCGAGATCGTCCGCTTCTCGGTCGAACTCGGCCTGCTGGTGATTGCCCTTACGCCGATCCTGATTACTGGAGGCATCGACCTCTCCGTCGGCTCTGCCATCGGCATGACCGCCGTCCTCTTCGGCACGATGTGGCATGACGGTCATCTCCCCATTGCCGCCTGCGTTGGGCTATCGCTGCTACTGGGTCTTGCCGCCGGCGGCTTGAATGCTCTCCTGATCGCGGGGCTTCGGCTGCCGCCGTTGATCGTGACGCTGGGCACCTTCTCGCTCTATCGCGGCATCGCGGAGGGCATTACGCATGGCGCGGTGAGCTTTACCGGCTATTCCGCAGGCTTTCTCCATCTCGGCCAGGGATACTTCTGGAAGCTTATCCCCGTCCAGCTTCCGATCCTCATCGTTGTGCTGGCGGCCTATGCTGTCCTGTTGCACAAGTCCGTCATTGGCCGATCCATCTACGCCATCGGCTTCAATGCAGAAGGCGCCCGCTATGCCGGCATTCCCGTACGCAAGCGGCTGGCGCTGTTGTATGTGCTCTCCGGCGTTATTGCATCGCTTGCCGCCATAATCTACGTCGCCCATCTCGGTCTGGCGAAGTCTGACCTCGGAACCGGATATGAGCTGCAGGCGATCACCGCGGTGGTGGTCGGCGGAGTCTCGGTCTTCGGCGGCCGAGGCACGCTGCTCGGCTCGATGCTGGGGCTCTTCTTTCTCTCCGTGCTGCAGAATGGCATGCATCTGATGGCGCTGCCGTCAGAGTTGACCGGAGTCCTGATTGGCGTATTGCTGCTGGCGATCGTCGCCGTCGACCGGCTGCGCTCCACCGGCGCGTTCGGAGTCACGGCGGGCGGAGTTTCTTTGTGGAAGCGTCCGGCATTCGCTGGCGCTGTGCTCATTGCAGTTGGCGTCCTGGGCACGCTGCTCTTCCACGCTGCCGGTCATCGCAACGGTGCGGCGGCCGCTGGGCATCGCCTGACTATTGCGGTGATGCCAAAGGCCAAAGGCGATCCGTACTTCATCAGCGCACGTGCCGGCGCGGAAGAGGCCGCCAAAGAACTCGGGGTCGATCTCATCTGGGACGGCCCCACCAGTCTCGACGCCTCTCAACAGAATGAACTGGTAGAGAACTGGATCACGCGCGGCGTCGACGCCATCGTCGTCGCCGTGGAGAACAAAGGCAGCATCTCCACCGTGCTTCGCAAGGCCCGCGCACACGGCATCGCGGTGCTGACCTGGGACGCGGACGCCGAACTGAACGCACGCGACTACTTCCTGAACCAGGCCACACCGATCGGCATCGCCAACGCCCTGACCGATGAAGGCGCACGGCTGTTACCAAACGGCGGACAGTTTGCCATCGTGACCGGAGCCCTAAGCGCCGAGAACCAGAACGAGTGGATCGCCGATATCAAGAAACGTGTCGCCTCCGACCATCCGAACCTGCAACTCGCCACCATTCAACCCAGCGACGACGACCGCGACAAGGCCTTCAATCAGACCCAGATCATCCTCAAGGCCTATCCGCAGGTGAAGCTGGTTGTCGCTATCTCAGCACCTGCGGTTCCGGGAGCGGCGGAGGCCGTCGCACAGGCGGGGCGCACGGACGTCAAGGTCATTGGACTCTCGCTACCCTCGATCTGCCGCACGTATCTGCATGATGGTTCTGTACAGACGATCTTCCTTTGGAATACGCAGGACCACGGATATCTGACGGTCTATGCGGGGGCGTTGAAGGCAGAGAAGAAGATTCCGGCTGGAGCCAAGAGTGTGCATGTTGGCCGGTTGGGCGATCTGGAGATTGGCGGATCGGAGATCATTCTTGGCAAACCGCTGCTTATCGATAAGAACAACGTCGATAGCCTGCACTTTTAGATCAGCCCGTGCACCGGCTGCCCCATGTCCCCGAGGGACATGGGCTCGGTCTTTACTATCCTGGCCACGCATCTCGATCTTTGCAACGACGAACAAAGCGGTTCGAGCTTCGCTCGAATGCCCATGTCCCCGAGGGACATGGGGCACCCGGTGTGTTGCTCTTCTCTAAACTTCGGTGGCTTTGATGGCTGCGGCGACGGCTTCTACGCCGTCGTGTACGCTGAGTTCAAGCCGTAGCACTGTCTTCTCGCCTGGTTTCAGGCTCCTCAGCGTTCCGCGCTCGCGTTCTTTTTTGCGGCCGAGGCTGCGGCAGTTGGAGGGCTCAAGGCCGAGGACGTAGTGGTTTACGCCCGTCAGCTTCCACTGGACAAAGTCAGGCAGCGTACTTGGGTCGTAGCGCACGCTTACGGCCCAGTCTTTCTTTTCCCGGTCGCTCACCAGCAGCGTATTGACCCAGCCGTCCGCTCCGGGCTTCATCGTGTGGAAGTAGACACGCTCTTCGATGCCGCGAGTGGGCTCTTCAAAGAGACGCCACTGCTTGAGGCTCTCCTGCGCGTAGGGCGTAGCCGCGTCAGTCTTCGCAGAGTTGGCAAAGACCTCGCTCTTGCCCGTCAGCAAGGGGTAACCGAAGTTGAGGTGATAGAGCGCCATTAGGGGTGACTCGTTATAGCCGAGGTTCTCAATGGTGTCCTCTACCGAGATCGTGCTGGATTTCAGTGAGGTCGTGATCTTGCGGCTGAGCACCAGGTTAGGACCAAAGACCGAGGCCTCACGTACCTTGCCGGTGATGGTGAAGATACAGTCGTCGCCCTTCCACTCCTCTGTCCAGCTCACCTGCTCCGCCGGCGTATTGGAGATGGGGCCATGCAGGCCGAGATGCTGGCCGCAGTCGTCGCACGGAGCGCCCGCATGGGAGAGTCCGCAGAAACACAGCAGGCCGCCATGGAAGCCGCTCAGCCACTCCAGACCGCGATTCGAGAAGTACGAGGAGTTCGTGACGCCGGTCGGAGACTGCCAGTTCAACGACTTGCCCAGATAGGTGGCCTCTCCGATATCCATGCCGCGTCCGGGCATCACCCAGAACTCGAGGCCTGTGGCGGTACGCACCCGCAGTGCCGAGACCCCTTTGGCCTTACCTTCGGCATACTCAAATGCGGTGACACCGCCAACCTGCGACAACCGGCCGATGCGTTCTTCAATATACGTGCGAGTTTCGGAACTCATGTGCGTCCATCTCCCTTGGCCCATTCTAAAAACAAGTTGCGCGGTGGCTAGCCACCGCGCAAGCGTAAACCATGACTCAGGGTTACGGAAGCTTCTTGATGTAAATGTTGCGATGGAGGATCCGCAGGGTTCCGGGTCCCTCAATCTCGAGCGCGATGTAGCCGCTGGCGGCCATCCGCTCCGGATCGGTATCGATGGTCTGCGTAAAGACGTGCCCGTTCACGATATGGGTCAGGGTATGGCCGTCGGCGATGATCTCGATCTCGTTCCATTCGTCTTTCTTCAAGTACGACTTCAACTGTTCAGCCGTACCTGACTCAGCCACAACACGCGGCTTGGTCCCACGGCCTTCGAACGCAACCACCTGACCGGGGTAGGTCATGATGCCGCGTTCCGAGCTTTGTTCGTACAACTGGCCGGTATACCGGTTGTCATAGTTGAAGTCCATCTGATAGCCGGTCATATTCCAGGCTGCATGCTTCTTGTTCAGCTCGGCGACCCTGGCCATGCGCACCTTCTGCTCTTCGGTTGGGTTGGCAGGAGGAATGCGGTCACGCACGGGAACGATATGGCTGCGGTACTGGACACCTCCGTTGGCGCCCGTTCCCTCCATCTTTACCTCCATGCGGAGGCGGAAGTTGGCGAACTGGCTGACCTTGTAGATCAGATTGGTCGTGCCCGAAGGCACTGCCTCGCTGGAAGAGCCAACGATGGCTCCATCGGCGACGCTCCAGACCTCGGGGGCGCCGCTCCACCCGGTCAGGGTCTTGCCGTCAAAGAGCGATGTCCAGCCGGCATGGTCCTCCCAGTTGCGCGGCTCGGGAGGAACCCGGTTCACCGGTCCAAGGGGAGGAAGCTTCTTACCGGCAGCGGCCTTCTGCGCCGGCACCGTCACAGTTGCGGAAACGAAGAAGACGGCAGCCGCGAACAGGCCTGCCGTCTTTCTGTAATTGCTGATGTACATCAGGATTGTCCCTTACTCTTTCGGCGGCAGCGCCGACTCCCACTGCTTCGACTTGGCCGACTTCAGCACGGCGTCGGTGACGTAGTCGCACTTCAGTCCGTCCTCGAAGGTTGGCTCGGCGCTCTTGCCCAAGCCTGCGGCGATCAGGAAGTCCGCAACCTGATGGATGAAGGTGTGCTCGTAACCGATCTGCAGACCGGGGACCCACCAGTTCTTCATGTACGGGTGGTCGCCGTCGGTGATGTGAATGCTCTTCCATCCGCGCAGACGGCCCTCGTCGCGATGATCGAAGAACTCCAGACGATGCAGGTCGTGCAGATCCCAGCGGGCTGAAGCCTTCTCACCATTGATCTCCAGGGTGAAGAGCGCCTTGTGACCGCGGGCGTAGCGCGTTGATTCGAACAGGGCCATCGACCCGTTCTCGAAATGTCCGAGGAAGGCGGCGGCATCGTCAATGGTGACCGGCTGCTTCTTGCCGGTCTCATTGTGCATGCGCTCCTTGATGAAGGTCTCGGTCATGGCGGTCACATCGACGATCTGGCCGTTCAGCCACATGGCCATATCGATGTTGTGCGCAAGCAGGTCGCCGGTAACGCCTGAGCCAGAGACAGCGGAGTCGAGACGCCACAACGCCTGTCCGCCCTGCGGCAGATCTTCCGAGATGGTCCAGTCCTGCAGGAACTGCGAACGATAGTGGAAGATGCGGCCGAAGCGTCCCTCATCGAGCAACTGCTTCAGCAGCACGACGGCGGGAACGCGGCGGTAGTTGTACCAGACCATGTTGGGTACGCCGGCCTTCTTGACGGCGTCCCACATGGGCTTGCCCTCTTCAGCCGTACGGGCCAGAGGCTTCTCGCACAGCACCCACTTGCCTGCCTCAGCGGCAGCAATGGCGATCTCGGCATGCGTGTTGTTCGGACTGGCGATATCGATGACATCGATATCCTTGCGCTCGATCAGTTTGCGCCAGTCGGTCTCAACAGACTCATAGCCCCAGGTGTCGGCAAAGCCTTTGGCCTTCTCTGCATTGCGGGCGCAGACCGCCTTCAATACCGGCTCATACGGCGTATCGAAGAAGCGCGGAGCCTGCAGGAAGGCGTTCGAATGGGTCTTCCCCATGAAGCCGTAGCCCACGAGGCCGACGTTCAGTTTTTTCTTAGCCATGTCTCTTTCCTAATCCCATCCGTGCGCGTCACGCACCTTGATCATGGTGGCAAGGATATCGTTCCACGTCTGCGGGTTCATCATCATCGCGTTGGGGAACATGCAGCCGTCCCAGCAGATGTGCTGCATCGCCTTCGTCGGCTGACCGTCTGGGCCGCGTAGCCACAAGCCTGCGACCTCGACGACGTCCATCTTGCCGTTCGGATCGTTCACCGGGCAATGGCGGCCGGTCTTATCGTGCGATCCAGCTCCATGGACGGTGCCGTCGTTCTGTGCGACGTGGAAGTCGATCGTCCAAGGACGCAGAGCGTCGGTCAGCGTCTTGAATGCCGCCATCAGCGTGGCCTTGTCATTCCAGTCAAAGTTCTGCGGAAGGATGCGATCTTCCGGCGCGTTATAGCCCAGCGTATAGAGCATGGAGTGCGCCATATCCGCCTGGTAGCCAAGTGTCTGTGGACGATTTACGGCCTGCAGCAGTTCCACCACGCGGCGCCAGCTATGCATGGCGCCCCAGCAGATCTCGCCTTCGAGAGCGAGACGCTCGCCATACTCTTCGGCGATGTTGCAGGCTTCGGTCAGCGTAGCCGCAGCCTTCTTCGTGTTCTCAACGGGATTCTCTGCCCACTGCGACGGACTTGCGGCGGTATCGACACGGATGATGCCGTACTTGCGGATGCCGATCTCCTTGAGCGTCTTGCCCATGATGCAGGCCTTTCTCACCTGCGTGAGATAGTTCCTGCGCTCCTCTTCGGAACCGAAACATGACCCGCCGCCTGTCGGCGGCCACACCGGCGCTACCAGCGAGCCCACCACCAGGTTGCGGCGGGCGATGGAGTCGGCCAGCTTCTTCAGGTCGTCCGGTGTCGAATCGATATCGGTATGCGGGGCTGAGGCGAACAGATCGACGCCGTCGAACTTCACGCCGTTCACATCGGCGGCAGCCGTCAGGTCGAGCATCTGTTCCAGAGAAATCGGCGGCTCCGAGTCTGGTCCTTTCCCGACCAGACCCGGCCACATTGCGTTATGCAGTGCAGGCTTCTTGTGTGTGCTCACAACACTCTCCGGTTACTTTTTCTTTTTCAGCGGCGCGGCATCGGGGTTGCCGGGGCCAAAGTGCTTGAGGATCACCAGCGGATCGCTGATGCTCTTGTTCTCGACCACCACGCCCTGGTTGGCAGCAGCCTTGGTGATGAAATATTCGTCTTCTGTCAGTTGGCCGAAGCGGATCATCGTCGGAGCGGATACGGGCTGCTTGCCGAGCGATCCATGGCCTTGAACAACGATGCAACCATACGCTTCCGCGTCGGTGATGGTCACCTTCTGACCTGGCAGCAGGGTCAGTTCCTTGGCTGAGTAGAAGGCGGTACCGTAGGTGACCCATACTTCGCGATAGCCTAGCTTTTCGGTCTCGGCAAACGGCTTGACCGGAGTTGGGAAGCACTTGTTCGACTTGCCGAACTCGGGGTTCACGTTGGCATCCCAGTCGAGCATGGCGATCAGGTAATCCAGATCGTGCTGCTTGTCTGCCGGAACGTCCTTCACCAGCAAGCTCCAGTCCACAAGACGGCCGTCTACTTCCGACTGGAACATCGCGAAAACGTCAGAGTTAACCTGCGGCTCATAGGTGACAAGCGAACCCGGAGCGTGCAGGATGCCCGGATCGATCTGCCAGCCTGTACCCGGCTCCAGCAGATAAGCACGCGCGAAGCCGAGGATGCCGTTGTCGCCCTTGTTCCAGTTCTCGAGGCACTTGCGCACATCGTCCTTCGTCGTGCCAGGCTCGAGGCCCATGAAGGTGTACGGGAAGTTGTTCTTGATCTGGTTGTACTGCGGCGGGAAGTAATAGGCTTCCGGCTTGCCCTTGAAGCCGACGCGCGCCGCGAACTCATCGTCCTGGTGCATGTGATGAGGAATGGGACCCATATTGTCGAAGAACTTGCAGAGGATGTTCCAACCCTTCTCGCGAGCCATCACATCCGCGCCCAGCAGCAGATCGCCGGCTTCATCCACAGCATCCTTCAGAAGGAACTTCTCACCGGAGTTGGTCACAACGTAGCTCAGGCCCTCGTCCTCGGTGGTCAGCGGGCCGTTCGACGCCTTAGTCGTGGACGAAAACCAGCGTTCGTTGATGCCGCCGCGGTTGGCGCCAAAGGCATAGAGATCGTCCGGATGCAGCCGCAGACGGCGGCCGGGGATCATAAACGAACGGGGGACCCAGCAGGGAGCCAGCCGGAGGATGCCCTCACCGGTATTGATAGCGTCCTGAACGATAGTGCGATTCACCATGTGACATCTTCCTTCTTCTGTTGCGGAGAACTGGCTGCCCCACCCATGACAGGCAGAAACCAGTGAATCCGGTTGTTTGAGGACGCCAACACTATAACGCCCACCCACCTTTGCCCGGGCTCCGTCGAAACGTAGCAGATGAGGGCATTTAGGAGGAAATTGAGCGGCGCCGTGAGACGTCTCATTGCCGCGAGGATAGTATCGATGCTGAGAAGCCAATGTCAAGGACTTCGTAAAACGCTTTGATTTTTCCCGCGTTCCGATGATCGAACACCTTGGAACCCAAATAGGGCCTGATACGTCCCATAACCGTTAGCATTCGATATGCCGTCACCACGCACGCTTACCTGTCTCGCCATCCTGCCCCTGCTGCTTGCGGGATGCCGGTCCAGGACACAGGACAATCCGGTCGGCAAGCCCATCGCGATCAAAGCGCCGCTCGGCCTTCCACCGGTTCCCGTCCCCGCTGACAACCCAGCCACGGCAGACTCGGTCGAGCTGGGACGACGCCTCTTCTATGACAAGCGCCTCTCCAGTGACAACTCCCTGGCATGTGCGCACTGCCACGATCCCAAGTTCTACTTCACCGACGGTCTGCGACTCTCGAAGGGCGTGAACGATCAGCTTGGGGTCCGCAACGCTCCTACGCTTCTGAACTCCGCTTATATGCCCTTTCAGTTCTGGGACGGACGTGCGATCTCGCTCGAACAGCAATCGGTTGGCCCCATCGCCAATCCGGTCGAGATGAATAACGCCAAGCACGAGATCTTTCTCGACAAGCTGAAAGACGATGCGGAGTATCCCAAGATGTTCCGCAAGGTGTACGGCTCGAAAGAGATCAACCTCGTCCGCGTCGAGAAATCCCTGGCCAGCTTCGAACGCACGCTCTTGAGTGGAAACTCCGCATTTGATCGCTTTCAGTATGGCGGCGACCAGAGCGCCCTTACGCCGGCGCAGCTTCGCGGTCTGGCGGTCTTTCTGAATCCTGCCGGAGGCAACTGTGCCTCCTGCCACACCATCGGACCGAAGGACGCGCTCTTCACCGATGGCAAGTTTCACAACATCGGCCAGGGTGTAAGTGGTGACGGAGACTTCACGGACATCGGCCGCTATCACGAGACCCAGGTGGAGACGGACAAAGGCGCCTTCAAGACACCAACGCTGCGTAATATCGCAGAGACTGCGCCTTATATGCACGACGGCAGCATCAAGACTCTGGCTGCAGTGGTGGACTTCTACGCGGGACAGGGCAACTCCAATCCTTATCTCGATCCTGAGATCAGGAAGATTCACCTCAGCCCTCAGGACCGCCGCGACCTGGTCGAATTCCTCAACGCGCTTACTGGAGACCTGCCACCAAATTCGGGCCCACCTGCAAAGTAGTCATCGCAGGTAGTAAAGTGACGGTGATATGCGACTGAAACCATCCTTCGCCCTGGTCCTGATTGCCGGGTCCCTCGCCGGCTGTAAGTCGAAGCCTACCGAACCGGTCACGACGACGGAAACCTCGTCTGCTCCGGTCTTCTATCATGTAGACCCGGCGACCGCCGGCTCCATCTCAGGCACGCTGAAGTACACCGGCAAACGTCCAACGCCGAAGCTGATCGACATCAGCCAGGACCCCACCTGCGTCAAAGCTCATAAAGGCAAAGCTTATGATGAGTCGCTCGTCGTCGATAGCAAGGGTGACCTGGCCAACGCTTTCGTCTACATCAGGAAGGGTCTGGAAGGAAAAGTCTTTGAGGTTCCCACCGCAACAGTGACGCTGGACCAATCAGGCTGCTGGTTCCGGCCGCATGTGCTGGGTGTCATGGTCGGCCAGCAGCTCATCATTACCAACTCTGACCCTGTGACGCACAACATTCATCCGGTGGCCCAGATCAACCGCGAATGGAACCACAGCATGGGTCCTGGGGACGCTCCGCTGCAACGTAAGTTCACCAAGCCGGAGATCATGGTGCCGGTGAAGTGCAATATCCATGACTGGATGCATTCGTTTATCGGCGTTACTGACAATCCGTATTTCGCCGTCTCGAAGGATGACGGTACCTTCAAGATCGAAAACCTGCCGCCCGGAGCCTACACGCTAGGCGTATGGCATGAAAAACTTGGCGTCCAGGAGCAGACCATAAGCGTCTCTCCGAAGAGCGATACTCCGGCCAACTTCACCTACAAGGGAGAATAGTCAGAATCATGCGGAAGCTTGCACTGCCTTTCGTTGCCACCACCTGCCTTGCACTTGCGGCTCTCGGCTGCAAGTCGAGCGCACCTGCACCTTCCGCTGAGAAGCCCGCGCCGGAACCAACCGGGCCGCGCGTCTATGCCACCAATGAGGTCTCCGGTGATCTGACCATTATCGACATTGGCACGGCGCAGACCATCGCCAACGTGCATCTGGGCAAGCGGCCGCGCGGCATCCATGCCTCGGCCGATGGCAAGCAGCTCTACATTGCACTCAGTGGAACGCCGATCGCGGGTCCCGGCGTGGATGAGAGCACGTTGCCGCCACCGGATCATTCTGCCGACGGCATCGCGGTCTTCGATCTCGCGGCACGTAAGATTGTTCGCACCATCCCTGGCGGTTCGGACCCTGAGAACTTCGACCTGAGCAAAGACGGGAAGAAGCTCTTTATCTCGAATGAAGATATCTCGTCGGTAAGCATCATTGATGTCGACTCGGGCACGGTTGAAAAGTCTTTCAAAATCGGCAGCGAGCCTGAGGGCGTGCGTGTCAGCCCTGATGGCAAGGAGGTCTGGGTCACCTCAGAAGGAACGGGCGAGATCTCCGTTCTGGATCCGGAGAAGGGCAAGATCACTGCCACGATCAAGGTCGGTCATCGTCCGCGCAACGTAGCCTTCATGCCCGATGGCAAGACCGCTTATGTCAATGCAGAGAATGATGGCAACGTGGTCGTCGTCGATGTGAAGTCACACAAGATGACCAAGACCATCACTCTGGGTCAGGCCGGTGTCATCAAACCAATGTATGTTCTGCTCTCCCCGGATGCATCGAAGCTCTACGTGAGCACTGGCCGCGGCAAGCAGGTCTTTGCGATCGACACGAAGGACAACAAGATTGCCGGTTCGGTTGAGGTGGGTGCTCGTCCGTGGGGCATGACGCTCTCGCCCGACGGCAAGACGTTGTTTACCGCCAACGGACCTTCCAACGATGTCTCATTCGTCGACCTTGCAACCTTTACTGTGACCAAGAAGGCAAAGGCGAGCGGCGGTCCATGGAGCCTGGTGGCTCTGCCATAAATTTTT
>JABFXN010000019.1 GCA_013361705.1 Acidobacteriaceae bacterium
TCGCCAAGAGACTTCTTTGCCGCCTTCGGGAAGGCCGGCGACGTTGCCGGGTCGAGCGGAATACGGCTCATTGCCCTGCCTCCTCACCGGCGAGAATCTCTGCCAGATGAATGGTATGCACGCCGGCCTTCTGGCGGTGCAGCGAGCCCTCCATGTGCATCAGGCACGAGTTGTCGCATGCGGTACAGACCTCGGCCCCGGTCTTCAACACGGAACCGAGCTTCTCTTCCAGCATGGCCATCGAAGTCTCGGGATTCTTGACGGCGAAGGTCCCTCCGAAGCCGCAGCAGCGATCGAGGTTCTCGATCTCGACGAGTTCCAGGCCCTTCACGTTGCGAAGCAGGTCCATCGGGCCGTCCTTGATTCCGAGATTACGGAGACCGTGACAGCTTGCGTGATAGGTGACCTTGTGCGGATAGTAAGCGCCGACATCTTTCAGACCGAGACAGTCGGTAAGAAATTGCGAGAACTCCCACACCTTCGGCAGTAACTGCTTCAGCTCTGCCTTCAGCGTCTCGTCCTTTAATTGCTCCGCCATCAGCGGATAGTGATCTTTCATCATCGCAACGCAACTGCTGGAAGGCACTACGACAGCTTCCGCATCACGAAACTGATCGACAAAACGCTGCACCAGCGGAAGAGCTTCCTTCTGATAGCCGGTATTCCAATGCATCTGCCCACAGCAGGTCTGGCCGGCAGGAAATTCCACCGTATGCCCCAACCGCTCGAGCACGCGTACAACCGCCTTCCCTGTTCCGGGAAAGAGCGTGTCGTTATAACAAGTGATAAAGAGTGAGACCCGCAGAACGCCTCTCCTTGTTCCAACGGCATATGCTCCAAGGGGTTCATGCAGTGCAATGACACCGATGCCAACACTGTCTTGTCCTGGAACCAGTCGATAGGAACGAGTCAATCTTACTTGCAGTGACTACTTTTTGGCAGGCGCAGCAGGCAGTGTGTAGATGACTTCCCCGGGACGTGTGTAGTGCAGTTCTTCCCTTGCCTGGTGCTCAATCGCACTTGGATCATTCTGCAGACGCTCGATGTGACCAGACATCTGCTCGTTCTCTTTTTGCAGACGCTTAAGCTCTACATCCAGCTCCCTGGCTTCGCGCTTCTTCTGCTCATATATGGTCAGACCATTCTGGCCGAAGATGACGTGATATCCGAGCGAAATCGCCAAACCTACAGCAGCAACGGTCGCAAGTTTGCGACGGCCGCTATAGAGCCGCTCGCCCGCGCCGATCAATCTGCTCCAGAGGCTGGAAGACTTCCGCATACAGTTCCAGAAGTATCGACGGCCATCGCTGCGGTCAAGCAAAAACCCGCTCCCGGGAACCCGAGTAGATACATGGCGTGGAATACTCCTATGCATGACAGAGCCTGTTCTAGTTCTGACAACCGCCGGCACGCGTGAGACCGCGGAGGCGCTGGCGCACGTTCTGGTGCACGAAAACCTGGCAGCATGCGTTAGCATCAGCGGTCCTGTGCGATCGGTCTATCGCTGGCAGGGCTCCATCGAACACAGCGAAGAGTATCAATTAACGATCAAGTCGCTCAGCACAAATCTCAGCCGGATGGACGAGAGAATTAACAGCTTTCACGTGGAGCGTCCGGATGGATATTCCTTACCGGAGTTACTGGTCGTGCCACTGGCGGGCGGCAGCGCGGCGTATCTTGCCTGGTTGCGGGAGAACGCACAGCCCGGCTAGCCGCGCTTTGGTATCCTTTCCTTTGTCCGATGCAGATTCTTTTTGCAGTCGCCGTGCTTTCCGTCTGCGCTCTTTTATGGGCGTCCTGGGCTATTGCACGTCACGTCCGCAAGGCCGCTTCGGCAGGTCAAAAGCCTGGGAATCTGACCGCAGAAAATATTTTTGAACAGCATCACGACGTGTCGAACATCGAACACAAAGAGAGTGTTATACCGATGCGCCGCCAGCCGCGACCGTGGTCATCGAATGACGCGGGCGACCTGAGCGACCCGTACCAGCGACCGCGCTCCGTGCAGCGTCGCGCCGCACACTGAACGACATCCGCAAGTCCACAGACACTAACCGCTGTATCCTTTCCAGAGGTCATCCGATTGTATGAGTAGTTCCGCCATTCGCGAGATCACCATCGCGCACTCTCCTGATTCCGACGACGCATTTATGTTCTATGGCCTGGCGACGAACAAGATTCGTGTACCGGGCTACAAGTTCAGCCATACGCTGACGGATATCGAGACCCTGAACCGGAAGGCCATGAACGAGGCCTTTTACGATGTGACCGCCATCAGCTTTCACGCCTATCCCTATCTGCAGGAGAACTACGCGCTGATGGCCTGCGGCGGCTCTGTTGGCGACGGTTACGGACCAATGATCGTAGCGCCGAAGAAACTGACCACCGACGAGGTCAAGAAGGTTAAGATCGCTGTTCCGGGCACGTTGACGACAGCCTACCTGGCACTGAAGCTCTTCGCTCCCGAGGTTGAGACGGCGACGATCCCCTTCGACGAGATCATTCCGCGCGTCGCCGGCGGCGAGTTCGAGGCCGGGCTCATTATTCACGAAGGACAGCTCACCTACGGAAACAGCGGCCTGCATAAGATTCTGGATCTCGGTCAATGGTGGCGTGAAGAGACCAACGGTCTGCCGCTGCCTCTTGGTGGCAACGCGATCCGCCGCTCGCTCGGTTCGGATGTCATGAAGACCACGACGCAGGCGTTGCGCGACAGCATTCAGCATGCCCTCGACAACCGCGAAGAGGCACTGCAGTATGCCATGCAGTTTGCACGCGATCTGGATACCAGCCTGGCGAACCGCTTCGTTGGCATGTATGTGAACGAGCGCACTCTCAACTACGGAGACGATGGGCGAGAAGCGATCAAGAAGCTACTCGAACTCGGCTACGAACGCGGCATTATTCCGCACAAAGCCAAGGTCGAGTTCATCGACTAGCACGACAAATCTATGTCCAACGACGATCTAAAAATCGAAATACCTACCCTCGGGCCTGCATCCTTGCCCGGCATCAAGGTCGCTGTTCTTGGCGCCGGAAAGATGGGCGGCATTCTGCTGCAGGCCTTCCTGAAGAACAACCTGCTGCATCCGGAACAGATTATTGCCACAGTGGCGCACCCGGAACGCGCGCAGGCGCTCTCCGTCCAGTTCCAGGTGGAGGTCACGACCGATAACCTGGCTGCCGCGAGGGTGGCAGACATCATTCTGCTCGGCGTAAAGCCGACTCAGGTTCCGACACTGGTCGAAGAGATCAGACCAGTACTGACGCCGCAGAAGCTGATCGTCTCGTTTGCTGCCTCGGTTAAGACCAGCGCAATTGAAGAGGCGGCCGGAATGAAGATCCCGGTGATCCGTGCAATGCCAAACACGCCCTCTATGCTGGCTGCTGGCGTGACGGCGCTTTGCCCGGGACGCTTCGTCTCCAGCGATCAACTCGTAACGGCACAGAAGATCTTCAACACGGTAGGTCGTTCCGTCATCGTTGACGAAAAGCACATGGACGCAGTGACGGGTCTCTCCGGCTCGGGCCCAGCGTATGTCTACATCATCGTGGAAGCTCTTGCTGAGGCCGGCGTAAACGTCGGCCTGCCCCGCGATGTGGCCACGCTACTGGCCGCACAAACGGTCTTTGGCGCAGCCCGCATGGTACTGGAGACGGGATACCATCCTGCCCTGCTCAAGGATCAGGTCACAACGCCGGCAGGCTGCACTGTAGACGGCATTCTAGAGCTGGAAGAGGGCGGACTCCGCGTCACCCTCATCAAGGCTGTCAAACGGGCTACAGAACGGGCGAAACAGCTCGCAGCGGGATAACAAACTCCAACTGAAACAAAAGGGCAGCCCTGAGGGCTGCCCTTTTGTTTCTCTGGACTCGCAATTACCTCTTGCGAGCTGGAGCGCGATGTGCCGGTGCCTTGGCCGCCGGCTTCGCCGTCGTCTTCTTCGGCGATTCCACCACGGCATCCTTCATCGTGATCATCACAGGCACAGCCTGCCCGGCATTTTGGGTGTAGGAGTCGTAGGTGCCGGCGACCGTAACCTTGTCACCAACGGCGGGAACCTTGGTCAACGGCTCCTTCAGATTGAAGGTAAAGTCGGCAGCCTTGGCCTGAACGGCGTCATCGGATACAGAGCCCTTGATGACTGATTCCGTCGCTTCGACGACAACCACATCGGGAATCTTCACATCCTTGCCCTGCAGCACGGACCACATCTTGTCGGCGTCTTCCTTCTTGCCGTAGGCCAGGATGAACTCGCGATCGCTGAGAGCCAGCGTCGAGAGATCCGGGGTTCCCGCAATGGTCTGGGCAACGATATCAGCCGGTGAAGGAGCCGGATCGATCTTGAAATCAGCCGGAGGATTCAGGCTGCTCTTCACAGCGGCCTGCACGGCCTCATAACCATCGGCCTTGCCATGGTACTTGGTGTAGCAGTACTTGGCAGTAGGAGCGTACTGGCTCTTGTAAGGCTCTGGAGCGATCTCGACGAAACGAGTGGTGTACCAGGTGCAGTTCACATAGTCAGGCGGGGTGGACTGCATATAAGCCAGGCCGAGGAAGAAGGTGTCCTGCAGGAAGGGTCCGGGAGTAGCCGTCTGCTCGGGAGGAACAGCAGCCAGTTCCTTCTTGTAATTGTCGATGGCGGTGGCGGTGTCCTTCTTGTTGAGGGCGGCAGAGGCAATTGCGCTGTAGAGGTAAGGAGTAGCCTGCTTGATCATCGCATCCCAGGTTGCCTGGTCGATGTCCTTACCTTTGGTAGCGCTCAAACCCTTCTTGGCGGCGTCAGCAGCCTTGTCGAGCTCAGCCTGCTTCTCAGCCGGATCCGTCTTCTGATCGGCCATGGTCTTGTGCAGGCTCATCTCGGTGGTAAGAGCGCGGAGGCTCTGGGGATTCACCTGCAGGAGTTTGTCGGCAGCAGCAAGCATACCGGCAGCATCATTAAGCTGACCGTAGGTGCCCATGATGAGCTCCAGTACCTGCTCTTTCACACTGCTCTGCGGATACTTATCGAGATAAGCCTGCAGAGCGGCGACCTTGGCTTTCGGGTCGGCAGTCTTAGTAGCCGCATCGTAAGCGTTGTACTCTTCCTGCGACATCTGCACGCCGCCACCCTGGGCTTGGCCCACGTTGGCCGTTGCTGCCACCAGGGCGATAGGGGAGACCGCAACTGCGGCGGCCGCCAGGAACGAGGCGAACAAAACCTTCTTCATTTTGATAAGGCTCCTAAGTACTCTCAAAATCTACTGTGCGATGTCTATGAAGGTACAGCAGGGAGAATTTCCCGATGGACCAGAGGTTCACTGCACGACAGCGATTGCGCGCTGCGCCGCTTCGCCCTGCCATAGGGGGTTGATGCGGATTATAAGAAGCCCGTTGCTCTCTTGCAAGAGGTTGAAAAGAGCCGGAGGTAGCGAAGAACTGCAGCATATCCTGCACCGTCACAGTGGTTTGACCACCTTGTAACGGGACCATGACAACCTATAGACGCTCTCGATCTGCAAACTGTCACTGAAAATGCGTCAGATGGGCCGGCGAAACCGCCGAACCGGTCCTAACCCTCTCTCCGTAAGGCCTTTCGACTGCATGTTGCGCCTATTTGTGGGGTTATGGCCGTTTTATCCACAAAATCTTGGGTTGCCCTTGTTGATTCAGGCCGCCCGACATGCACACAATTGATATGAGGCTCCGGAGCGTCCAATGTTCAAGGACGCTCACGGCCTGTTTCGGTTGGAGGCACCCATTCCATGCTCAAGTTGAAGCGCATTCAGATTCTCGGCTTCAAGTCCTTCTGTGATCGTACCGAGGTTCAACTCGCCGGCAACGGCATTGCGGCCATCGTAGGCCCGAACGGTTGCGGCAAGTCGAATATTTCGGACGCAATTACGTGGGTGCTGGGTGAACAGTCGGCCAAGAGCCTGCGCGGAACGAAGATGGAAGATGTCATCTTCGCCGGAACCCGTGACCGCAAGCCGACAGGCATGGCCGAAGTCTCCCTGACGCTGGTAGACCCCGAGGTCTATGACGGCCACTTGCTGGCGCCGGGCGAGACGCCCGAGATCGAGATCGAAGACGAGCATCCGGAAGAGAATGCGGCGATCAAGCCCAACGGCGACTGGGACGAAGCTGCCCTGCGCGCTGAGCGTGCCGCCGACACCGAGGCCGCGGTGCTGGAAGCGCAGCCCGGCCAGGTAATCGATGGTGAAGCGCATCCCCAACAGCAGCTCGAAGGCATTCCCGAAGGCGATGCGGCCAACAATGTCGTTCTGAAGATTCGCCGCCGTAAGTTCAATCGTGCTCCGGTACGCGCCGGCGAGATTACCGTCACCCGCCGTTTGTTCCGCTCCGGCGAGTCCGAGTACCTGATGAACGGCAAGATCTGCCGCCTGCGAGATATCCAGGACGTCTTCCTCGGAACCGGTCTTTCCGGTGAGAACTACGCCATCATCGGTCAGGAGCGCATCGGCCAACTGCTGAGCTCGAAGCCGCTGGACCGCCGCGCCATTCTCGAAGAGGCTGCCGGCGTTACCCGCTTCAAGACCAAGAAGCGGCTGGCTGAGCTCCGCCTTGAGGCTGCCAAGCAGAACCTTGCCCGCGTCAACGACATCTTTGACGAAGTCACGCGCCAGATGGCCAGCCTGAAGCGCCAGGCGGCCAAGGCAGAACGCTATGTGGCCCTGCGCGATGAACTGCGCACCAAGCTGCGGGTTGTGCTGGCAAGCAAGCTGGCGCAGATGGACGCTGAACAGGCGAATACGGCCCAACAGATCGCCTCTCTGACGGAAACCATCGATAGCCAGGCTGCAGAGGTCGAGACCCTGGATGCCGAGGCGAGCACCGGCCGCGCTCGCGGCTATGAGCTGGATGCCGCCATCCGCGAAGCGGGTGTCCGCTCCAACCAGACTGCCGTTGAGCTGGAGCGTGTGGTAGCCCGCACAGCTTCGAATACAGACCGTATCTCCGAGCTGGAAACACGTCTCGAAACCGGTAACGCCGAGCTTGCCCAGATCCGCCAGCAGATGGAGACTCTGGCAGCCGAGCGCGCCGAGACGCAGTCGTTCCTGGAGTCGGCAACGGCTGAAGCCACTGGCGCCCGCGAACTGGCGCAGCAGAAGCAGGCTGAAGCTCAGGAAGCGGTGCGCGCCGTAGGCTCCTCAGAGCGTGAAGCCGAGGCACACCGTCAGCAGGCCATCCAGTGGATGCAGCGCACGTCGCAGGCTCATCGTGAAGAGGCCCAGGCAGCCGAGTCGCTGGCCGGCCTGGAGCGCGAGGCCGAGCGTCTGACCGCCGAATCGGAGACGGCCCGCCAGGAACTTGAGGCTCTGGGGCAGCGTCGTGGACAGGTTTCGATCGAGTTCGAGTCGGCCACCGACCGCCTGCAGCGCCTTGAAGCTGAGATCGCCGATCTGCGCATTCAGCTTGAGAGCAAACGCTCAGAAGAGTCTGAGACCAAGCGCCGTGGCGACCAGCTTCGCGCCGAGGTTGCCACTCTGCTTGGCCGCCGTAACTCACTGGACGCCCTGATCCGCGAGCACAGCTACTCGACCGACACAGTCCGCAACATCTTCCGCCACAATGCCTCCGCCAATGCGGTTGCACCCATCGGAACCCTCGCCGACTTTCTGGAAGTCGATGGCCAGTATGAGCAGGTCGTCGACGAGTTCCTGCGTGACGAGTTGAACTACATCGTCGTCAAGAGCTGGGATGCCGCCGATCAGGGCATGCAGATGCTGCGGTCCGATGTTGAAGGCCGTGCGACCTTCCTGGTGCATCCGCCGGACTCACAGGCTCGGTTCCCTTTCACCGCTGGTATGGAATCGACGGCTAACACCACCGGGCACACCGGCATTGTGCCGCTGAAGAACTGCATCCGCGTCTTAAACGGTTTCGGCAAATCGCTTGAAGTGGTTTTGCCGAAGTTGCGTGAGGGATACGTCACTCCGGACTCTTCCACGGCGCGTGACCTTGCGCTGCAGAACCCCGACGCCTTCTTCCTTTCGCCATCCGGCGAGACCTTCCATAACGTTACGGTCACCGGCGGACGTCCACGCGGCGAGGGCCCCCTGGCTCTGAAGCGCGAGCTGCGTGAGATTCAGATCAAGCTGGAGGCGCTTGAGGCGGAGCTGTCACAGACCGAGATCCACGCGTCTACACTGGCCCGCCAGATCACTGAGCTGACACAGCTTCTGGAGCACAAGCAGGCTGAGCGGCGCGAAGCCGAGCGCGAGTCTGCCAACCAGGGTGCGGCCCTGCGCCAGATGGAGTCTGAGGCTGCCCGTATTGAACGTCGCCTGGCCGACTGGCAGCTCTCTGTCGAGCGCAACCGTGAGGCACGCAATGCCAAGCAGGATCTGATCAGCCGCAAGCAGGAAGAGGCTGCAAAGTACGAGGCCGAGCGCGCCTCTGCCGAAGGCCGTATCGCGGAGTTCACGGCACGCATGGACGAGCTGCGTCTAAGCCGCGAGGTGCTGCAGTCTGAGGCCGCCGCAGCCTCAGCCCAGCTCGCCGGCCTGGAAGAGCGCCGTCGCAACGCAACGGCTGCGTTTGAACAGAACCAGCGCATGTTCAACGGCCAACAGCAAAGGCTCCTCCAGATGGAGCAGCAGCTTACCTCCGGAGCTACGGAGAAGCAGCGCCGCGAAGAGGAGAACCTGCAACTGGCCGAACAGCAGACTGTGCTGGCGGCGCAGCGAGAGCAGGCAATCTCCGAACAGCAGACACTTACCTCTGAAGCGACCGCGCTCCGCGCCTCGTTGACGGAGCTTGAGCAGAGACTGAAGGCGCTGCGTGCCGAGACCGATGCTCAGCGCGAGAAGCGAAGCGCACTCACAGCACAGGCAGCACGTCTGAGCTCTGACATCGAGCATCTCGAAGCACAAACCATGGCGGACCTGGGTGTTGAGGCAGCGGAGCTGCGTGCTGACGAACTGACGCTGCGTATCAGCGGAGATGAGCTTACCGCAGCCGGCGAAGAGACAGGCAACCTGAAACAGAAGCTCGAGAACATGGGACCGGTCAACATGATGGCCCTGGAAGAGTTCGCCGAGACAGAGCAGCGTCATGGCTTCCTCGAAGGACAGCGTAAAGACCTGCTGGATTCGATCGAGAACACCCAGCAGTCGATCAAGGAAATCGACGAGGTCTCTCGCACCAAGTTCGAAGAGGCATTTGCACAGATCAACGAGAACTTCTCAACGACGTTCACCAAACTCTTCAATGGCGGGCAGGCCATGATGAAGCTGACCGATCCGGACAACATCTCCGAGAGCGGTATCGACATCATCGCGTCGCCTCCGGGCAAGAAGCTGCAGAACATTCTGCTGCTCTCCGGTGGAGAAAAGGCCCTTACGGCGTTCTCCCTGCTGGTCGGCATCTTCCTCTACGCCCCGGCGCCGTTCTGCATCCTGGACGAAGTCGATGCACCTCTGGACGAAACCAACGTCGGCCGCTTCGCCAAGTTGGTAAGCGAGATGTCAGCAAATACGCAGTTCGTGGTGATTACGCACCACAAGCGCACGATGTCAGAAGCCGACATGATCTACGGTGTCACCATGCAGGAGCCCGGCGTCTCGCGCATTGTCAGCGTGAATCTGAACCGGGCGGACCGGACGACGAACGCCGCCTAAATATAAGCAACAGAACGACAAAGGGCCTCCGTTGGAGGCCCTTTGTTTTGCATAGCGTGGGTATGCATCCAAACCCTGCCTCAATCTAGTCATCCAACGTAGATGCATGTTGCCGGATCTCCAATCCGAGCCGAAGAGTCCTTCGGCGCCGCAATACGTATGGGACATGGTCAACCGGTCTCCGCTGCGATCTCTATGGAACCTGGAAGGCATCAGCCTGCGTGTTGTGCTGCGACGAACCGCGCGATCGCTCCTGAAAGATGACTTGTTAGGCCGTTCGGCACAACTGGCGTATTACTTCTTGTTTGCAGTCTTCCCCGCGCTCATCGCAACCAGTTCCCTGCTCGGCATTGCGGCCAAATCCGCAACAGGGTTTTACATGGAGATCCTGCAATATCTCGCCAAGGTGATTCCGGCGGAGGCATTCGACCTAGTTCTGCACACCTTCGATCAGACGACGGCGCATTCCACCACCGGGAAGGTGACCATCGGCTTGCTGGCAGCGCTGTGGTCTGCCTCCGTCGGTGTTTCAGCCATGCAGGAAGCCTTAAATTCGGTCTACAACATTCGGGAATCGCGGTCGTATCTGCGGGCTCGTCTCTCCGCCGTGGTGCTGACAGTCGTTATCTCCATCATGCTTACCTTCTCTTTGTCATCCATGCTGGGAGGTGACCTGCTCGGCCACTGGTCTACCGCAACGATTGGCCTTCCCACGGTGGTGGGCTGGATGGCGCGTATTCTCGGCTATGCGGTCGGCGGATCTTTCCTCGCACTCACAATCGCACTGCTCTATTACTTCGCGCCAAATTTCAAGGTCCGCGCATGGCGATGGCTTACACCAGGAGGAGCACTCGGCATTACCTGCTGGCTGACCGCCTCCATTGGGTTGAGAACCTATCTGCACTTCTTCAACAACTACTCGGTGACCTACGGTTCTCTGGGAGCTGTCATCATCCTGCTGACGTGGTTTTACCTGACAGCCCTCACAATCCTGCTGGGAGCGGAGTTCAATTCAGAGTTGGAGGCGGCCATCGCCGAGCGCAAGCTGGCACGGGAACAGCTGTCGCATCCACCTAGACCGCGGAATGAGGCGGCCTAGAACAGATCCACGCAGCAGTCTCTTCCCGCATCGAAGTAACCACTTGATACACTCATGTTTTCCCCATATGCATCAAGCATTACTTCAAACCGACCTGCCTCTGCCGCTCACTGCTCGCGGTAAGGTGCGCGATATTCTGGCGGTCAGCGACCGGGAACTCCTGTTCGTTGCAACCGACCGCATCTCGGCATTCGATCATGTGCTCGGCTCGGGCATTCCAGACAAGGGTAAGGTGCTGACGCAGCTCTCTCTGTTCTGGTTCGAACACCTGAAGGAGATCGTCGCCAACCATCTGATCACTGCCGACGTCGCCAGGTATCCGTCTCCCTTGCCAGACTATGCCACCCAACTCCAAGGGCGCTCGATGCTGGTAAAGCGAGCCGAGATGTTCCCGGTTGAGTGTGTCGTTCGCGGATACATCTCCGGATCCGGATGGAAGGACTACCAGAAGACTGGCATGATCTGTGGCATTCCTTTGCCCAAAGGCCTTCGCGAGTCTGACCGGCTGCCGGAACCGATCTTTACGCCCGCAGCCAAGAACAACGTGGGGCACGACGAAAACATCTCTTTCGAAGACGTGATCCGGGTTGTCGGGCGCGACACCGCCGCCAAACTGCGTGATCTGACCTTGGCGATCTATGCCAAAGCCTCCGCTCATGCGGAATCGAAGGGGCTGATCCTGGCGGATACCAAGTTCGAATTTGGCGTGATCGACGGAGCCATCACGCTGGCAGACGAGGTGTTGACGCCGGACTCCTCGCGTTACTGGCCCGCCGATCTGTACTCTCCCGGCGGGGCGCAACCTTCGTTCGATAAGCAGTATGTGCGCGATTACCTGGAATCGATCCACTGGAACAAGCAGGCTCCCGCGCCAGCTCTGCCAGAAGAGGTCATCGTCAATACCCGCGCGAAGTACCTCGAGGCGTATCAACGCATCACCGGCCACCCTCTTGAGGCGTAGCCAAATTGAGGTGTAGCCAAAGAGTCAACAGCTAAATCCGCCGGGTATCACTCAAAATAAAAGTGATGACCCCGGTGGACTACGCCATCATCGCTCTGCTTGCCTGGTCGGTGATTGCCGCCTTTCTGCGTGGCCTCATCCGGTCATTGTTTTCTTTGGCAGGCATCGCACTCGGCATCGTGCTGGCTGGGATGTACTATCCGCAGGTCGCGGCTCTTCTGGCCCGATGGATCACCGCACGGCCAGCCGCTGAGACGGCGGCATTTCTGATCATCGCTTTTGCGGTCATGCTGCTGGCAACACTGGTCGGCTTTGCCATTCGCAAAAGCTGTGAGGCCATTGGACTTGGCATGGCTGATCGCATGGGGGGAGCCTGTTTCGGATTTCTGCGGGGATGTCTGGCCGTTACGGCAATTGTCATGTCCGTTGCGGCTTTTTTGCCCAAATCGACCCTGTTTCGCCAGTCGTACCTGGCTCCCTATTTCCTAACCGCATCGCATGGGGTATCCTTCATCGTGCCAACTGATTTTCAGCAGCGCGTGGTGAACGGTGTCTCGCAACTCAAAAAAGAGGCCGCTACGGTCTCCCGACATCGGTAAGAGAACGACTGTAATTTCGAAGAGGAAGAAATGAAGCGAGAACTTGAGACTCTAGTCGCACAGATGCACAATGCAGGAATCAGCTATACCGACGCTGTGCGCGAGTTCAAGAAGCGCTACATCCTCGAAGTGCTTGCGCATCATCGCGGCAACCAGTGCAAGGCTGCGGAAGAGCTTGGTATGCACCGCAATACGCTCTCCCGTACGCTGGCCGAGCTGAACATGGACTCGAACGCCATCCGCAATGGTCTCCGCCGTCCCGTGCGCAGTGAGCGCCATGTGGAGCGGCCGGCATTCAACGTCGTTGTCGGCGCACGCTAGAGCGTTTTTCCTGTAGGTCTAGCGTAGAGCTTCCGCATTCATGGGCGTTTTCCGCAATGAAAGCGCCGCGACATTCCTTTACCGGGATACCAAGCAACAGGAAAAATGCTCTAATCCCGTTGTTTCGCGTCTAACTCTTCGATGAAGCATCTTCGCATCACCGTGGCCGCAGTCTTGTTTGCGAGCGCCGCGTGGTCGTACGTCGGTGCGCAGACTCCTGCCAAACCGGTCTCGGCAAAACAAGCCAGGAAGGCCGCCGATGCTTACCTGCAGGGTGCACGGGCACTGGACCGGAACGATCTGGTTGACGCCGAGAAAGCCTTCGCCAGGGCTTTCAAGCTGGATCCCTCCAAGGCTGAGTATGCCGCCGCCGCGCTAACCGCCCGGGAACACCGTGTCACGGGGTTGGTACAGCAGTCAGCCAACGCCGGGCTTTCGGGCAACCTGACAGATGCATCCCGTCTTCTCGAACAGGCACGTGCCCTCGCTCCAGACAATCCGATCGTGACGCAGCATTTTGCCAACCTCGATACCACGCCGCGTGTTGAGGCTGTGCCCACCTTGCCTGCCGATGCAGCGCCACAGCTTGCCGGTCCGATCTCCCTGGCTCTCAAAAACACTCCGATCAGCCTGCACCTGCGGGGAGGGGCGCGCGAAGCCTATATGGCAGCCGCCAATCAGGCAGGCCTGCGCGTTATCTTTGGCAACGGCCTCAGCGGCGAGCAGACGAAGATTGATCTCGACGGCCTGACCTATCAGCGCTGTCTCGATATCCTCGGCCAGCTCTTCCACTCATTCGCCGTTCCCATCGACGAACACACCATCATCGTCGCCGCCGATACCCTGGAGAATCACGACCAGTACGAGCATCTCCTTCAGGAAACGGTGTACCTCGCCGGCCTTAATAACACTCAGATGACAGAGTTGGGCAACGTTGTGCGTCAGGTCTTCGATATCAAGCTGGCGACAGTCCAGGTGAATTCGGGAAACCTGGTGGTCCGAGCGCCGCAGCAGTCCATCAACGCCATGAATGCCGTGCTCAGCGACCTTCTGGATGGCGGAAGCGAGGTTGTCTTTGACCTGAAGGTCTATGCCCTGGACACCTCGCGTACGCGGAATGTGGGCGTCATTCTTCCGACACAGCTTAGCGCTTACAACCTTGCTTCACAGGCGCAGAGCATCATCTCGTCCAATCAAAGCCTGATCAATCAGCTCTATGCAGCCGGCATTTTCACCTCGTCGACAACACCGACGCAGATTGCACTGTACCTGTTGGCCTCGGGCGTTGTGAGCTCCAGCTTGCTGACCAATTCCTTCCTCGCCGTTGGCGGAGGCCTGACGACTACTGTCCTTTCTGCCGGCCTCACACCGATACTGAACCTGGGTTTCACGTCGTCCGACTCACGTGCACTGGATGACGTATTGCTGCGTGTCCGTGATCGAGAGCAGTCGACCTTCCGCGCGGGAACGCGCTATCCGATCGCCACCTCTCTCTATTCGGACCTCACCTCGTCGGCCTCATCAACAGCCTCATCCCTGCTGGCGCAGTATCTTGGAACCAATTCCTCCTCGTCCAATCTGCTGAGCAATGCCATTCCGCAGATTCAGTATGAGGACCTGGGACTGACCTTCAAGGCCGAGCCGACTATTCAGAAGACCGGGGATATTCACGTCAAGATGGACTTCAAGATCGAAGCCCTGGCTGGAAGCTCGCTGAACGGTATCCCTGTGCTGGCAAGCCGTCAATACGCATCGGACGTCACGACGCATGACGGAGACACCATCATGCTGGTCTCGGCCATGTCAGAGCAGGAGGCATACGCGGTAAGCGGCCTGCCGGGGCTGAGCGAGCTGCCTGGCTTTGGCAGCACCACAAACAAGCAGAGCTCGCGGAGCAAGAGCGATCTGGTCATTCTGTTGACGCCGCACATCGTTCGCAGCCGTCGCAAAGGAAATACCGGCCCCCTGGTTCCGATCACGATTTCCAACAACTAACGTTATGGGCGGACTTGATTGATTTCGCCCCAATCGATATAGTTGTTCTTGGAACGGGCGGGAGTAGCTCAGTGGTAGAGTGCTTCCTTGCCAAGGAAGATGTCGCGGGTTCAAATCCCGTCTCCCGCTCCAATAAAGTCCCTCCACTGCTGTCAATCCCTACAGCATTCGGCGCGGTACCCAAGTGGTAAGGGAGAGGTCTGCAAAACCTTTATGCGTCGGTTCGATTCCGACCCGCGCCTCCAAACTCCCCAACAACTTAGCGACTTACGAAAATCCTCTAGCCGACGCTAAGCTCCAATAGAAAATTCCCTCGTACAGATCCACTGGATATTCCTTCCAAATGCCTCCAGTGCATTTCCCTGTTGCTTGGTATTCCGGAAGAGGCGTGCGGCTGCGGAAAACGCCCCATAGATTCGGAAGCCCTACTCTACACCCACAGGGAAAATGCTCTAGCCCCAACCGGGGTTCCAGTTACAAACTCTCTATGATTCCGGACCGATAGCTGCTCCTACTTGCTTATTCTGAGATTGTCGAATTGCACTCTCGACCAATCGCTCCCGAAGCCGCCCATTCCTGAAGAGTGTGCGGTATCTTGAACCACTGCAAGTTGCTTCCCGTCGAAGAGCGCGGTGATTGAGGCCGCCTGAAACTGCAGCTCTATCCGATGCCACCCTTGTCCGATATCAACATGGCCCTGAGCAAGAGCCGTCGGAGCATTCTTGAACCGTGTCGAAAGCAGTGACCACGTCCCATTCGCTTCCATCTTGAGAACATAAGCGCTTGGATACATGGCGTTGTGGTCCTGGAAGACATCCGCGGAATCTATCCGTCCCAGTACTGTTGCGACACCATCCTTAGGCAGCATCACATCGATACCAATTTTGTAGTCGCTCCACTTGATGTCACCTGCGATGGTGAATGGATCCGGGCGTGGAGACCACGGGGTTGGCTTTTCCGTAATCTTTTGTTGCAGGCACCGGCCGGCGCGTCCGTCACATGCAGTCGCTTCAAATGCGCCGTCCTGATCGCTCAGATACTTCGCAGTTCGACCGATTTCTACTGCTTCAAAATCGTCGGAATATGGAAAAGGAAATGCCGCGGGTGCGGGCGGCCGGCTTGTGCCGCGCGTTTGGCCAGTGGTTGTCGTGATGGTGTAGATGGAGCCGGGTTCAAAGTCATACGTCACTCGGCCGTCTTTCACGGGAATAGCAGCAGTCTGTTCGAACGTCTTTGTTGTATTCGTCTGCCAGACAAACGCGGTCTCGTTGCTCAGTCCCCTGCCCACCTGAAGTGTGACGTGTTGTATACGGTTCGCGGATGTGGTCTCCAGGACAACACTCCAATCAGCGGGCTTGTTCCCTGACAGAGGAGCGTGCATCGCGACATAGGTGCCGCTGTCGTCAGGCAGATAGCCTGTCGCAGTGTCCATGTACTTCCATCCCGGGTCGACGAACTGTGTCGTATGCGCCGTCACCCAGATGGTGGACTGCACATCGTAGTTTCCTGACCACGGCGTATTGGCATACATCAGACCGGAGTTCGGCGCGGCGAGGAGATCGTAGTACGAGGTGATCGGGCTCCAGATCTCGGTTTTGGTAAAGCGCCCCTTGATGTAATTCTCGTTGTAACGCCGCGCCAGGATACGCCCCCCGTGAGCCCAGTCTCGCGCAATAAAGGGGCCGCTCCCGGGGTTTGGTTGATCTTCGCTGGACCAGACGCGGCGCTGGGTATCCTGAATCGCTGCCGGTGCGACTCCTGGGACCTCGGCAGGATAGTGCACACCAATCACATCGATAGCTTTATCGAGCGCAGGATCCGCGTTCACTTTATCCAGGACCGTATACATGCCGGAATTCGGAGTCATATCGCAGCAAACGATCTTCGTCTTCAGACCATGCTGATCAAGCACGGTGCGCAGCAACTTCACCCATTCATAGTCAGGGCGGCGCTCGTTCCAAGCGCCGGTGTATTCAATATTCAAACCTTGCTTCTGCGCACCCTCCAGGAAATCGGCGACGTATTCCGCCATGTCCTTACTGAAAAACTTGCCGTGTCCCACCCAACCAGGAGCACCCCATGCGAGCGTATCCAACACGATTGCAGGATTGCGCTTTCGCGCTTCCTTCATCAACCACCATTCATATCCGCGAGAATAGTCATGGTCATTTGTTGATCGCATGTGGCTAGGCTCGGATCCATCCGTGGAATTGACGTCCGAGCCTATTTCAACTTTCAAATGCTGTAGCGAAGCCCCGAACTTCGGCTTGAACAGGAAGTCCAGGATCTCTGACCTCTGCGGTTCCGAATAGTCAATGAGCAGGCGGGAACTGGCGCCGGCACTCACAGCACCCAGTCCTTCAAAGACCTTACCTGGACTGGTTACGTCCAGATGGATCGTCGTCTGTGCCGCACAATGCATGCCGGACAGAAGCCCAGCTACAGCGGTTACGACAAAAAGACTGCGGTGCATCGAATTCATAATGCTCCTTCTGAGAAGACATCTTTCAGCACAACCTGGAATGAGCGGTGCTGGCTATAACTCATCCTATGCTGAAGAGATGAATAGCTCCCTGGGTTGGGAGCTGTGTCCATCCGATCGCCGTCAGGAGGAGAAGAGAAGAGGTGAGTAGTCTGCATCTCGCCATAGTTAACATCGCCACCAAAACTCTACCTTTACAGGCAATCACTTCTTGCAGGCCACACCATTACAATAGGAGCATCGGGTAGAAGCAGACTGAAGTCATCCTGTATGACCACCTGATCGCAACTATTGTCCGCTCTCTTCCACGATCGCAACTCCCCACGGGGCAAGATCCAATACCTGCCCGTGATTAACCTGCTTTCCTGAGAGAAGCTCACTTCCCTTTTGATAGGCATAGCTGGCCTGCTGCTTGTCCTTCGAATAGTTCAGGAAGTAGTGGACTGGATGTCCGTTCTGCAGGATTCCGCTACGGACAATCAAAGGAAAATGAGAGCTAGGCAGCGACTCAACACCGGCTCGTTTCGCAGCATCTCCAAGAATCTTTTCAGCCATCGCATCCGTCGGCATGAATCCCAGATACGTGACTTCACCTTTGCCATAGCTGTTGCGTGTGACGGCAGCATACGCCGGCCACGACGAGTGCTTGTAGCGGGCAAGCACAGTTGCCGTCGTAGGATTCAGGAACTCCATCCACCAGCGGACCTTGTTGTCCTGCTCGCCCACACCGAACGGATCACCATCCAACGTGACACCCTCCGGAATCGCGAACTGGCTGTATTTCACGCCCGCAGCCTCAGAGATTCCGCCAGGCTGTGAGGCGTAGCGCACCTTTGTGTTCTCGTCGGAGAAGCCGCTCTTGAAGGTATAGATAAGGTGGCCGCCGGCTTTGGCATAGGCATTCAGCTTCGCGATCTCGTCATCGCTGGCTGAGTACAGAGCCGGTACAAGGATCAGCTTGTAGTCGCCCAGGGGGACCGTCGA
>JABFXN010000212.1 GCA_013361705.1 Acidobacteriaceae bacterium
GGAAGCTGTGATTGCCACGGTTGTAGAAGATATTTCCATTGAGCTGATAGCTGTTGTCTTTGTTCTGCAGCGGTACAAAGTTGCTGACTCCTCCAAGTCCTGTCAGGCCGGTAGGTAACGCGACTGCAAGACCTGAGGTGAGTTGGCTGACGTTGACATTCGGTTGGCCTAGCTTAGTGTTCGGATTGACACCGTAGTTCAACGGATACGATGCGTTGTTGATATGGGTCCACGCCGCACCGATATTCATCAGCATGTTGGAAGTGAAGGTGTGGGTATAGATCACCGCCGTGTTGCGCGCGATCTGTGGAGCCGATCCGAATCCATTACCGGTCTGAGGATCGATGGCAAATCCATTCACGCTGGAAATGGGAAGAGCTCCGGGTGAGAACGTAAAGATGTCGTTGACGATGTACTTCGCGAAGATCTGGTTGTTGGTGTCGAAGTGATAATCCACGCGAACGTCGTACACCGTGGAGTACTGTTGCTGGTTTCGTGTTCCGACGTATCCGTTTTTACCCGTATTGGGAGCGGGGTAGAGCTTGAAGTATGCAAGTCCAACCGGATCGATATAACTGCTCGGGATAATATTGCCTGCTATCGGTTTACGCAGGTAATCCGCAGTATGAGCGGGGTTCGGATCGTAGACGCAGCCAGTGGTGTGTGACTGCGTAGGATCGACGACCGATGCCGCAATGGTGGCGCATCCCGTGGCAGGGATGGCATCGGAGAAATCTCCAGGGTGTGCCAGTTCGTAGGCGGAAGGAACCGTCAGGTTGCTCGGCAGGCCTCCCTTGATCAGACGGAAGAACTCCGCATCACCGTGAAAGAAGGCTTTGTCTTTGAAGATCGGTCCGCCAAGACTGCCACCGAACTGGTTCTGCCGCAGCCGTGGCTTCGCCGCCTGAGCGCCGAACTGATAGGCATAGGCGTTTAGCTTGTCATTGCGGAAGAACTCATACAGCGAGCCATGGATGTTATTGGTGCCGCTCTTGGTGATGACGTTGATCAGGCCGCCGCCGGCTCTGCCGCCGTCAGACGAAAAGCTGTTGGTCAGAATGCGGACTTCCTGGATGGAGTCGATCGACGGACGTACGCCGATCGTGCCGATGACACGTTCGTTGTTGTCGAGGCCATCAACGAGCTGGTCATTCAGAACCTCAGACTGACCGTTGATGGAGATCGAAGATGAAGGGCGGCGGTCATCCGGACGGTTGCCGCTGTTGATGCTGTTCGGTGCGCCCTCGGTCGCTCCTGGCATCACTTGCACGAGGTTGATGAAGTTGCGACCGTTCAGAGGCAGATCCTGCACAGCGCGTTCCGTTACGTTGCCTCCGACGGAAGAGGCATCCGTCTGCAGGATTGGCGCGGCGGTAGTAATCTCCACGGTTTCATTGACGGCGCCGACAACCAGCGCCGCGTCAGCGCGCCGGCGATCACCTGCGGCTACTGTGACGTTCTGGATGCTGATGGTTTGGAAGCCTTGCACCTTGATGCTGATGCTGTAGGTGCCGGGGATGAGGTTCGGAACGGTATAGGCGCCGGACTCCGTCGTTTTGGTGTCGACAGCGATGTTGGTCTGCGTGTTGGTTACGGTGACATCTGCGTTTCCAACGGCGGCTCCGGAAGGATCAGAGACGGAGCCCACGATAGTAGCTGTTGTGTCCTGTGCGATCGCCTTCATCCCGGAGAAGACCACGATGGCCGCCAAAAGCAGGGCCATCCATAGGGAATTGGGTTTACCGCGGAAGGGAAGAGATTTTCTTGATATATCAACTGGCCGAAAGAGGTACAGGTTCATCTGCAAGTGCCCCCAAGTGGGTTGGTTTTTTTTGCGGAGAGAATAGAAACATCAATCCCAGACACTTTGCAAGTAGATTTTTCACTCATGCGATTCCGCAGCTTATAAAAGCAATTATTTTCCGATAATTGATTTATATAAAAATCAATTCAACCGGAGCATAGGCTGGCGCGTCTTTGTCTGTGAGGTCCAACGGCAGGCGGGCATCTTTATATGGGCCAGAGATTGTTGCGACTTGCTACAATTCCGCCGACCCGGTTTCTTCTTCCAAAACCAATACTGAACGCAACAATGGAGATGTTTTTCCGATGAACGGATTCAATCGCAGGGATTTCTTTCGCACCGCCGGCGCCATGGGAATGATGGGTGGCCTCGCGGAGATGGGACTGGCACAGCCCGTCGGAGCCGGGCCAGTGCTGCACGAAGTAGCGGCTCCGGCTGCCTGGGAAAATGACGCACCGAAGCACTCCATCAACTTCGCCGTGTGCGGCATGAGCCACGACCACATCTATGGCATGACGAACGCCATTATCCGCGGTGGTGGCAAGCTGGTAGCGTTCTATGGCTCTGAGCCCAACAAGGTTGCGCGCTTCAAGAAGCAGTATCCGGATGCAAAGCAGATGGAGTCGGAAGATGCAATCCTGCACGATCCTTCCATCCAATTGGTGCTGAGTTCCGCCATTGCCAGCGAGCGTGCTCCATTGGGCGTTCGTGCAATGAAGGCCGGCAAAGACTTCCTCTCCGATAAGCCCGGCATTACGACTCTGGAGCAGCTTGCTGCCGTTCGCAAGACCGTCAAAGAAACCAAGCGGATCTACGCCATCATGTACAGCGAGTTGCTGGAGGTGAAGGGCGCGATCAAGGCTGGAGAGCTGGTAAAGCAGGGCGCCATCGGCCAGGTGATCCAGACGATCAATATCGCTCCACATCAGATCGTGCAGGGTGGTGGCGGCGCCGCCGGTGGGGCCGATCCGCGTCCTGACTGGTTCTGGGTTCCGGAGCAGTACGGCGGCATTCTGTGCGATATTGGCTCGCACCAGGTCGACCAGTTCCTGTACTACACCGGCAGCACCAGCGCGGAGATTGTGGAGTCGCAGATCTCCAACATCGCGCATCCGGAGCACCCAAAGTTTCAGGACTTCGGAGACATGGTGCTTCGCGGCAATAAGGGTTTTGGCTATGTCCGCCTGGACTGGTTCACGCCCGATGGCCTTGGAACCTGGGGTGATGGCCGCTTGTTCATTCTGGGAACGAAGGGCTACATTGAGGTGCGTAAATACACCAACGTAGGTGTAAGCAAGGCCGGTAACAACCTGTTCATTGTGGATGGGCAGCAGCAGCGCTATATCGATTGCAACCAGGTATCGCTGCCGTTCGGTCCGCAGTTTGTGGAAGACATCGTCAATCGTACGCATATCGCGCAAGACCAGGAACAGGCGCTGTTGGCGGCTGAACTTGTGATCAAGGCGCAGATGCAGGCCAAGTGGGTCAAGCTGACCTAAGGAGATAAGGATAAGAATGAAGTCGACACGTCGCGATGTTTTGAAGATGGGCAGCCTGGCGGCCGCGGGTCTCATGGCTCCGGGAATGGCAATGGCAGCAGGCCCCGCCCCTCTGAAATTGGGAATTGCAAGCTATACCTTCCGTAAGTTCAAGCCGGAAGAGTTGATCGGCTTTATGAAGCAGATCAAGACGCCGTATCTCAACCTGAAGGACGTTCACCTTCCCATGACGCCTGAAGGCGCCGCTGCCAAACAGGCAGAGGCATATCGTGCGGCAGGCCTCAAGCTTACGGGCGCGGGCACGATCTACTTCCCGAAAGACGAGGATGAAGATATCCGGCAGAAGTTCGAATACGTAAAGGCCGCCGGCATCAAGCTCATTATCGGCTCACCCTCGCACGCTGCCTTGGAGCGTGTGGAGAGCTTCGTGAAGAAGTACGACATTAGCCTCGCCATTCACAATCATGGCCCCGAGGATAAAGAGTGGCCGTCGCCCCACGACATCCTGAAGCTGATAGGGAAAATGGACAAGCGCGTCGGCTGCTGCGTTGACGTGGGCCATGCCATGCGCGCCGGTGACGATATTCCTGCAACCCTGCGCGAGGTCGGTTCGAGACTTCTCTGCATTCATATGAAAGATCTCGCCGATGGCAAGAAGAAAGAGAGCCAGTGCGATGTGGGTGACGGTGTGATGCCGGTGCGTAAGATCTTCGAGACCCTGATCGCAATGAAGTACCAGGGCGATGTGGATCTGGAGTATGAGATCAACGGCGACAATCCGCTCCCGGGTGTGCTGAAGAGCTTTGCGTTTATGCGCAAGACCTTGAACGAGATGGGATACAGCGCTTAGAGCAATTCTCCTAATACTGTAGTGTTGGATAAATCAGTGAATGCCGTTTTCTTCGAAGGAAAACGGCGCAAACTGAAAACACTCCGCTCTACACCGTTAGGAGAACTGCTCCAGCGCAGGAGAGAAGTTATGCTTACACGTCGTGAATTTTCAAAATTAGTGACAACAGCCGCCGCGGGCGTTGCGGTGAGCTCCACAGCGAAAAGCTATGCTCGCGTGATCGGCGCGAACGAGCGGGTGAACTTTGGTGTGATCGGTCTGAACAGCCGTGCCTATGCTCACCTGTCGGCGCTGACCACCAACAAGGCAAACGCGGCCATTACCCACGTGGCCGACGTGGACTCGGTGATTCTGCAGAAGTTCGCCGGTGAGACCGAGAAGTCGATGGGAGCGGCTCCTAAGGCAGATAAGGACTTCCGCAAGCTGCTGGAGTCCAAGGATGTAGACGCGATCACCATCGCGACCCCAGACCACTGGCATACGCCGATAGCCATCCTGGGCATGCAGGCCGACAAGCACGTCTACGTCGAAAAACCCTGCAGCCACAATCCGCACGAGGTTGAGCTCCTGGTTGCCGCGCAGAAGAAGATGGGCAAGCAGGTGCAGATGGGCAACCAGCAGCGTTCATCGCCGCACTCGATCGAGATCATCGACAAGATTCACAACGGCCTCATCGGACGCGCGTATTACGCCAAGGCCTGGTACTGCAATACACGTAAGACGATGGGGACGGGTAAGGTGATTCCGGTGCCGGCGACTCTGGACTGGGATCTGTGGCAGGGACCGGCTCCGCGCCAGCAGTATAAGGACAACGTTCATCCGTACAACTGGCACTGGCTGCGCATCTATGGCACGGGCGAAACCTTGAATAACGGTACGCACGAAGTGGACGTCTGCCGCTGGGCGCTGCAGACCGTCTGGCCGCAGCGCATCACCGCATCCGGTGGACGCTATCACTTCAAGGACGACTGGCAGTTCTACGACACCCTGGTGACCAGCTTCGAGTACGACGACAAGATGATCTCCTGGGAGAACATGAGCACGAACGGGATGCCTCTCTATA
>JABFXN010000064.1 GCA_013361705.1 Acidobacteriaceae bacterium
CTTCACAAAATAAGAGCATAATCGTCTTTTCATCTCTTGAGCGGAGATATGTTAATTATTAACAATTTGGCTCCCGCCGGAAGGCCCTAGATTGCGTAGTCATAGCGGAAGAGGATGAGGGTCGCAAAGAGCACGATTCCTGAGCCGAGCAGAGCATGCGGAGCGATGCGTTCCCTCAAAATGCCGAAGGCCAGGGCCACACCAAAGATCGGCATCAGGTAGAGCGAAGCCGATGCGAGGATCGTGTCCACCGATTCAAGAGCGCGGAGGAAGAGCACCATCGAAACGCCGTAGAGGAAGATGGCGAGATAGCCGAATGCGCTCCACTGAGTCATAGTCAGGTGAGACAGGTTGCGCACGCAGTTAGGCTCAAGCAGAAAGAGCACGGGCAGGCTGAAGACCGTCGTGGATAGATAACTGAAGAACAGCGTTTCGAGCCCGTTGAAGTATTCGAGAAGACGCTTGGAATATACGTTGTAAAACGCGGAGCCGAAACAGCCGATGGCGATAAGCCAGTTGCCGGCGATCTCGTGGATGCGGGTGCCGGGGCTAGTGGCCCGATGAATCGGTGACAGCAGGATGACTCCGGCAAATCCCATCAGCAGAGCGCTGACACGAAGCAGGGAAAGCCGTTCACGCAGCAGCCAGACAGCAATGATCGCTCCGAAGATGGGAATCAGCAGGCTCAGGATGGCGCCATTGGAGGCGGTGGACCAGCTGACGCCGAGCGTCATGCCGACCTGCGCCATGAGCTGTCCGCAGATGCCCACAAGAAAGAACTCGCGGCGGTATCTCCACGCAGCGCGAAATCGTTCCGGGAGGTTGCCATGGATGGCAAGCAGCCCCAGTCCGAGAAGGGTGATGCAGTAGAGAGGGAAGAGCGCGATCGCCAAAGGTCCAAGGCTGCCGGAGAGCAGCTTCACGGCGACTCCCTGGCCGGCCCACAGAAGATTGGCGGCAAGCAGCATCAGAATGGCGCCGAGAAATTGGCCTCGGCCGAAAGCCTGCGTTAACAACACACCCATCCCTTGCCGGCTTTGAACTGCAGCGTGCGTAGACCGAAGGCATCAGTCCCATCGGAACTGCCTTCAAAGATGTGCGGGGTTGCACCGCGGTCGAGAGCGTATTCTTCCGCGAGCCTGAGGAGTTTTTTACGGTCCTCCGCGCGGCCAAGAATGGCAACGACGCCTCCGGCGCCTCCACCGGTCATCTTCGCCCCTGGAAAACCTGCCTTCAGCGCGCGGTTTACCAGGTCGTCGCACGCCTGCGATCCGAGTCCGCACTCGCTATAGGCATGATGCGACTGGCAGAGGATCTTGCCGATCAACTGGAGATTGGTTTCCGATACATCCCAAGCGGTGGCTTCGAATAGCGAACTCGCCATCCGCACGCGGAAATTCTCTTCGACGGCGTAGCGGACGCCCGCACGCACTGGATACTCCCGCGATGGCTCAATCGCCGTGAACGGATCGACATGTTCTTCGTAACGCTCAAGGAACTCATGGCCTGTAAGCGACTTGGGAAGCCAATGCTCGTAGTACGTACGAAACACCGGGTGAGGTACGTCGGAAAGATAGCCGTTCCAGCGCGCATCAACCCAGCGTGGAATGTCTGAGCTTGCATCGGGGCTGACCGCAAGTCCCTCCTTCTCACAGATCATCCGATATCCCATGAATGCCGCGGCACGCGCAGTCTCATAGGCTGCGCTGGTGGTGGAGCGCGGCTCCATCGAGTCGATGCCCCATATCCGAAGACCGTCGGGGAGAGCGATGGCAGGGGAGGGATGGCAGGGTTGGCAGAGTATGGGAAGGAGATGGCTGTCTCTGCCCAGCACAATCGCGGCCTGGTCCATGATGCCGCATGCGGCTCCTGCGACAACGTTCTCAATCCATTGCCCCGCGGTAGCCAAGGCCACGCCACTCAGTGGAATGGCCTTGGCGGCAGAGATGGCTTTGAGGGCGGCGATGGTCAGTGCAGCCGAGGAACTGACTCCCTTGTTGGGAGGAAGGTCGGAGTAAAGGAAGAGGTTGAGGCCGCCTGGTGTATCCAGTGTTCCAGCGCCTTCGAAGTGACTCCTGAGGAAGTAGACCGCTCCAAGGACATAACGTCCCCAGACGCTGCCTTCCTCTGCGTTGCACATCGCCTGTATCGCACTCGCATCTGATAACTCGCTCAGGCTGAGCGCGAAACGTGTCTTCCAGCCATAGCGGGCGGCGCCGGGATTGAGCACATGCATGGTCTCGTCAGGGCGAGACTGGCAGGCGGCCCAGACTGCCTCCTGCAGCAGGCCCTGCAGGACCGCGCCGCCGGTGTAGTCGACGTTGCCGCCCATTACATCCAGCCGTCCAGGGGCGCGCGCAAGCAGCACTGGGGTTTCGGGTGCGAAGAAGTCGTGCGTTGTCGCTAGCGCCGCCGCGACATGTTCCTCAACACCGTGTGATTCCAGTTCACTGGTCCGTAGCGATGGCATTCTGCCTCAGGCTACCGAACCGCTGTACAAGGAACGTTAATATTGGCTCGTTGCGACCTGAACCTTCGTCATCTGTCCCAGGCGCGCCAGGTCCTCCGGTGAGATGCCTTTGTCCGTAAGAATCAGATCGCAGTCCTCGATACCACAGAGGCGATAGGTCGCCTCCGTTCCAATTTTGCTGCTGTCGACGACCAGGACTTTGCGTTTGCCGGCCTGCAGCAGCTCATGCTGCGCATCGGGATCGTGGACCATGACGCCCCGGCTGAATGAGACTGCCGCTGCGCCGAAGATCACCGTGTCCGCAAAGATCGAGGTCAGGCTTTTCGCGACCGCGTGTCCGATGAGGTCATGGCTGCTGGGACGATAGACGCCACCGGTGAGTTCAACCCGGATGCCTTCGGCAGAGCTGAGTTCTTCCAGTGCCGCGAGGGAAAAGGTGAACACTACGACATTGCGACGTGCGCGCAGCTCACGTGCGACGTGGAGCGTGGTGGTGCCCGAATCCAGCACCACGGACTCGCCGTCGCTCACCAGCGCTGCGGCGGCTGCACCGATGCTGCGTTTGGCGTGCGACATCTTCTCCAGGCGCTCGAAGAAGCTGCGCTCGGCTCCGCGCCAGTGCTCGATGCGGGCTCCACCGGGAATGCGGATGACCTGTCCGGCTTCGACCAGCTTTTGCAGATCGCGGCGTACGGTCATCTGCGAGACGTGAACGCTCTCGGCGATCTCAGCGATGGAGGCCGACGTGTTCATTTTTAACAACTGCACGATCGAATCAAGTCTTGAATGTTCAGCAGTTTCACTCATTCCGGCTTGGCAATCCTCTGGGAGTCCGCATGATTATAGCCCGTTCCGTGGGGATGGAATGCAAAGAGAACAAGGGTTCCATGGATGAGAGCTGTCCTCGCGGACAATGAAAATAATTAACATAATATGGGATTGTTTTGTCACCTATTAACATCCGGTCGTTATTGTTCCCATCATCGAGCCTGAATCTTCCCGCCTCTTCGAGAGCAGCGGGCCTTCTCCACGTTTCGCCTGCGATGACGAACACCGAAAGTTTCTGGAGACTTTATGAACCGCACCATCTTTTTCTCCCATGTACTAGAGCATTTTCCCTGTTGCTGGGTATCTCGGAAGGGGCGTGCATGGGCGTTTTCATTGCGGAAAACGCCCATAGACGCGGGAGCCCTACTTCACACCTTCAGGGAAAATGTTCCCGCCAGCCTGCGCCGCTCCAGAGGAGACGACAGGAGATCCGGGCTGCTCCTCGCCGCAGTGGCGCTGTGTTGCACGCTGTTGTTGAGTGGACCTGTCTCTGCGCAAACCTTCTATGCCTCGATCAGCGGCCTGGTTAAGGATGCGGACGGAGCCGTGATTCCCGACGTCGCCGTCACCGTGCATGAGAACAGCACGGCAACGGACTACAGGACGGTAACGACCAAATCCGGAGCGTATCGTGTCTCCTTCTTGAAGCCGGGCAGCTATACGGTCCGCTTTGAGAGGAGCGGCTTTGCCCAGTATGTGACGAACGCGCAAAATCTGGTGTTGAATCAGGAGCTTGTCGTCGACACGGTGCTCAAGCCGGGAGCCACCTCTGAAGTCGTCACGGTAACCGGCGATGCCAACACACTGAATACCGTGAATGCACAGATCGGCGGCGAGCTCAGCGGGCAGGAGTTGGTCGATCTGCCAGAGACGACGGGAAGCAAGGGTGCAAACGAGTTTCTGATCACCAAGACCTTCGCGGGCGCTTCCAGTACCAGCCAGGACTACTCCAACGTGAACAATCTTTCGCTGGGTGGCGGCAGACCGGTCTCGAATCCCATCATCATCGATGGCTTGCCCAGCAACATGGGAGTCGATGGCACCTATGGTCTGATCCCTACGCCCGATTCAACGGAAGAGTTGCAGGTGCTGACGTCGCCGTTCTCAGCCCAGTACGGCCAGACGGGCGGTGGCGCTATCCTTACGACCACGAAATCCGGAACGGACAAGTTTCATGGTTCGGCTTTTGAGTCCTACAGCTCGCAGGCATTGAATGCGCGCGGATACTTCACGGCTCCAAAGGCGGTGATTCCGGCGCAATCGTTCAACTATTTCGGCGGCTCGCTGGGTGGACCGGTATGGCTTCCGAAGGTCTTTGACGGACGCAAGCATCGCCTCTACTTCTTTACGGACTGGGAAAATACGCTTAATAACTCGGCGAGCACGTTGAACACCAATGTCCCCACTGCGGCGGAGCGCAACGGCGATTTCTCCGGACCTTCCGCTCTGGGCGGTGCTACGCCCACCATCTACGATCCGAATACGACGGTCGTTGCTAACGGCAAGATCAGCAGAACTGCGTTCAAGGGCAATATCATTCCCACCAATCGGCTTGATCCGGTGGGGATGAGCATTCTCTCCTTCTTCCCTCAGCCGAACTGCAGCTATACCGTCGGCGCTGTGACCAACAACTACTGCGTCAATCCGGTGGCTCACAGCAGCTATCTTTACAACGCCGATCGTGTCGACTTCAACGCTTCGGACTATGACCACATCTGGGCAAAGTTCTCGCGCGACGGGCCAACCAACCAGCCGGTTCAGTTCATTCCAAATGCGGCGAATACTTCAGCAGTAAACGGTTGGGTTGACGATCACTACGAGATGTCCTGGAGCCACCTCTTCTCTCCGCGTATTTCGAACGAGGCCCGTATCGGCTA
>JABFXN010000312.1 GCA_013361705.1 Acidobacteriaceae bacterium
AGAGAACCCTGTGACGTTGTTGACGCCGCTCTGGTAGGGGCGCGCGTAGTCGTTGTTGATGGTCTGCCCCAGGTGAAAACTATCGCGCAGCACAGACCCGGAAATATAACCGAGGCGGGTGTACGCCGAATAAAGTCCGTTTACTGCTCCAATGCCGTCGAAGTTCGCAGCTAGTTCCGCATCGAACTCATGAAGCAGCGAATCAAGAATAGCCTTCGCTTCTTCGTTATCGCTGGCTCGAATGTCCTGCTCTGAGTCGACCAGCATATTGATGGCGCTACGCCGGGTCCAGGGCCGCATACTGATGAAAGCCGTATTGAGATATCCATAGGCGTGCAGACGCAGCATGGCTGGATAGATCCAACTGTCGACGGGGATATATACCGACCCCAGAAAGTCGATTTTGCGGATTGTTGCTGGTGGCCCGTACTGGTTACGCGCCGTGAATGGATGTTGCTCTGTCGGCTTTGGTGCAACGACCGGAGGAGGTGCGGGCTGCGGCTGCGGAAGAGCTGGAGGTTGCTTCTGGTCCGGGTTGTAAGGAGGAAGAGCCGGGGGATTGGTTTGCTGTTGCTGGTTATAACCGGGTTGTTGCGCAGGAAGGTTCTGCTGCGCCGGATCGTTCTGCTGCGCACTGGCGGAATATAAAACGACGAAACCGAAAGCGAGGGAGAGTGCTATAGGGAAGCGGCGCATGCTGCTTTCAGTTTACCTTTGCTCATGAACGCGCCAGCAGGCCCTTGGCTTTAAGATACCCGCGCATTGCATCGAGAGAATCTTCATCACCAATCTTCTGGAAGCTGATCCATGTGGGTAGATGCAGCGTACGAGCCCGCGTAAACGCCTCCTGTGCCACGCGATAACACGCGACAGCATCGTGTACATCGACAGGAATGACCGGGATCTTATGTTTCGCGGCGGAGGGATGAGGAGTATGTCCGGGAAGCTGGAGATAGAGCACGGGTAACTCGCGCTTCGCAGTCATTTCAATGAACCTTTCACATCCGGCAGGGAGTGCACTATCCAGATAGAGCACAGCCACAAAGCCGGGAGTGAAGTGCATGTTCGCGAAGGCAGCGCCATGTACAGCAGCGAACTGCTGTGCCGCATCCAGCGTGCTGGGCAAAAGGTTGCCGCTGCTTTGTTGCACGATGGCGACAGCCGGCGCCAGCGCGGCGGAGGCAGCGATCGTGTCCTGCGGCCGCAGGTGGTTCGCTGTAGCAGCGATACCGGCCTCCAGGCCGCGTGTACGTTTGCTGCCAGAGCGCAGATCGCGCATGGCGTTGTAGAGCTGCTTGAGACGCTGATTAGGAATCAGTGGGTTTTCAAAAGTAGCGGCAGACATTTCAACCTGTTTCTCTGCAAGGTAGCACACACCGCCAAAAGAGCAAGATGGTGCTTGTGCTTGGCAAGCAAAAGCCCGGCGACAGCCGGGCTTTTACGGATGATAGTGGATCTCAGGCGCGAGCAGCGTCCTTCTTCTCGGTGTTGATGCCGAGGTCGGCAAACGCCTTGAGCGCGGTTTTGGCTTTCACCTTACCGTCGCGAACCAGCTTGGAGAGCGCGGCTGCGACGATATCCTTAGCGGCGATCTCGAAGTGCGCACGCAGATACTCACGGTTGTCAGAGCGGCCAAAGCCGTCTGTACCGAGCCCGACCAGACGCTGGCCAAGCCAAGGAGCCAGAGCATCCGGCATGACCTTCATATAGTCCGAAGCCGCGATGACGGGCCCCTGAGCGTTACCGAGAGCCTCCAGCAGATACGGCTTCTTCTCCGGCTCTGCGGGGTGCAGGCGATTCCACCGCTCAATCGCAAGTGCGTCGCGGCGGAGCTCGGTGTAGCTCGGGACGGACCATACGTTTGCCTGGATCTTGTACTCGTCAGCCAGAATCTGCTGTGCCTTGACCACCTCGTTCAGGATAGTGCCCGAGCCGAAGAGCTGCACCGTCGCTTCGCCGGCAGCAGGCTTGTAAAGGTACAGGCCCTTGAGGATACCGTTGACGTCCAGATTTGCCGGCGCCTCGGGCTGAACGTAGTCCTCGTTGTACATGGTGATGTAGTAGAAGACGTTCTCACCCTGTTCGTACATCCGCTTCAGGCCATCCTGAATGACGACCGCCATCTCGAAGAGGAAGGCAGGATCGTAGCTCAGGCAGGTTGGAACGGTGCTTGCCAGTACGGGCGAGTGGCCGTCCTGGTGCTGCAGACCTTCACCCAACATGGTGGTGCGCCCAGCTGTCCCTCCCATCAGGAAGCCTTTTCCACGAGAGTCCGCAAATGCCCACGCCATATCTCCGACGCGCTGGAAGCCGAACATCGAGTAGTACATGTAGAACGGGATCGAAGGAATGCCGTAGTTGGAGTAGGCCGTTCCCGCAGCGGTGAAGCTGGCCATCGAGCCCGCCTCGGTGATGCCTTCCTCGAGGATCTGGCCATCCTTCTCTTCGCGATAGCTCAGAAGCATGTCGGCATCGTGCGGCGTGTACTTCTGACCTTCGCAGGCATAGATGCCGACCTGTTTGATCACGGATTCAAGACCGAAGGTACGGCCTTCGTCAGGAACGATCGGCACGACAAACTTGCCGAAGTTCGGCTCCTTGAGCAGGGAACGAAGCATGGAGACGAAGCCCATGGTGGTGGAAACTTCGCGGCCTTTGCTGCCCGCCATCCACTCCTTGAAGAACTCCAGGGACGGCGCCTTGAAGTTCAGTGCGGGAACTTCGCGAACCGGCAGGTAGCCGCCAAGCTCCTTACGGCGAGCCTGCAGGTACTGGATCTCCGGAGCATCCTGTCCGGGGTGATAGAGACCCGCATCCTTGGCGGTCTGCTCCGATACGGGGATATCGAAACGTTTGACGAACGCCGCCAACCCCTCGTCGGTAAGCTTCTTCTCCTGGTGGCTGGCGTTACGGGCCTCCGTCGTTCCCAGGCCATAACCCTTGACGGTCTTGGCCAGGATGACGGTCGGGCCGCCGGTGTATTCGGTTGCGCGCTTGTAGGCGTTGAAGATCTTGGCGGGGTCGTGGCCGCCGCGGTGCAGCCGGGCTAGCTGCTCATCGGTCTTGTCGGCCACCATCTCCAGCAGCTCTGGATATTTACCGAAGAAGTGCTGACGGAGATAGGCGCCGCCTTTGGCTTTGAAGGTCTGGAAGTCGCCGTCGACACACTCTTCCATGCGTTTGAGCAACAGGCCCTTGTAGTCGCGGGCAAAGAGTTCATCCCAGTCCGCGCCCCAGACCACCTTGATGACATTCCAGCCGGCGCCACGGAAGACACCTTCCAGCTCGTCGATAATGCGCTTGTTGCCGCGGACCGGACCGTCCAGGCGCTGCAGGTTGCAGTTGACGACGAAGATCAGGTTGTCGAGCTTCTCACGCGAAGCAAGACCGATCGCGCCAAGGGTATCTACTTCGTCCGACTCGCCGTCGCCGACAAAGGCCCAAACCTTGCGGCCCGTCTTCTGGATCAGATTACGGTTCTCCAGGTAACGCATGAAGCGCGCCTGGTAAATCGCATTCAGTGGGCCGATGCCCATGGAAACGGTGGGGAAGTTCCAGAACTCCGGCATCAGCCACGGGTGGGGATAGGACGACAGGCCGGGCTTATCACGGAGCTCATGGCGGAAGTTCTTCAGGTGATCTTCGCTCAGGCGGCCTTCGAGGAAAGCGCGGGCGTAGACACCGGGCGAGGCATGCCCCTGGAAGTAGATGAAATCGCCGGGCTGGTCGCCGTACTTGCCGCGGAAGAAGTGGTTGTAACCAACCTCAAGCAGGGTGCACAGCGACGAGTAGGTCGAAATATGACCACCGATGCCGGCATCCTTCTTGTTCTGGCCGTGCACCATGGCCATGGCGTTCCAGCGGATCAGGGCCTCGACACGGCGCTCCTGATTGCGATCGCCGGGATAGGGAACCTCATCATGGGCGTGGATAGTATTGCGATATGGGGTCGTCAGTTCGCCGGTAGCAGCCACGCCGGCTTCGGCAGCGCGCTGTTTCAGCGCAGACAGCAGCTCAGCGGCGGGTTCGTGGCCTTCGGCGACGACGAGCTCGTCAAATGCTTCAATCCATTCGGAGACTTCAGCCAGGAAATCGGGATTGGCGGTCGCCGGAGGGTTATCGAGCTTCGTGGACATTGCGGGGCACCCCTATAAGTAGAAGTTTGGGCGGATATCAGCCTGCCGCCTACCACGATAAACCGTTACCCATACGCGCGTCACCGTTTCCGTGCGATCACCGCACGGATGTGCGAAGTATTGAGGTTCTTGCTGGGGAATCAAAAAGATGGGCCCGCTCCTGTTTTCAGGAGCGGGCGGAAATGCTAGGTGGAGTAGTCGGCGTTGATGGTGACGTACTCGTGTGTGAGATCGCAGGTCAGGAAACGGGTCTCTGCCTGGCCGGCGTTGAGATTCAGCAAGATGGTGTATTCGCGCTGCAGCATGACCGCGTGCGCCGCCGCCTCATCAAAATGAGGAGATCGGGTGCCTGCTTCAAAGACCGGCTGATCGCCGATATAGATGGACGCAAGGGTGGGGTCGAAGACGACCCCCGAGCGGCCCGCTGCGGCGATAAGACGTCCCCAGTTCGGATCGCCAGAGGACCATGCAGTTTTGCAGAGCGGAGAATTGGCGATCGTGCGCGCGATCGCCTGGGCGTCTGCAATCGAGGCGGCTCCGCTGACGTGCAGCGTGACCACATGTGTGACGCCTTCGCCGTCGTCGACGATCTGGTGAGCCAGATCCTGGGTAACCCGGTTCAGGGCGCTCCGGAAGGCATCCGTGGTGTCGCTGTCTAGGGTCAGGCCACTGGCACCGGAGGCAAGCAGGAGTACGGTGTCGTTCGTGGAAGTATCGCCGTCGATCGAAATGGAGTTGAAGCTGGCCTCTACCGCCGGGCCGAGGACCTCGCGAAGCTGGGCAGGAGTAGCCGCGATATCCGTAAACAGGTACACCAGCATGGTGGCGTGCGGCGGCCCGAGTTGAGGGCCGATCATGCCTGCTCCCTTGCACACTCCGAAAATTGAAGCTGACTTGCCCTTGTAGATGACTGTGGCGCGTGCCGACTTCGGCTTGGTGTCCGTCGTCATAATCGCGCGGCGGAAACTGTCCGCCGCTTCTTCAGTGCCGGCAAGGGCCGCGAAGGCAGCGGGAAGGGCGGCGGTAATCTTCTCGACCGGAAGAGGAACTCCGATGATGCCGGTGGAGGAAGGGAAGATATTTTCCCGGCCGCAGTTGGCCAGAGCCGCCAATGTATCGCAGGACGTTACACAGGCATCCAGCCCCTGTTGCCCGGTAGCGCAGTTGGCATTGCCGGCGTTGATCAGCAGTGCCGTAACGCGGCCCTGGGAGGTGGCGATATGCTGCCGTCCAATGACGATGGGAGCGGCGACCATTTGATTGCTGGTAAAAGCTGCGGCTGCGGTGGCGCCTTCGGGCGCCAGAGCCAGGGCCAGATCGGGATTCCCGGAGGCCTTGATACCGGCTTTCGTGGCAGACCACAGAAAGCCGGCAGGAAGTGAGGAAGGCTGTGATTCGTTCATTACTCGGTTGAGTTTACCTGTTATTCCACTCAGCTTCGGTAAACGGGAGGGAGCGTTTTTCCTCGCTGCTCTGGCGGGCTAGCTCGAGGGCGCGGGTGATACGCAGACCGTGAATGGCTGGAATCGTCAGCGGAGCCTTACCAGTGATCGCGTCGCGCACATTTGCGAAGAACAGGCGATAGTCGCCGGTCTCAGATGGAACTGTTTCTGAAACCGTACCTCCGGATGCTTGATCGGCAAGGACCAGGGTGCCCCAGGCCGATTCTGGTTCGCAAAGCCATTCTCCGTCTACGGTTGGTCGCTGACCGGCGAGCAAAGCAGGCTCCTGCGGGTCAAGGCCGTATTTCACGAAGCTGCCGTTCGTGCCGTGCAGCAGGAAACGCGGCGAAGCCGAGGCGGCGATCATGCTCGACGAGAGATGAACCGTCAGGCGTGGGTAGTCGAGGCGAATGTCGAAGGCATCTTCGATCGCAGAATTGTCGCGGTCTGTACGGACTGAGCCGGTAACGAAGTCTGGCTTACCGAAGAGTGCAAGCGGCTGGTCGGCAAGGTGCGGTCCGAGATCGAAGAGCAGGCCGTTGACCGGGGCGCCGCTCTCTTTCCAGGTATTCGGACGAATGCCTGGGCGAAAGCGATCGAAGTGAGCGCGGAAGGTGACCAGGCGACCAAGACGGCCGGAGTCCAGAATGCGTTCGACGGTGCGGAAGTCCGCATCAAAGCGCCGGTTCTGGAAGGGGGCGAAGATGAGGTTCTTCGACTCGGCAAGGTCGATAAGCTGTTTCGCTTCCTCGGATGAGGTCGTAATGGGCTTATCAATAACGACGTGCTTCCCGGCAGAGAGTGCTGCATGGCACAGAGAAAAGTGAGACTCGTTCGGCGTGGAGATAACGATGAGGTCGAGCTCTTCAATGGCCAGGAGCTCTTCGACGGAGGCGACGATGCGGACGCCCGGGTACTGTTCTGAAGCCGAGGGGAAGGATTGCTTCCACGGGCCACGCTGCACCACCGCGGTTAGTTCCATGCCGGGGGTAACGGAGATAAAGGGCGCGTGAAAAACACGACCGCCGAGGCCAAAGCCGATGAGTCCGGTGCGAATCATGGCTATAGGGTGCAGGTGAAAGGGCCCTGTGTGCAAGATGCTAGGGGTGGTATGTCAGAGGGATTCGGCGGAATGGAAGATGAAATGCAACTTTTTTGAAGCGTTCGGCGCAGGGGCCTGCATCCAAAGGAAGAACAACCGCTCCAGTCGTATGAAAAAGGGCCGGCGGATCAAGACCGGCGAGGTGTGATGTGCGGTTCCGATTAGCATGAGGACAATGGCGCAGAGAAAGATCTTGGTTTTGCCGGCAATGCTCCTGGCTGGAGCCCTCGGTGCGCAGCAGCAGTCGCGCAGCGGTGTGGCGCCTTCGGGCGGGGGTAATACTTCGCCGGGTTCTGGCGCCGCGGCGGTGCAGACAGCACAAGGTGTGCTGCAACAGCAGTCGCGGAGCACGACAGGGACGAATGGGCAAGACAACTTCAAGGGCTCGGTCGTGGAGGGGAAAGCCACGGATGGGGTTCTCGATTTGAGTCTCGGTGATGCCATCCAACGTGGACTGAAGACGAACCTCGGACTGATTTTGGAAACCTCTTCGGTGAAAGAGTCCGGGGGCAAGCGGCTACAGGAGTTGCAGGCTCTGCTGCCGACGGCACGTGGTGAGATGACCTATAACGTGCAGCAGGTCAACCTTGCGGCGTTCGGTCTTAGCTTCCCCGGAGTGAGCCCGATTGTCGGACCGTTCCAGGTCTTCGACTTCCGTGGATACCTGTCCCAGTCTGTGATCAATGTTCAATCGCTGGAAAACTACATCGCGGCGAAACATAACTTCGCGGCATCGAAGCTCAACGCGGAAGATGCCCGCGACATGGTCACCCTGACGGTTGGTAATGCGTACCTGCTATGCATCGCGGATGCGTCGCGCGTGGAGAGCGTGCAGGCTCAGGTGGACTCGTCGAAGGTGAGCCTGGATCAGGCGACAGCCGCCCACGATGCCGGTACGAGCCCGAAGCTTGATGTTCTGAGGGCCCAGGTGGACTATCAGAACCAGCAGCAGCAACTGATCTCAGCCAAGAACGACCTGGCAAAGGACAAACTCGCTCTCGCGCGCACGATCGGTTTGCCACTGGAGCAGGAGTTCAGGCTGACGGATACGGCTCCGTTCGCTCCGCTTGAGAATCTGAATGCGGATGCTGCTTTCCAGCAGGCGCTGAAGAACCGGAAGGATCTGGCCGCTGCTGAGGAGACGCTGAAAGGCGCGGATGCACAGAAGACGGCAGCATGGGCGCAGCAGCTTCCGGCGGTGACGGTGAGCGGTGACTATGGCGACATCGGACCCACGCCAGGACACTCGCATGGAACCTATACGGCGAGCGGCAATGTCAAGGCTCCGCTGCTTCAGATTGCGAAGACGCACGGCGATGAAGAAGTAGCGGATGCGAGTTACCAGACGGCACGGGCTCAGCTTTCCGATAAGGTGCAGCAGGTCAATCAGGACATTCGCACGGCGATTCTGGATATTCAATCCGCGGCGAAGCTGATAGAGGCAACGCATACCAACGTGCTTACGGCGAATGAGGCTTTGAGTGAAGCGCAGGAGCGGTTCAAGTCCGGAGTGAGCGATAACCTTGCGGTGTCTCAGGCGCAGGCGCAGTCCGCGCAGGCAAACGATCAGTACATTAGTGCGCTGTATCAGCACAATCTTGCCAAGCTGGAGCTGGCGCGTGCGTTGGGTGTAGCGCAGACGAACTACAAAGATTACGTGGGAGGAAAGTGACCGTGGCGGACGGACAACAGAATCAGGAACAGCAGAGGATTCAGCCGCAGGCTGTGCAGGAGCGCAGCGATGATACGGCGCCCGAGCAGCCGGAGAAGAAGGCCAAGCGGCGCGTCATCATAATCGCGGTGCTGGTGCTGTTGGCACTGGCGGGCGGCTTGTTCTACTGGCGCAGCACCTTCACTGAAGATACCGATGACGCCCAGGTGGATGGCGATCTGTACCAGGTGAGTTCGCGTGTGACCGGCCAGGTCATCAAGGTCTACGTGGAAGACAACCAGACGGTCGAGGCCGGCAAAGTGCTGGCGGAGATCGATCCGAAGGACTATGAAGTAGCGCTGCAGCAGGCCGAAGCGCAGTTGGCGAATGCCGAGGCGTCGTAGGAGCAGGCAACGGTGAATGTGCCGATCACGAGCCTGAGCACTCGTACAGAAACCTCGACCACGAGTTCTGATGTCCAGGGAGCGATCGCCGCCGTGGCGCAGTCCCAGAAGCAGGTCGCGGCTGCCGAGGCTCGAGTGGAACAGGCGAAGGCGAACTTGACCAAAGCAGATCTGGACGTACAGCGGTATACGCCGCTGGTGGCCAAGGACGTGATCTCGAAGCAGCAGTTCGACGCAGCCGTAGCGACCGCTGCCGCCCAGAAGGCCCAGTACCTCGAGGCCCAGTCGTCTCTGGTGGCGCAGCAGGAAGCGGTCCGCCAATCGCAGCAGAAACTGATTCAGTCTCAGGCCAGTGCTGCCCAGGCTGCCAAGAATGGTCCTCAACAGGTTAAGGTTCAGGAGGCTCGCGCCACTGCCGCTGCTGCCGAGGTCAGGCAGGCGCAAGCCAGGGTCGACCAGGCCAAGCTAAACCTGAGCTACACCAAAATCACTGCCCCGGTGACTGGCATTGTGAACAAGAAGAATGTCCAGGTGGGAGCGAACCTGTCCATCGGGCAGAATCTCCTGACGATTGTGCCGCTGGAGAACCTCTGGGTTACGGCTAACTTCAAGGAGACCCAGCTCGAGAAGATGCATCCCGGCCAGGAGGTCGTCATCAAGGTAGACGCCCTGGGTGGACGTGAGTACAAGGGCAAGGTTACCCAGATTGGCGGAGCGACAGGCTCGCGGCTGAGCCTTTTCCCGCCCGAGAACGCCACGGGTAACTACGTGAAGGTGGTACAGCGTATTCCGGTGCGCGTTGACTTCACCAACCTGAAGGAAGAAAACAAGGATCTTTCGTTGCGGCCCGGTTATTCGGTCGTGCCGGAGGTACGAATCAAGTAGCGGCAATCCGAATTGGGGAAGCCTGCATCCTAAGCTCGATGTGGGATTCCCCAAGGAGAAATAACAATGGCTGTCGCTATGAAGAAGGTTGAGAACAAAGACCTGATCACGCCCCACTGGCATGAGAAGGCGAAGGAGATCCAGAAGTACGGTTCGGTGGTGAAGGATCTTCCGAACGCTCTGGAGTCCGATGTTCGTGAAGCGATGTGCGCTAAGCTGAACCAGCTTTTGGCGGACTCGATCACCCTCCGTGACATGTATAAAAAGCACCATTGGCAGGTGGCGGGACCTACCTTCTACCAGCTTCACCTTCTATTTGATAAGCACTTCGAAGAGCAGGTCGAGATCGTCGATGTGATCGCCGAGCGGATCCAGTTGCTGGGTGGTGTCACGATCGCGATGGGAGCGGATGTGGCTGAGGTATCAAAGATTCAGCGTCCGCCCCGCGGCCGGGAAGAGGTTCCAGTGCAGATTTCACGTCTGCTGGATGCACACCGGCACATCATTGAGGAGTGCCGCGAGCTCGCCGAAGCAGCCGACAAGGCGGGCGATGACGGCACTAACGATCTGGCGGTCAGCGATGTGCTCCGCCCGAACGAGCTGCAGAGCTGGTTCCTCAGCCAACACCTGGTGGAGATGCCGCTGACCTTTGCGGAGTAAATTTACTTCCGAAGCCCTAAAATAGGAGAGCCTGTCCCCGGCGGGGCAGGCTCTTTTTGCTGCTTTGCACCTTCTTTACCCATCCATACATCTAGTGAGTTAGGATGTAACCTCCTCCGGGGCCACTCTCATGCCTATCGCCATCGAGTTCTTTGTGCAGTATGCCTACGTGATTTTGTTCACGTGGGTGCTGCTGGAGCAGCTCGGCATTCCAATTCCGACAACGCCCGCACTGCTTACGGTGGGAACGCTTTCGGCTGCCCACAAGCTGCACGCCTCCATTGCTCTGGCTGCAGTCGTAATAGCGTGTCTTTTGGCGGACTCTGTCTGGTGGTGGCTTGGGCGCCGGTTTGGAGGCAGGGTAGTGAAGCTGGTCTGCCGGCTGAGCCTCGAGGCCAGCGCCTGCGTCAAAAAGACCGAGGGGTACTTCGGCCGCCGCGGCGGTGTGACCCTGCTCTTTGCCAAATTTGTGCCGGGCCTCAATACTTTGGCGCCACCGGTTGCCGGACAGACCGGTATGTCCTATCCGAAGTTCCTGGTCATGGATGGGCTGGGGGCACTGATCTGGGGAAGTGCGTACATCTTCGCCGGCCGGTTCTTCGGCGATATCGCCAAGAGAAACGCAGCGTTCTTCCACTGGATGGGAAGATTTGCAGGGGTTCTGTTCGTTCTGCTTGTCATCGGCTTCCTTGTGCAGAAGGTCTGGCGGCAGCGCAAGTTCCTTTTGAGCGTGCGCGAGCTTCGTCTGGACGCTTCCGAGCTGAAAAAGATGATCGACACAGCCTCGGAAGACGGAACTATGGCGCCGTTCATCGTGGATCTGCGGCATCCGCTGGACTACCTCCCGGATCCTCGGGTGTTGCCAGGGGCAGTCCGCATTCAGCCGGCAGAGCTGGAGAAGCAGCACGACCAGATTCCGCGCGACCGGGACGTGGTGCTGTACTGCACCTGTCCGAGCGAGGAGACCAGCGCGAAGGTAGCGCTGCGGCTGCACAAGCTGGGTATTTACCGCGTAAGGCCATTGAAAGGCGGCTTTGACGGGTGGAAGCAGGCCGGATATCCCCTGGAAGAGTACGTCGAGCCTGCTTCCACCGGGTCAAAGCTCGCAGTGAGCGCCTGATTCTCGTTGCTGGTTGCTACTTTCTGGTTCCTAGGGCGTATCGACAAATTCGAGATAACCCATGCACCGGGTGCCCCATGTCCCCCGGGGACATGGGCCCGTCTTTCTAGCTGCCCATGGTGAAGTTGATGGTGATAGTGGTTTGAACCTCTGTGGGTTCTCCGTTCAGAAGATAAGGCTGATAGCGTGCGGTGCGGATGGCGTCGAGGGCTGCGCCGCGGAGCATTTCAGGGCCACTGACTACTTGCAGGCTCTCGATCGTTCCCGATTTCGAGATCATCGCCGTGAGGATAACTGTGCCGCGGACTCCAGCGGCTCGGGCTATGGCCGGATAGACCGGGGAGATGGGCTTCAACAGAAGGCCGCGTGTAATGCCTTCCGAGACACGCTGGACCGCGGGCTTAGGCTTGGGGACGACGCTGACAACGGGAGGAGTCGGCCCAAGATTCGAAAGCACTGAGCCGATGACGTTGTTCGTACTATTCCCTGTGCCGAGGCCGATATTTGGGATGCCATTCTCTGCGAGACCTTGGTCCGGCGTCGCGTCGGGGAGGCGCGGAATATGCTGGGGAGCAGTAAATGCGTTATCCACCATCGGGGTCTTCGGTGACACTGTTTTCGCTGCAGCCTGCGCGATAGCTTGCGGCGCTTTGGCAACCATCGGCGGCTGAAGCGGCAGTGGTGTGATCGCCGACCTGGGAAGTGCTTCGGGGTAGAGGAGCGGATAGGTAATGCAGGCGGCTCCAATAACTAGCTGGAGACCAATCGAGGCGATAGCTGTGTAGCGGCGGGCGGTGTGAATGCGTCCTGTGGATTCGATCAGCGCAGACTCAAGCATGGTGGCACTCTCCTTCATGTGAGTGCGCATCCAGCGAGGAATGCGTACGCTGCCATAGACACTGCCGCCTCTAAGTTTGTTCCTTGCCTTCTTGTTCCTTGTATTCCTGTTCCAGCATCGACATCAGCACCAGCGAGCTATAGCGGCCATCGTGATAGTGGGCTTCTCGCAGAATTCCCTCCTGCAGGAAGCCGGCAGAACGGTAGAGCGCCTGTGCTCTCTCATTCTCTTCGGCGACATCAAGCCATAGCCGATGCGCACCATACTCGCGGAAGGCGAGCCGCATGGCCTCAAGCAGCATCGGACGGCCTAGCCGCCGGCTGGGATTGCGTACGGCGATGCGGCGCAGCTCGATGATGTGGTGCGGCGAGCGACGCCCGGCCATGATCACATATCCTGCAACGCTGCCGTCCGCGTCCCGCGCAACGAGGTAAGCGAGATTGGGATCATCGAGCGCCGCAAGGTGTTGTTCCGCCGGCTGCACGGTGATGTATGCGGGATAGAGTGACTCGATCGCGCAGATGGCCGGGAGATCGTCACGTGTAGCAGGCTGAAGGGGCATATCTTCAGCGTAGCGCAGGGTAGGATAAGGGGTGGTAAGGAGAGTCGAGTGGCATTTCGGGATTTGCGGGATTGGATCAAGGCGTTGGAGCAGGCTGGGGAACTCGTGCGGATTCGCGAGCAGGTCGATCCGATCCTCGAGATGGCCGAGATCGCCGACCGTGCGGTCAAAAGCGATGGTCCGGCGCTTCTCTTCGAGAACGTGAAGGGATACTCCGGAAGCCGCGTCCTGATGAACCAGTTCGGTTCAGAACGCCGCATGATGATGGCGCTGGGCGTGAACTCGCTCGATGAAGTCGCAGGACGCATTGAGGAGCTGCTGCATCCGCCAATGCCCGGCGGCCTGATGGATAAGCTGAAGATGCTGCCCAAGCTTGCAGAAGTCGGCCGGTTCTTCCCCAAAGTCGTCAGCAATAAGGACGCTTCCTGCAAAGAGGTGATCCGCCGCGAAAACTTCGACGTCCTTGAGTTTCCGGTGTTGAAGACCTGGCCGCAGGACGGTGGCCGCTTTATAACGCTGCCGCTGGTCACGACGAAAGATCCGAAGAGCGGTAAGCGCAACCTGGGTATGTACCGCATGCAGGTCTACGACGGTCAGACGACTGGCATGCACTGGCAGCGGCAGAAGAACGCCGCGGAGCACCTGCGCGAGGTCCTGCGTGAGGCTGCCGGTAATAGCTCCGATGCGGTGAACGTGATGGCCCTGACGCAGGGGGGAACCGCAGCCGCTACCGATGTAAGCAGTGTGCCGCAGCAGGTGCTGACGAAGATTCGCGGCAGCCGGATGGAGGTCGCGGTAGCAATTGGCGCCGATCCGGCGACAACCTTTGCGGCGATTGTGCCTGCTCCACCGGAGGTAGAGGAATACCTGATCTCTGGCTTCCTGCGGCAGCATCCGCTGGAACTGGTGAAGTGCGAGACGGTCGATCTGGAGGTGCCGGCGCATGCAGAGATCGTGCTGGAAGGCTATGTCGATCTGACAGAGCTGCGGACCGAAGGCCCCTTTGGCGATCACACTGGCTTCTACACCATGAAGGACGAATATCCCGTTTTTCACATTACGTGCATCACGCATCGCAGAGACCCCGTGTATGCTGCCACGATAGTGGGCAAGCCTCCGATGGAAGATGCATGGATGGGGAAGGCGGTGGAGCGTATTTTCCTGCCTTTGATGAAGCTGACCTGTCCGGAGATTGTGGATGTGAATCTGCCGCCGGAGGGTGTCTTCCATAACCTGATGATCGTCTCCATCAAGAAGAGCTACGCCGGGCAGGCGCGCAAGGTGATGAACGCCATCTGGTCGATGGGACAGGCAATGTTCACCAAGATCGTGATCGTGGTAGATGAGGACTGCGATGTGCAGGATCTGGCCGAGGTGACGCTACGCGTAACCAACAACATCGATCCGGAGCGTGATATCCAGTTCACGCTGGGGCCGCTGGACTCTCTGGATCACGCATCGCGTCTACCGAACTACGGCAGCAAGATGGGCATTGATGCAACGCGGAAGTGGGCCGCCGAAGGCTTCAACCGCGAATGGCCGGAGATGCTGGAGATGCCGTCAGAGGTAAAGGCACGGGTCGACAGTCTCTGCCGCAAGCTGGGGTTCAACTGATCTGATGAAGCGCTGGTTCTTACGCATCCTTGGAAGTCTTCTACTTGTGGTCCTCTTCGCTGGTGCAGTGTTTTATCTGCGGCCCTTGTGGGTGAGCGATCAGTTGTTGCGCTACAAGATGTGGCGGCAGGGCGTAAGCAGCCATTACATCGAGCTTGACGGTCACCGAATTCACTACGTCGAAGCCGGGCCTGTGAACGGTAAGCAGCTATTGCTGGTTCACGGACTGGGAAGCCGCGTCGAAGACTGGGCTGAGTTGATGCCTCGTTTTGCCGGTGAGGGATATCACGTCTACGCGCCTGATCTGCTGGGCTACGGCCGGTCTGCAAAGCCCCAGAGTTCCGACTACTCGATTGCGGAAGAAGAGAAGATGGTGACGCAGTTCATGGACGCTATGCACCTGGCACAGCCGGACGTGATCGGCTGGTCGATGGGTGGCTGGGTAAGCATGCGTCTGGCGGTCGATTATCCGCAGCGCGTTCGGCGTCTGGTGTTGTATGACACCGCGGGACTCTACTTCCAGGTGGATTTCTCGTTCGACAACTTCACGCCGAAGAGCATCGACGAGGTAACCGAGCTGCTGCGTGTTCTGGAGCCGGTGCCGACACGTCTGCCGGACTTCGTATCTCGCGATGTCGTGCGGCGGGCCGCCGAGAATGGATGGGTGACGCAGCGGAGTATCCGCGCGATGACCATTGGGCGCGAGCTGATGGACTTCCGCTTGAGCGGCTTGAAACTGCCCGTGCTGGTCGTGTGGGGAAAGATGGATCGTCTGATTCCGCCCGTGACCGGAGAGAGGCTACAGCAACTGGTACCGCAGGCGCGGCTGGAGATCGTGGATGGCTGCGGACATCTGGCTCCACGCGAGTGCCCGGTACCAGTCTTTGCAGCGACAAAGGAATTTCTCGCCTCAGAGCCCGCAACCGCCGGCGGCCGTAGAGAATGGCCGAAGTGAAGCGAGTTGCTGGTTACTAGTTCCTGGTTTCTGGAAGGGAATCGACCAATCTTGAACAACCCGTGCACCGGGACATGGGCCCGGCCCTTACTGTCACAAGCACTGGTGCCGATCTCTTTTGAATTGTCGTTCGCGTAGTAGAAAGTATGACTGTACGAAGCGAGACCACTATTCAGTCTTCCGGCTTCCACTCATACGCCCCTGCCTGCGGCAGACCGATATGCGCCAGAACACGATGAACAAAGTTGCGAGCGATATCCTCGACGCTCTGAGGATGGTTATAGAAGGTCGGAATAACCGGATAGATAGTTGCACCGGCCTCCGCTGCGAGCTGCATATTCCGTAGATGAATGCGGTTGAACGGCGTCTCCCGCACACACAACACCAGCGGACGGCGCTCTTTCAGCGTGACATCCGCCGCGCGCTCAATCAGGTTAGAGGCAAGGCCGTTGGCGACGCCTGCCAAGGTACCCATGGAACAGGGAAGCACAATCATGCCGTGGCTAAGATGACTTCCGCTGGCAATCGCTGCTCCTATGTCGTCCTGTCCGTGATGCACGATCTTGTCTGAGCTTCGGCCAAGAAGACGTTCCACCAATTGGGTGCGGCCGGCGAGTTGCAGCTCTTCGGCAAAAACGCGGAGAGCCGCATCCGATGCAACCAGATGGATGCGGCGAACGCGAGCGTCGGTATCCAGCATCTCAAGAGCAAGCCGTGCGAAGATCGCACCGCTGGCTCCGGTAATCGCAAGCGTGATAACCCGTTCTTGCACAATAACTTCGCTCACAGTAATCATTATCGCAGGCAATGTGAGCAACCAATCCCGTCGCGACTTTTTTCTGTTATGACGGTTGAAGCCTAGGAAGTCACAAACAGGTTGTTTAACTTGCATCGAAATAGATACGGGACTGATGAGCTTATTTGGGTTTGCGAGATTTTGCCGTTGGGGAATATGTGCGGCACTGTTTTTTGCCTCTTTTGCCGCGCAGGGCAGTGTCGCACTGCTCGTGGAGGAACCGTTCGGCCGGTTCGGAGAGATGAATCCGACAGGCCACGCTGCCATCTATCTTGACCATGTCTGCGCCGAGACTCCGGTCAGCCTGCGGACATGCACGCCTGGCGAGCTGGGAGTGGTGATCAGCCGCTATTACAAGGTGAATCACTACGACTGGGTAGCCATTCCACTGATTCCATACCTGTATGCCGTGGAAGATAGAAACGACATCCCGTTGGCTGCGACAGCACAGCTGGAGACGGATCTTCGGGATGCATACCGCCGTCGCCACCTGCGTGAGGTTGTGCCGGATGAGGCGGATGGAAGCGCCCCGGAAGGCGATTGGATCCAGATGGTGGGATCTTCGTACGACCGCAAGATCTACGGCTTCCAGGTGAGAACGACGGCTGCGCAGGATGCGGCGCTGATTACGGCTTACAACGAAGGCCATAATCGCAGCCACTTCAACCTCCTGTTTCAGAACTGTGCCGACTTCTCGCGCAAGCTGCTGAATCTGTACTTCCCGAAGGCGGTTCACCGCAATATTCTGGCGGATGGCGGCATAACCACGCCGAAGCAGATTGCAAAATCATTCGTGAAGTACGCCCGCAAACACGATGAGCTGGAACTGACTACCTTCGTCATTCCGCAGGTGCCCGGCGATATCCCTCGCAGCACCCGCGTGAACGGAGTTGCCGAATCACTGGTGAAATCGAAGAAATATCTGGTTCCGCTGGCAGTCCTGCATCCGGAGCTAACGGCCGGCATTGTCGCCGCGTATCTAGGGTCGGGACGGTTCGAGCCTCCGAAGGAAACCCATGTCTTCCGTATCGAGGACGTAGAGGCTATGCGTGACGCTGAGGTTCTAGGCGAACTTTCGGCCGGTAGCAGGTAAATCCTCTATTGCTCCGAACGGGTCAGCCTAAAGGAGAGCAGCAACAGGCTGACAGCGACGGCAAGCGGAAGCAGGAATGCCGTACGCAGCGAGCCCGACTGCCGTGAGACAACTCCCATAAGCCATGGCAGAAGGGCGGCTCCCAGGCCGGAGGCGGCAAGGATGACACCTGCCTGCCGTGGAGAAGGTTTGCGGCCGAGGATCAGGGCGAAGGTCACGGGAAAGACGGGCCCGAGCGAAAGCCCCAGAATGATGGCCACGGCGGTGATTTCGACGGCAGTATGAGCGAAGAGGAGCGCCACTGTACTGATCAGCAACGCTACCAGCGCAAGACGCTGCAGGATGGTGTCCTTCAGACGCAAAAGGATGGCTGAAGAGAGGGGGCGGGCGCAGGCGAGAGCGATCCAGAATGCGGAGGTCACGGCCTGGCTTTCAGAAAGCGAACGCCCTCCATAGCGGAGCATGTAGGTGGTAAGCCAGACGTTGAAGCTGCTCTCATACGCTCCGTACAGGGCAAGCAGAAGGACAAAGAAAAGGAACAGAGGAAGACCAAGCGACGGAACGTCCGAAGCCGCCGCGGAGGTGCTTTCTGGAACGTCGAT
>JABFXN010000226.1 GCA_013361705.1 Acidobacteriaceae bacterium
CAGCAAGCGCGGAGAGATCCGCTTCCAGCACAAGGCGCGCCTCGAACATCTGCCAGGGCAGGAAGCCGTGCAGCGCTCCCAGAACATTGAGTGAGTTGCGATCCAGGGCCGGGGGACCATCGGAGACGAAGGTGCCGGCCCCGTGACGCGACTTCAACACACCCATGGCCGACAGAAATCCGATGCCGGCACGGAGCGAAGAGCGGGAGATGTCGAGCTTCTTCGCCAGTTCACGCTCGGGCGGCAGGCGATCGCCGGGACGCAGCTCACCACGGGCGATCAGGGAACGGACGTGCTCCACCACCTGCATGGTGAGCTGGGAGTGTGGTTTCGCCGTTGTGCGGCTGTTGGATGGCTTCGTCGGCATGGTTCTATTCAAGTCCTTGCGGTCGCTCGAAGCATACCACTTTGGTACGGAAAATGGTCGAACTGGTTCAACCTATTCGGCGGCTTCGAGCGGGCGTCCCATGCGAGGCACTAGCAGATGAATGATCACGAGGGCCAGAAGGTATACCGTGCCGGCCATGGTGAAGATTAGCGTCGGGTGCAGCGAGAGGTTCTTCTTGACCACAGCGGTAAAGACGGCGCCGCCCAGTGCGCCCATGGCGCCTCCGAAGCCAACGACGGTCGAGATAGCGCTCGAAGGGAACATGTCGCCGGTGGTGGAGAAGAGGTTCGCGGACCAGCCCTGGTGCGCAGCCGCAGCCAGAGCGAAGAGCGCGGTGGCCGGCCATGGGTTGTTGGCGAACAGTGAGCCGGCGTGCGGCACAAAGACGATCGGAATGACGGAGATGGCCATGGAGAGCATGGCCGTCTTTCGGCCGGCGTTGATGGAGAACCCGCGCTTCATCAGAATGCCGGAAAGCGCACCGCCAAAGATGGAGCCCACCGACGAGAACAGATAGACCGTGACCAGGAACCAGTACTGCGCGCGCAGATCGAGCCCATAGTTCCGGTTGAGGAACTGCGGCAGATAGAAGAGATAGAACCACCAGACGCCGTCGGTAAGTCCCTTACCGAGAGCAAAGGCCCAGGCGCGCCGCGTGAACAGAATCGAGAGGAAGCCCTGCTTCTCCGCGGGCAGTGCAACATACTGCTGCGTAAGCGTGTCCTGCGAAGGTCGCAGGCGACCATAGGGGAAGAGCAGCCAGAGTACCAGCCAGACCATGCCCATGGATCCGGTAGCGACGAAGGCATAGCGCCAGCCAAAACGCGCGGTCACAGCAGCGACCAACAGCGGGGCTATCAGGGAGGAGAAGTTAGTGCCGGAGTTGAAGATGCCCGTCGCCAGAGCGCGCTCTTCCGAGGGGAACCACTCGGAGGTGGCCTTGATGGCCGCAGGGAAGTTACCGGCTTCGCCCAGACCCAGGCAGACGCGCGCAATGTAGAAACCGACAACCGAGGTCACCAGGGAGTGGCTCATCGAAGCCAGACCCCATACGGCGATGGCTATGGCATAGCCGGCCTTGGTGCCGAGCCGGTCGACAACGCGTCCGGAGATCAACAGGCCGATGCCGTAGGCGATCTGAAAGAAGATGACGACATTGCCGAAGTTGTTGTCGAAGACTGGCTGATGGAACTTGTCGGCCGCCGGGTTCCAGCCCATGAAGGAGACTCCGTGCAGAACGGGCTCAATCAACGAGAAGACCGAACGGTCCATGTAGTTGATTGTGGTCGCAAGGAAGAGAAGGAAGCAGACAACCCAACGAAGGTTGGACGAGTTCGATGGGCGAGTTACTGCAGCCATGCGATGGTCTCCAAGGGGATTTTTGGTCAGACCAGTATGGCCCTCCGGTCAGAGCATAGTTGACAGGGATGAGGGGTGGCAAGGAGTTTGGAGCCGGTTTTACGGAAATCGTTCGAAGTTGCAACCAAAGCCAGGGCGGAAGTCACTGGAAACAGATCGGGTTCCCTGAAGTCCTCAGCCAGAGGTAGAGTCAGAATGTTCGCGTAGAGAATCGAATCGAAAAAGGATGAGGTTTAGGGATGGGTGGAGAGGTTGTGGTGAGCAAGGCTGTCTTCGGCACGTTGCCGGATGAATCACAGGTAGAGATCTTCATGCTGAAGAGCGAGCAGGTTGAGGCTCGCGTGATGAGCTGGGGCGCCCGTCTGGTTAGCGTGAAGACAAAGGACCGTAACGGCGAGATGGCTTACATCTCATTGGGCTACGACACGTTGGAAGAGTGGCTGCGCGATACGGCGTTCTTCGGCGCTACAGTTGGACGGGTCGCGAACCGCATCGCCGGCGGCCGGTTTAATCTCGACGGTCAGACATTCCAGGTTCCGCAGAACAACGGACAGAATGCACTCCATGGTGGACCGCAGGGCTTCGACAAGAAGCTGTGGACTGCGAAGGAAGTGTCGGATGGCGTTGAACTCTCGCTGGTCTCGCCGGATGGCGACATGGGCTTTCCGGGAACGATGACGGTCACGGTGACTTACACCCTAAAGGGAAGCGATCTCCATATCCACTATCGCGCGACCAGTGATAAGACGACCGTGGTCAATCTCACCAATCACGCTTACTGGAATCTGCGTGGCGACGATCGCGGCGACATTACCAACACACGCATCGTCATTAACGCGGACGCGTTTGTGCCGACGGATGAGACATCGATTCCGACGGGCGAGCTGGCTCCGGTCGAAGGAACACCGATGGACTTCCGCACCGAGTATGCGATTGCAGACCGCGCCGATGCCGAGTTCGAACAGTTGAAATTCGCCAAAGGCTATGACCATACCTGGGTGCTGAACGGCGATTCAGGAACGATGCGCGTCGCGGCACAGGCGTACGAGCCCGAGAGCGGCCGCACGCTCACAGTGAAGACAACCCAGCCGGGAATGCAGTTCTATTCCGGCAATAACCTGAAGGGTGTGCTGGTCGGCCGCTTCGGCACGGTCTATACCTCCCGGACCGGCTTCTGTTTCGAGACACAGCACTTTCCCGATTCGCCGAATCATGCCCATTTTCCATCGGTCGTGCTTCGGCCGGGAGAGGTCTTCGAGTCGGAGACGGTGTATGGATTTGGAGTGAAGTAAGTCGGGAAGAGTTAAAAGGTGAAAGCTAAAAGTTGAAGCGTTAAGTCGGTCCTAACCGAGAGAGCATAGCTCTTTCCAATTGTCATCCTGAACGTAGTGAAGGACCAGCTTTATCACCTCTTCTTTGCGGCGAAGCCGCGAAGAAGAGGTATCGCGCTACGCGCGAATTGCCTTGCTTAAGTGCACGGCTTCAGCCGTGCGAATACATGCTGCGCAAAGCAAGCGGCTTCAGCCGCTGAGGGCAAATCTAGTGCAACCGCAATACTCCATTCGGTCGCATTATCTCGTAGCGAAGCGGAGAGATCTGCTGCTCCAAAGTGCTGACCTCAGCGGCTGAAGCCGCATAGTATGAAGACGTTCTACGGGACGGCTGAAAGCCGTCCCCTTAAGCAAGGCATTCGCACCGCAGGTGCGAAATGGTTGCGCTACGCGCAACGACTGAGGGCAATACGTTGGAGAGGCAGTTACCTTCGGTCACTGCGAAATGACAAACAAAAAGTCCTCGCTCTAAATCGGCAACTGCTGCTTGATCTTCCCCATCTCTTTCCACGGGTCACGTTTAAGCCGCGGCTTCCATATTTCGAAGTCGACGACCGTAAAGACCGGCCGCTCGGAGAGCTTGAGATCCGTCCATGGAAGTGGTAGCGAGACGTGAGCTCCTTCACGCGCGCGGGGGCTGAAGGGAGCGACCGCCGTGGCTCCTCTTTCATTGCGGAGGTAGTCCAGGAAGATATGGTTTGCGCGAGCGGCCTTGCTCATCTTGGTGAGATAGAGACGTGGATTGTCCCGCTCCATCTGCAGTACGAACTCATGTGCCCATTCCTTCACCGCCGGATACTCATGCTTCGGCTTCACGGGGATAACGACGTGCAGTCCCTTGCCTCCGGTCGTCTTCAAGAAGGAAGTAAGTCCGAGCTTCTTCAAACGAGCGCGCACGTCCGCGGCGGCATCGCAGAGAGTGTGCCAGGAGATTGCCGTGTCAGGATCGAGATCGATGACAATGCGATCGGGCCGTTCAAGGTCATCGTTCTGTGATCCCCAGGGATGGATCTCAAGCACTCCCATCTGTGCCAGTCCGGCCACTGCCTCCGGCGTGGAGAGAGTGATGTACTGCTCGATCTTGCCAGTCTTCTTATCAGGCACAGGAGTGCCCGTGATGCCTGGCGGCAGCATGTGATTCACGTGCTTCTGGAAGAAGCATTGCTTGCCGGCGCCATCAGGGCACCGCACCAGTGATAGCGGGCGATTGGCAATGTGCGGCAACATGTATGGCGCAATCGCCCAGTAATAGTCTGCGAGCTGCCGTTTGGTGAGCTGACTGGCGGTATCCAGAATCTTGTCGGGGTGCGTCAGGCGGACAGGTGCAGCCGCTTCTGTCGCCTTCTTTTTGGTGGCAACGCGAGCTGCCGTAGATTTTTGCTCCGTCGATTTCAGTGACGCTTGCGGCATCGGCATTCGTCCTCTCTCCTGCTTGGCGGAAGGAGCAACCGTTGGCTCTTCACGCCGGACCTCTTCCGCGGGCTTGTCTTCGCGAAGGCCTTGGAACGCCGCCTGCCGTACGAGATTGTCGGCGGTCCAGGTCGTGAAGGTGACCTGCGCAACGAGTTCGGGTTTTACCCAGATGGCTCCTGTGCGGCCGTCCGGGGGAACAGTGTGAAATGCCGGCCTGCTCTGCCGCAGGGTCTCAAGCTTGTCGCGCAGCATCTTATGGGTCTTGGCATTGAAGCCGGTGCCGGTACGCCCGGCATAGATGAGCTGCTTCTGTTCGTTGTAATACCCCAGCAGCAGAGCGCCCACACCGCGAATGGCGTTGGAGGGAAGGGTAAAGCCTCCGACGACGAACACCTGTTCGCGAATGCACATCAGCTTCAACCACTCCGGCGACCGTGTCGCGCGATGGGGTGCATCGCCGCGTTTGGAGATGATGCCTTCGGCATGAAGGCTACAGGCGTTCTGAAAGATGGCATTCGCGTCGCCTTGCAAATGTTGCGAGATCTGGATCTGCGGATGGTCAAGCTGCGTCAGCAGCTTCTCGACCATGGCCTTGCGTTGGAGCAATGGCAGATCGCGCGGGTTGTGACCGTCGAGATGCAGTAGATCGAAGACGAAATAGGTGAGCGGCCGTCGCTCGCCGTGTTCGAAGGAAGCCTGCAGGTCGGCAAAGCTGGTGGTGCCGTCCGGACGTACGGCACAGAGCTCTCCATCGAGGATGGCTGTCGTCGCGGGAAACTTCGCCAGGGCAGCGGCGACCGGCCGCATACGATGTGTCCAGTCGAGCCCGCGCCGGGTGAATAGCTTTGCCTTGCCGTGGTCAATGTGGGCCTGAATGCGATAGCCGTCGAGTTTGAGCTCATGAATCCAGTTGGAACCGGTTGGCGGAGTGAAAGCTTCTACGGCGAGCTGCGGCTTCAAAAATTCGGGAAGCTCCTCCTTAGGAAGCTTCCCGAGTGAGACTGCACTTTTAGCGACCTTGCCGGGTGGTTTGGGGCTGCGAGGAGACTCTTCAGGCGCCTTCGAGGGCTGTTTGTACCAGGGCTGGTCGCTGGTGCTGGTCTCCTTGCTGTTCCATACGTGATCTTCGGCGGCGGCGATCTGTTCGATGGACCGGCCGGTGACGACCGAGTCCGGTTCAGCTTCGGTGATAGGGGGATCATCGGGACCACGCTCGAAGTCGTCGTGTTCTTTGATGAGCAACCAGTTGGGCTTGGCGCCAGGTTTGGTGTCGCCGGCGAAGCGTCCGCCTTTCATGCGGATCAATGCCCACTTTCCCTTCAGCTTTTCGCCATGCAGGATGAACTTCAGCGAGCCGCTCTTCAGCCCTTCGTCGAAATCGTGCCCGGGTTGTGGCTCCCAGGTGCCGTGGTCCCAGACCATGACAGTTCCCCCGCCGTATTGCCCCTTGGGGATGATGCCCTCGAAGCCTCCGTACTCCATCGGGTGGTCCTCGACCTCGACGGCAAGCCGCTTATCGGCGACGACATAGCTTGGCCCTTTGGCGACCGCCCAGCTCTTCAGCACACCATTCCAGCCGAGCCGGAAGTCATAGTGCAGCCGAGTGGCGGCGTGTTTCTGAATGACGAAAGGAAGGTCGCTGAGCTTGGCGGTTTTGTGGCCGCCGGCGGGTTCAGCCGTGACGCCGAAGTCGCGCATGGAGCGATACTTCGCAAGTTGCTTGTCGACTGCCGATGAGGCCGTAGGGGAGCGTTTCGCCGCGGCCTTGGCGGTAGCTTTGCGTGTTCCGGATTTCTTCGCTGCTTTTTTCGTGGCCATGTCGGATTCAGATGCCGCAGTGGGGATGAGGGTATTACAGAGAGTTGTATTTCGCATCCTTCGGCTTGAGAAAAGAGTTTGCCCGGCCTCTGGAGGACGGTATGGTGGGTGTCATACCAACTCCCTCCGGAGGCAGAACGTTGTCGCTGCGCATTGAAGGTATCTCCAAGACATATGGAAATGGCGTGCAGGCCCTCAAAAGCCTGAGCCTGACGATCGGAAACAACATGTTCGGCCTGCTGGGGCCAAACGGAGCAGGTAAGTCGACCCTGATGCGTACCATCGCGACGCTGCAGGACCCGGACGAAGGCTCGATCTGGCTGGACGAACTGAATGTCATGCAGAACAAAGATGCCGTGCGCCGGGTGCTCGGTTATCTACCGCAGGAGTTCGGTGTCTACCCCAAGATGAACGCGGTGGACATGCTGCATCACCTGGCGGTGATGAAGGGCATCACGAATGCCGGTGAGCGCAAGGATCAGGTGGAGGCTCTGCTGAAGCAGACCAACCTGTGGGATGTAAGAAAGAAGACGCTCAGCGGATACTCGGGCGGCATGAAGCAGCGGTTCGGTATTGCACAGGCGCTGCTGGGCAAGCCGCGCCTGATTATTGTGGATGAGCCGACAGCCGGCCTCGATCCGGCGGAGCGCAATCGTTTTCTCAATCTCCTCAGCTCCATCGGACAGAACACGGTGGTGATTCTGTCCACCCATATTGTTGATGATGTGAAGGAGCTTTGCCCGCGTATGGCGATCATCGCCGGTGGACAGGTGCTGTTGGAAGGCTCGCCGAATGAGTCGCTGGAGCTGCTGCGGGGCCGCATCTACAGCCGCCTGGTGCGAAGCGAAGAGGAGATGAACGAGGTCCAGGCGCACTTCGACGTGATTTCGACGCAGATGACCGCTGGTCTCCACCAGGTACGCGTCTATGCCGAATCGTCTCCCGGAGACGGCTTCACACCGATCGAGAGCGATCTTGAGGATGTGTACTTCCTGAATCTGAAGCGCCACCAGAAAGCGGTTTAACCGCGAGGGATAACAATGAGTCTGTTTCTGAGTTTCCTCTCATTCGAGTTGAGGCTGCGGCTGAAGAGTATCTCAACGTATGTGTACTTCTTTGTCTTCGGCCTGATTGCATTCCTGTCGATCGCGGCTCCAGACTCGTTCGGGTTCGTCGGCGCCGGTAAGGTCATGTTGAACGGCCCCTATGCAAGCCTGCGCATGATGCTGAACATGTCGTTCTTTGGCGTGCTGCTCATGGCCGGCATCTTCGGTCCATCGATCCTGCGCGACTTTCAACAGAACACATATCAGTTGCTCTTCACCAAGCCGATTTCGAAGTTCGGATACCTGGGCGGCCGCTGGCTCGGCTCGATGTTAACGACCATCGGCATCTTCTTCGGCCTGGTGGTTGGAGAAGTACTGGGCTCCTTTGCCTGGTGGACAGATACGACGCGCGTCATGCCGGTCAACGGCCATCTGCTGCTGGTATACCTGAAGCTTTTCCTCGACTATCCCGTACTTCAGGTCCTCTTCATTGGTACCCTGTTCTTCCTCATTGCAGCCCTCACGCGGAACATTGTGATCGTATACCTGCAGGGTGTCGCACTCTTTGCGATCTATCTCATCCTGCTGGTTGCGGTGCAGTCGACGCGAAGCCTCGACCTGAACAGGCCTGGCATCTTCGATCCGATTGGGTTCATCACTATCCGTGCGATTGCGCGTTACTGGACCGTCGTTGAGCAGAACAGCCTCATTCCCACATGGAGCGGGGTCTTCTTATGGAACCGGCTACTGTACATCGCCGTTGGCCTGTTCTGCGTGGCGGCCACCTATCTGTTCTTCCCGATGCGTGCCGAGGGCCTGGGCGCCAAGGTGAGGAAGAAGAAGCAGAAAGATGACGATGAAGAGCTGGAAGGGCCGCCTCGGCCGAGGTTCCATATTGTTTTGCCGAAGGTGCACCAGATCTTCGGTGGCTTCACCAGCCTGGCGCAGGTAATCAGTCTTACCCGCATTCGCATGAAGAACATCTTCAAGGAGATTCCGTTCTGGGGAATCACCGTGGTGATGATCATCAACACGATGGCGAACAGCCACTTCGCCGGCAAGATCGACGATGCCGATGTTTGGCCGGTAACAGCGTTGATGCTGCAGGTGGTTGAGGGGAGTTCGCTGCTCTTTCTGTTTATCGTGGCGACCATGTATGCGGGGGAACTAGTATGGCGCGAGCGGGACACCCACTTCCAGCAGATTCATGATGCTCTTCCAACGCATGAGTGGCTGGACTGGGGAAGCCGCTTCTTTGCCATGTGCAGCGTCCAGGTGGTGCTGCTGTTTGTGGTGATGTTGTGCGGTATTGTCAGCCAGATCATTGCGGGCTATTACAACTTTGAGATCGTGCAGTATCTGCAGGAGCTGTTTATCGTCACCTTCCCGATGGTGGCGCAGTTCTGTCTGTTTGCCCTGCTGGTGCAGAGCCTGGTCGGCAATAAGTATCTCGGCCACGCCATCACCATCGCATTCGCCATCGTGCCTGGCTTTGTGCAGGGAGGAGGTTGGGAAGATCGTCTCTACCTGTTCAACACGACGACCCCGTATACCTTTTCCGATATGAATGGTTACGGCCACTTCAAGGCTGGTCTCCTCTGGTCTTTGGCCTACTGGATCTTCTGGACGTTGTTATTGGTTGCACTCGCGATGATGTTTGCGCAGCGTGGCACAGATACTGCGTGGAAACAGAGACGGCAGAACGCAAAGCAGCGTAGGAGCCTGATTCCGTATGCCATCGCCTTTGGCGCCCTTACGGCGGCCAGCGGTGTCTGGTACTTCTACAACACACACGTGCAGAACTGGTATCACACGGCCAAGATGGATCGGCATCTGCTGGCCGAGTACGAGAAGAAATACAAGAAGTATCAGAAGCTGCCGCAGCCGAAGATTGTTGCGGTGGATACGAAGGTCGATATCTTTCCTCAGACCCGTACCTTCGATGCGTGGGGAACATTCTGGCTGAAGAACAAGACAGACGCTTCTATCAGCGAAGTGCACGTGAACGACGGGCAGCAGACTTACTATGCAGCGAGCTTCGATCGTCCCGGCACTCTGACCATGGAAGACAAGCAACTGGGATATCGCATCTTCAAGCTCAGCGAGCCGCTGAAGCCAGGCGAAACGATGCGCATGTTCTTCCACGTTGGTTATGCTTCGCATGGTTTCCGCAATAGCGGCGAGGTAGCGCAGCTCGCCTACAACGGCACTTTTTTCGATTCGAGCTATATGCCGGGCATCGGCTACAACCGGGGAGCCGAGATCTCGAATCCGGTCTATCGCCGGGAGGAGAAGCTGGGGCCGTTTGAAGAACTGGCGCCGCGTGGCGATGCCTACTACACCAACGTCAATCTGTTTACGCCTGACTCGGACTGGATCAAGTACCACACCATCGTAAGCACCAGCAGCGACCAGACAGCGCTCTCGCCAGGATATTTGCAGCGGAAGTGGACACAGGACGGCCGCAACTACTTCGAATATTCCATGGGTGAAACGGAGACGTTGGACTTTTACAACTACAACTCCGGCCGTTACCAGGTGAAGTCGGAGGCACACAACGGAGTCAACGTCGAAGTTTATTACGACAGCAAGCATCCCTACGACATTGACGACATGATCGCCGCTTCGAAGGCCGGTCTGGAGTACTACGACAAGAGCTTCGGCCCCTTCCAGTTCCGGCAATACCGCATCATCGAGTTTCCGCGATATCGCAACTTCGCTCAGTCTTTTCCGAATACGATTCCCTTCTCAGAGGGCATTGGCTTTATCGGCCGAGTCGAAAAGGAAGACGATATCGACTTCACCTACTTTGTCACGGCGCATGAGCTTGGACACCAGTGGTGGGCGCACCAGTTGATCGGTGCGCAGGTGAAGGGCTCAAACATGATGTCGGAGAGCCTGGCCGAGTAGTCCGCCTTGCGGGTGATGGAGAAGAAGTACGGCACGAAGAACATGCGCAAGTTCCTGCGTCATGAGCTGGATGGGTATCTCCGCGGACGTGCCGGGGAGGTGAGGCATGAACCACCGATTACGCTGGTGGAAAATGAGCCATATGTCTGGTATCAGAAGGGGTCGCTGGTCTTCTACGCACTGAGCGACTACATCGGTGAAGATACGCTGAATGCAGCGTTGAAGGGCCTGCTCGACAAGTGGAGATTTAAGGGGCCGCCATACCCGGATACACGCGACCTGGTGGCGGCGCTCCGTGAGAAGACTCCCGCCGATCTGCAGTATTTGGTGACGGATATGTTTGAAAGGATCACGCTCTACGACAACAAGGTGGAGAGCGCCACCGTAACAGAGACGCCAGACCACAAGTGGAAGGTGCACATGGTGGTCAACGCGAAGAAGATGTATGCGGATGGCGATGGCAAGGAGACACTGCAGCCGCTGCACGACTTGATTGAAGTGGGCGTGATGTCCGGTGCGAAGGATAAGGAAGAGCCGATCGAGGTAAGGAAGCTTTGGCTCACGCAGGAGAAGACTCCCGTAGACTTCGTCGTCGATAAGCGGCCGGATCGTGCAGGCATCGATCCACTCAGTAAACTGATCGATCGCAATCCGGAAGATAACCTGATGGATGTGGAGAAGAAGTAGGGCTGCAAGGCGCAACGCTGGAGAACTTCAGCGGAAGAGGAAGCCCATTCTTTATTGAGCAAGAAAGATGTTTTGAGCGCTGAAGGCGCGTTCTATCTCAGCCTGGGGCAACGCCCCAGGTGCGGAGATCGGGAAACGATAAGAGGGCTGAAGGCCCGATCTATAATCCCCAATCTTCATAAGCGAAACGGTTGGTGAAGTCGTTGTGTGTCTATCGAACGATACGGTCGGATTGAAGGCTGTTATATAGGGCGGGCCTTCAGCCCTTTAACTTCTCGTAGGAACCGAACCCCTGGGGCGTTGCCCCAGGCTGGTATAGAACGCGCCTTCAGCGCTTATTCTCCGTATCGAGCTTCGCTCGATACACTTCGCTAGGCGCGCGCGCTTTCTCTACGGCACGGCACACTTAGACTGCTCTGTGCAGACCACCGGCAACTGACATAGCTTTCCAGTGAAGTGTTCCAGCCGGTTGAGCTTGATCGCTGCCTGCAGGAAGCCGGTGTTGTTGCAGGCTGCTCCTGCGGCCACATCACGGCATGCGCGAATCGTGTACTTGTCGACCAGCGCCATGTCCTGCGCCGAGAGTTGGGTTTCGTAATCTTCGATGGAGTTCAACAGCTCCGCAGGCGCCATCAGATCAAGGCGCTTAACAGGGCACTGCTGTTGCAGTAGATCGTGAAAGTTCTTCCACGCCTGCCTGGGTGTTGCATCAGGTGCGGCCAGAGCAGTAGCGGTCAGCAGGAGGGGCAGAAGCTTCTTCATCACCGAGGACTTATTCAATCATTCCATTTTTCAATGATTCAATCCGGTCATGCTGACTTCTTCTTCGCACCCTTCTTCGCCACAGCCTTCGTCTCTTTCACGATCTCCATGCCGCGCTTCGCATCGGATGCCGTAGCTTTCGCCGCGGGCTTCTTGCGGCCAGTGGCTTCGGGAGCTGCTTCCTGTTTGTTGCCATGGACGGAGGCGCGCAGCGCATCCATCAGGTTGATGACCTTGGCCATCGGCCGGTGTTCTTCTTCAACCGGCAGTGGCTGATGGTCGATCTTGGCCTGCACCATGGCGCGCAACGCTGCTTCATACTCATCGTGCCACTTCGATGGATCGAACTTCTGCGCTTTGCGCTTGATCAGCTCCTGCGCGAGATCGAGCTGGTCCTTTTCGACCGTGACGTCTTTGATCTCGCTGAAGTACTCCTTCGCATCACGCAGCTCTTCCTGGTAGCGCATGGTGTAGGCCATCAGGCCCTTGAGCTCTTTGTCCGCGGGTGCGGCGATCGCGACTAGATGCTCGCGGCCGCCGAAGGCGATCTTGCCGACGCCGGCCTTTTTCATGCCGCGTAACGCTTCGCGGATGGTGACGAAGGCTTCTGTCTGGGCTGCATTCTCCGGGGTAACGAAGTAAGGCTTCTCAAAGAAGGCGGGGTCCAGCTCTTCGAGCGCGATGAACTGTTCCAGCGCGATGGTGTTACGCGAGGGGATGCGGAGGTTGGCAATCTCCTCTGGCTCGATCTGAATGTACTCGCCCTTGCGGAACTCGTAGCCCTTCACGATGTCGGACTTCTCGACCGTGGAGGCCGGCGTCGACTCGTTTGCTTCAGAGGCGCTGACCTTCTGGTACTTCACCCGTTCGCCTGTGGAGCGGCTGATCTGATGAAAGCGGATCTCGGACTTGGATTCCGTAGCGACAAAAAGTTTGACAGCGAACGAGACCAGGGAGATTTGAATGTGACCGGACCAGTAAGGACGAGCAGCCATGACGAGCCTTCCTCCAACAACGGCGTGAGAAGCCATTGTAGGCAGGAATGGATGCCTTTTTGCGGTTTTTATTGGGTTTTCGGCGAAATTGTGCTGAGTTTCGCCAACCCTTCGCCGCAAAGATTACCAGTTAGTTCATAGTGTTGGGGAGTGGTTAACCCCTCTTGAACGAGCTCCTTGCGTCCTATCGTGGAGGGGATGTGAGTTCACAGTGAACCGGTTCTCGAACATCAGCTCGACGACGCTTGCGTTGCTCATGATCGTGCCTACGATGCTGTATGCCGCAAGTCCTCCTGTTGTTCCTGCCGACCACACGGAGTATTCGCCCGACCATCGTTTCTTCCTGATTTCCAGCGTGAAGGAAAAACGGACCAGGATCTTCAGGGCCAGCGATCCTGCGGCCGTGCTGTGGGAGATTCCGCTCTATCTGGAGAACGCCGACCTCGCCAACGATGGCCGGTACGTCGCGGCCAGCTATGACGGAGGCAACATCTTCGATGAGAAGATTCGTCCGTCAGACACACTCATCACCTTCTACTCAGCTGCGGGCAGGAAGCGCGTCGTCACGGTAGGCGAGGTTGTACCCGATCTGACATCGCTGCCGCGCTCCAGTGAAGGACGGCCATGGGGAAGAGTCGTGGGTTTTCAAGCATCGGGAAACTTACTTATCCTGCTCAACGACGGTCGCGCGATTACGCTGGCTCCGGAGACTGCTGCTTCTTATTAGGCCGTATGTCTCATCGGCAGGCACAGTACGCTGCATAGAATGCAGATGTGCTTATGCCGCTGCATGAGCCGCGATCTTTTCTTTCGGAGATGTGTGGATGCTGCTCTCTCGTGCCGGACGCCTGGTTCTGCTGGTTGTCATGTTGTTGGCTGTAAGTCACGTCTGGCCGCAGGCCTCAGCCAACCTCGCGAAAGAAGGCTGGTATGCCGATCCTGAGATTCGTGTCTTTGCCGGGCAGTATTGGATCTATCCCACATCCTCAGATCCCAACTTGAAGTCGCGTGATGAGGCGAGCTTCAATCCCCAGCAACAGAAGCTGCGGAAGGGACCGGTAGTACACGCGCAGTATCGTGCGCAAACGTCTCTGGATGCCTTCTCATCGCCTGACCTGGTGCACTGGACGAAACACGCGGGCGTGCTGGATGTGAAGAATGTCGCTTGGGCGGCTTATTCCATCTGGGCGCCGAGCGCGATTCATCTGGAGGGTAAGTACTATCTGTTCTTTGCCGCGAACGATATTCAGAAGGACGGCCGTGGAACTCCGGGTGGGATCGGTGTCGCGGTCAGCGATTATCCGCAGGGGCCGTTTGTTGATCTGCTTGGGAAGCCGCTGATCGGTGAGTTCCAGAATGGCGCGCAGCCGATCGATCCGTTTGTGTACCAGGACGACGATGGATCGGTATACCTGTACTACGGCGGTCAAGGGCACTGCAATGTGGCGCGTCTTTCGCGTGATCTGAAGCGCGTGATCCCGATGAAGGACGGAACCATGTTCAAGGAGATTACGCCGGAGCACTACGTCGAGGGACCATTCGTCATCAAGCGCAACGGCGAGTATTACTTCATGTGGTCTGAGGGCGACTGGGGCAACTCCACCTACGGCGTGGCGTATGCGAAGAGCAAAAGTCCTACGGGACCATTCGAGCGCGCGGGCAAGATTCTGCAGACCGATCCGAAGATCGCGACTGGACCGGGGCATCACTCCGTGTTGCAGCTCCCAGGGAAGGATGAGTGGTTCATCGTCTATCACCGGCATCCGCTGGGTACGACTGACGCCAATCAGCGCGTGATGGCAATCGATGCGATGCACTTCGATGCGGAAGGAAATATTCTTCCCGTGCAGATGACTGCGGAGGGAGTAGGTGAAGTCCCGCTCAAACACGTAATGAAGTAATCTCCGCTGGATTGTGTCGATATCTTTGAGATAGTTCATGCACCGGGGTGCCCCATGTCCCCGAGGGACAACACCCCAACGAACAAAGTTCGTGGGGGACCCCAGACATGGGGCATCCGGTGCATGGGTTCCATCGACCTTTCGGCACATCAGGTAGAAACAGAAGAGGCGGCCATCAGGCCGCCTCTGTGTTTACGTAAGAAGGTACTAGACCGAAGCTGCTTCGCTGGTCTTCACATTCACCGGCGTGAGCCAGTTGTAGCGATCGGGCTGCAGGCCGTTGACCAGGGCGAAGAACTCGTCGTGGATGGCGGTTGTGATCGGACCCATCTTGCCGTCGGCGATCATGATCTGGTCGACCGAGCGCAGGTGGGTGACTTCGGCGGCGGTGCCGGTGAAGAAGGCCTCGTCTGCGATATAGATCAGTTCGCGGGGCAGCGACTGCTCTACCACCGGAATGCCGAGATGCTTGGCAATCGTTATGATGGAGTCGCGTGTGATTCCCGACAGCACCGAGTTCGCCAGCGGCGAGGTGTAGATGACGCCGTTGCGGATGAGGAAGAGGTTCTCGCCGGAGCCCTCGGAGAGGTAGCCGTTGCGGTCCAGCGCGATGCCTTCCACGTAGCCGTTGGCCTTGGCCTCCATGTTGATGAGCTGCGAGTTCATGTAGTTGGCGCCGGCCTTGGCCAGCGACGGCATCGTGTTCGGCGCCAGGCGCGACCAGGAGGAGATACAGACATCGGCGCCTTCGCTGGCGGTGATGTACTTGCCCCAGGGGAAGTTGGCGATGTAGACCTCAACCGGAGACTTGGTGGGGTTGACGCCAATCTCGCCGTAGCCACGGAAGGCGATCGGACGGATGTAGCAGGGAGCAACGCCATTTGCTTCCACAACATCAACAACGGCAGCGCATAGCTGGTCGACCGTGTAGGGCAGCGGCATGCGATAGATCTTGGCCGAGTCGATCAGGCGCTGCATGTGCTCCGGTAGGCGGAAGACGCCGGCGGAGGTGCCCTGGGTGTAGGCGCGAATCCCCTCGAATACGGAAGAGCCATAGTGCACCACGTGGGACATGACGTGGATGGTGGCTTTCTCCCAGGGGATGAGCTGTCCGTTGTGCCAGATGTTCTGGGTGGGCGTAATTGGCATGGTACGTCGCTCCAAGCCTCGCGGTAGCGAGGTAAGGGTTAGATTATAGCCCGCAAAAGTGGCGTTTTTCGCGCCTTTTCCCGTTTCGTCGTGGATTCAATACAATCGCGGCACGGACCCCGGCAGGAATGGAGACGGTCATGAAAAAGCAACTGACACGATGGCTGGTAGTGATAGCGATGGCGGCAGCAGCCCGGTGCGAGGCGACGCAGATCCAACTTCCGGTATGCAAGAACGCCTTCTCGGAGCCGGATGAGCAGAAGCAGGGCCAGCAGGTCGCGGCGAAGGTCTATGACGCGATGCCGGTTTTGAAGGACTCCGACCCGGTCGCGGTCTATGTGCGCCAGTTGGGAGAAAAGCTGGTGAACTACGCCCCCGGATACTCCTGGAGGTACAACTTCCACGTTGTCGCCAGCGATGAGATCAATGCGTTTGCGTTGCCGGGAGGTTCGGTCTTTGTGAATCTGGCGACGATTCAGGCTGCCGAGAGCGAGGCGCAGCTGGCGGGCGTGATGGGCCATGAGCTCTCCCACGTGGTCATGCGCCACGCCACCTGCAACATCACCAAGCAGCAGAGGCGGAGTATCTGGTACGGCCTGGGGCAGATCGCGGCAGAGGCAACCATCGGGGGCACGCTCGGAGATATCGCCGCGCAGGGAATTGGAACGGCTGCGGGATTGGACTTCCTGCGGATGGGGCGGGATGCCGAAAAGCAGGCGGACCTGATGGGGACCCACATTCTGTACGACGCCGGGTACGATCCGCGTGGCATGCCGCAGTTCTTTGAGATTATCCAGGCGAAGTATGGCGAGGGCGGGGCTCAGTTTCTAAGCGATCACCCCAATCCTGGCAACCGAACCCAGTATGTGAGCGCCGAGATTGCGACCCTTCCGCCTCGGGATAAGCAAGTGCGTACCACCGATGCGTTCCGCAGAATGCACGACATCGCCATGAAGGAGAAGGCGTTGAAGGCGGAAGAGGTGAAGGCAGGCGCATGGAAGAAATCAGGCGAGTACGAGAAGGCGCCAAAGATGGATTAAGTTGGCGCCAGTATTTTCACCACACCAATGTTGCACCGTAAGCGGTGCAACATTAACTTTTATAAGTTGCTGAATTCAAAAGGGTAAGTATTGGTTTTCAACATCCATGCGCAATTTTCAACAGCGTTAAGCTTGCTTTCCGTTCATCGACGGGTTACATTCAAAAACGTTGCAGCGAACAGCAAGCAACGCTGAGGTTGAAAACGCGAGCCTGAAGGTAAGGCCGCCCTGGTGAAAACTGGGAGAATCTGGAAAGATCAGATACTTCAACCCGCAGTCCAAGCGTTTGTATTTGGGACAGAGCGATAGGGTAAATGCCCCGCCCCCAATCAAACCCAAGCCACTGCAAATTGAAATCCAAAGGGCCCTAGAGGCCGCGGTCGCCTGTCGACTGAAGCGATATTTGAGTTTTCTGTGCTGTGATGACGCCACTCTAAGTGGATACGTCAAACTCTAAGTAGTACGAGTTGCTCTCTTGAGATTGCGAGATCTGTGCCCGCGGGGCTCGATCGGCCAAACGGGCCGACAGCAGATAAGGCAAGAAGAGAAAAGCAACGAAAGAGGTTGACAAGCGAACGAAAGTTCGATACCTTAGAAAAGTTGGCGCAAGTCGAAAGCGACGACGAAGCGAACCGGCGGTTGAGATCGAGGATCGAAGCCAGCGGGTAAGTGGAAGTCGTACCACCCAGACAAAAGCAGCGCACCAAGTTCGAGGACACATGGCAGCATTATGCGCCTGAGTCCTTGATCCAAACGGCCCGCCAAGGCGGTTGTCCGTTACGGATCTTTGACAACATAGTTGAACGTGCCAGTCGTGAGAAGATGCAAGCTTTGGCTTGGTCAATCTCACAAGGTAATGACCCACCAGGTTTTCGAGCCTTGGTGGGCGGGCAGGACCCACGGACCTCCGTCCTGTGGGCTGCCAACAGGTTTCAAACGAGAGTTTGATCCTGGCTCAGAATCAACGCTGGCGGCGTGCCTAACACATGCAAGTCGCACGAGTAAGGGTAGCATTACCTGAGTAAAGTGGCGTACGGGTGAGTA
>JABFXN010000145.1 GCA_013361705.1 Acidobacteriaceae bacterium
GGGAAGTTGCGGAAGATGAAGGTCCGCACTCGGGGATCGGTGAGCAGGATCGCGGCAGCGCTGCCGAGCATGAGGCCGTCCAGGCGCATCTCTGTGCGGAGGATAATCGCACCTCCCCTCATGTGCTGGAACGCTCCGATGGGGTGAATCAGCTCGAAGGTGCGGAGCGCTCCGCTGGTTACGGCTCCAGCCATGGCGAGAAAGAGAGCGCGGCGGTTGCCGAGCAGGACCAGCAGGCCGGGCCAGAGCAGGTAGAAGTGCTCCTCGATAGAGAGCGACCAGAAATGCGCGGTGAAGATGCCACGCACGTCGGCTGCGAGCTGGTAGTTGCGGAAGAAGCAGAGTGCGCCGACGAGCTCGGAACGGTGGAAGTCGACGAGGTCGATGCGGAGCGAGAGCAGGAGCAGCGCGCAGAGGTACGTGACGACGATCGGCAGGATGCGGAAGGTGCGGCGGCGGTAGAAGTTGCTGAGGTTGATAGCCGAGGTTTGCCGTCGTTCTTCCAAGAGCCGTGATGTGATGATGTAGCCGCTGACGACGAAGAAGATGTCCACGCCGAAGTTTCCGAGCCGAGCCCAGAAAGCCTCGTGGAAGCGAGTGTGCTGACAGGCGTGGTCGAGAATGACGAAGAAAATTGCGACGGCGCGCCAGCCATCGAGAGTGGCGATGCGGCGCGGCGATTTGCCGGGAAGCTGCTCGGCGGGGCTCATGGTTTGTCGAGCGGAAGTCTAGCACCGCCTCCTATGTATGAAAACCCCAAATTTTGTCGAATTACTGGATTAACAACCCTTTCCATGACGCTTAACGCCGGAAACGCCCGCGCAGGGCGAGCGTTCCTGGTGGGGATTCAACCTGTTTTGCAGCTCAGCCCGTGCAGACCTGAAAGCGCGCGGCGATTGCCGGCGGAGCTGTCGCGGGAGATCCCCGTCGCGCGACGCTTCGCGGTGCGGCGGCCGTGCGCCGAACTATTTGATAAAGCGCTGATTTTCAGTGAATGAGAATGGTGGACGCGGAAGGAATCGAACCTTCAACCTGTCGATTAAGAGTCGAATGCTCTGCCAATTGAGCTACGCGTCCGAAGGGTTGTTTTTCAGCACTCGCCGATATGTTGGCCAGCGCTGAACACTTTATTGACTATAGCACAGATCACGCGCAAGGCGAATCGACCCTGTCGAGAACACGGTGCCGATTAGGGTGCTTGTAAAGAAACAGCGATCCGTTGCTCAGGCCTCAAGCATGCGGTAGAGGGTCGAGCGGCTGATGCCGAGCAGCTCTGCTGTGCGTACCTTGTTACCTTCGCACTGTGCCAGCACACCACGCACGTGGCGAGAGATCAGGTCATCGAGACGCACCGGCAGTGAATCCGCTTTTGCTGGAGACTCCGGCTCTGGAAGGGAGATCGTATGAATGAGGATTCCTTCCTGTTGCATGACGGCGTTGTTCAGCACGCTTTCCAGTTCGCGGATGTTTCCGGGCCAGGAGTAGCTGCGGAGTGTTGCCATTGCCTCGCTCGAGATCTCCATCGCCGGCTTGTGATAACGCTCTCGAGCGCGGAAGAGAATGTGCTCCACAAGCAATGGGAGATCTTCCATGCGCTGACGCAGCGGTGGCACCTCAATCTCGACCGTCGAGAGACGGTAATACAGGTCTGAGCGGAATTCACCGATGGCGGCCTGATGCCGCAGATTACGATAAGTGGCCGCGATAATGCGGGTGTCGACCATACGCATCAGCCGCAACAGCTTCGCCTGAACAGCGGACGAGGTATCGCCGACCTCATCCAGGAACAGCGTTCCACGAGCGGCTGACTCCAGTGATTCTTCAATGGTTGTAGCAGGGTCGTAAACCAGGAAGGGCTCATTCGCGGCAGGGCTCAGCTGATGCAGAGTACGCGCAGCAAGCTCTTTGCCGGCGCCAGTTTCACCTGTCAACAAAATGGTGCGGAAGTGTGGCCCAATGCGCTCGAGCTGTAATCTCAGCCGCTCCATCGCTGGACTGCTGCCAAGCATCTCGAAGAACCCGGGCTGGGAGATGTATTCCATAACAGACATGGCTCACTTTCTCCATCGGCGAATCCAATGGAAAAGTGAGCCATGTCTGTAACAAAAGAGTTTTCTAAACTTACGCTGTGGTTTTGGCGCAGTAGGTGTCGAAAGCCCGCTGCAGCTCCTGGGCGATAGCGGGAGCAGTCGATGTCTCGATCGCCGAGCGCTGCATCAGGTACACCAACTGTCCATCACGCAGAATGGCGATCGACGGCGAGGTCGGCGGATGTCCGCCAAAGTAGCCGCGCGCCTTCTCGGTGGCTTCGCGATCCTGACCGGCAAAAACAGTGATGGACTGGTCCGGGAGAGTGGGGTTCGAAAGGGCCATGCGAACGCCGGGGCGCATCTTACCGGCGGCGCAGCCGCAGATCGAATTCACAACCACCATAGTGGTGCCAGGCTTGGCCAGGGCTGTGTCCACTTCGGCTGCGGTGCGAGCCTCTGCGATGCCTGCGCGGGTCAACTCCTCGCGCATGGGGATGACCATGATCTCTGGGTACATTATTCGGATTTCCTCCAGCTTCCATTGTAAATGGTCTAGAGCTCGACCGGTTCCTGCTCCAGGCGAATGCCGAAGCGGGTTTCCACACCGGCCCGAAGGTGGTCGCGCAGGGCCAGAATCTCCCCAGCCGTGGCTCCGCCGCGGTTGGTGAGGGCCAACGCATGTTTCGTGGAGAGTCCAGCCTGGCCCAGAGTAAAGCCTTTGTGGATACCGCTGGCCTCCTGAAGCCATGCCGCCGACAGCTTCAGACCTCCGGTTGCAGGCCAATGGGGGAGGGTGTCATGTCCGGCGGCGATGGACTCGTAGACTTCGGCTGAAACAATCGGATTCTTAAAAAAAGATCCGGCGGACTGGGTGTCGGCGTCGCCAGGAATCAGAACCATGCCTTTGGTTGCGCGAATCTTCCGGACCTTGGTCGCAACCTCCATCAGCGAAGGCGTTTCACTCGGCAGAAACGCGCGCTGCAGATCGGCATAGGCCAGCGCTGGAGCACCGCCGGGCAGTAGCCGGAAACTCACCGCAGTGACGATATACCGATCAATGTCTTCCTGGTTGAAGCGAGAACGGCGGTAAGCAAAACCACATTCTGCATTGGTAAACGTGAGCGGTGTGAGGGTTGCCCGATCGATAGCACGAACTAGGGTGATGGTCTGTGCGACCTCCTGCCCATAGGCGCCCACATTCTGGACAGGAGTGCCACCAACCGTGCCGGGAATGCCGGCAAGGCACTCAATGCCTTGAAGGTTCCGCTCGGCGGCAAGCTGTACAAGCGCATCCCACTCTTCACCTGCGGCCGCTGTCAACGTGTGGCCCTGTTGCGCAATCCCTTTCAGCGCAATGCGAATCACCAGACCATCGAAGCCGCTGTCACGTACAAGCAGATTGGAACCGCCTCCCAGAACAAAGACTGGAATGCGCTCTTCCCGCGCAAAACGCAGCGCATCAAGGATCTCGGTTTCGCCTCCTGCCTCGACGAAGAGACGAGCCGCGCCACCAACCTTCAACGTTGTGTAGGGCGCGAGCGGAATGTTCTGCTGGATATGCACGGACAGACTACAGAGTAAAGGTTCGTGACCCATCAAGGCTGCGTAAGAGCTGAAGGCGTTCCTCGGCGAGCACCTCTTGCGCCGGTCCTTGAGCGACGATGCGTCCCTCACGAAGCTTGATCACTTCTGCTTCCAGAAGAAGCGCTTCCGTCACGTCATGAGTGACAGAGAGGACGGGGAGCCTGTGTTCGCGCGTCCATTGCTTGAGCGCGAGCAGAAGCTCATCGCGCAATGCCTGCTCCAAACCGGTAAATGGTTCATCCAGCAACACCAGGCGCGAGTACCTGGGCATCAGAGCACGGGCTACACTGACGCGTTGTGCCTGGCCACCGGAGAGCTGTGCCGGATATCGTTCCAGCAGATCGCCAATACGGAACAGGCGAACCAGATCCTGAAACCGTTCGGCATGGAGCTCCTGCTCCTGTTCGAAATCTCCCGTAGGGAGTTCGCGGCCGAACTGGAGATTCCCCTTGACCGTCATATGTGGAAACAACGCGGCCTGCTGCGAGGCAAGGGGAATATGCCGTTTCCAGGCCGGTACGCCTCCGCGCAGCCCGGCGATGCTGCGAAGGATGGTTGACTTGCCGGACCCTGAAGGGCCGAAGAGTACCGTCCAGGGCGAGCGCAGCGCCACAGTGACATCAATCGTGATGGAGTCCAGCGTTGCGGTGATATGTTCGTGCAGCAATGGCTCAGACAAGGCGCGTGCTCCTTTGTCCGGCTCGCCAGTGCACGAGTAAGAGCGAAACAAACGAGAAGGCCAGCAGCAGAAGAGCCGTGCGATTGGCAGCAGCGAAGTTGAAGTCGGCAACCTCATCGTAGAGTGCGATCGAGAGAGTCCGCGTTGCGCCCGGGATATTGCCGCCCAGCATCAACACAACTCCGAATTCGCCGACTGTGTGGGTAAAGGTCAGAATCCCCGCGGTCAGTAACGAGGGACGTATCAGCGGCATGGTTACCCTCACGAAGACGACGGAGGGCCGGGCGCCCAGCGTCGCTGCAGCCTCCCGCAACTCTGGTGCGATCGCCATCATGCCGCTGACCAGGGGTTGTACGGCGAAGGGAAGGCTGTACAGCAGGGAACCTATCAGCAGCCCCGTAAAAGAGAATGCGAGCGGATGTCCGAGAGTCGTCGTGATAACGCGTCCGACTGCGGTCGTGGGGCCAAGCAGCACCAGGAGGTAAAAGCCCAGTACAGTCGGCGGTAGTACCAATGGCAGAGCAACCAGCGCCTGTACCAGTGGACGCAGACGGCTTTGTCCGTAGGCCAGCCATGCCGCCAGCGGAAGGCCAAGGCACAGCAGAATGGCGGTTGTAGTCAGGGCCAGGCGGAATGTCAGCCACAGAGCGTCGAGATCCATCGATGGACAGTGTACCGGGGGACGCTGCGACTGGCCCGACTCACTTCACCGGCGTGAGTCCCAGGTCTGGCAGGTGAGGCTGAACCTCGCTCGAGAGAAACCAATTCAGGAAGGCGTGCGCGGCATCGCGCTGCGCTGAGCTGCGCAGCACCACTGCTGTCTGCGTGATGGAGTTATAGCTGGAGAAAGGGAACAGCACGAACGTCCCCGACTGTTTGAACTTCGGGGAGACCGCGAGTGTCTTCGAGATGATGGCAAGTTCGGCGTTGCCGGTGAAGGCAAACTGGCCGGCCTGCCCCACGTTTTCAGCGCGCACAAGGTGATCTTTGACCTTGTCCTGGAGCTTGAGGGCTTTCAGAGCCTCTACCGCAGCACGGCCATATGGGGCGTGCTCCGGGTCGGCAATGGCCAGAGACTTGAGGTTGGATGATTCCAGTGCCGATAGTTGGAGAGGATTGAAGGGAGAACCATTCCGCGTCCATAACGCCAGAGTCCCCTTGGCATAGGGAATCGGGCTGCCGGTATCTGCGAGGTTGGCTGCGACAACTTTCTCAGGAAAGTAGAAGTCGGCCCCCATGAACACGTCGAAGGGGCCTCCAGGACCTGCGGAGATGATCTGGCTGACCAGAATGGAAGAGGCTGCATAAGAGACCAGCAGGTGGACGTTGGCCTTCTTCTCATAGACCGGCCCCACCGCCTCAAGAACTGGCTGTAGATCGGCTGCCGCTGCAACCCGCAACTCCACCGGCTTTGTTTGCCCGAATACTGGAGGAATCAAGAATAGGAGGAGCAGCGCTTTGAGCATGGCAGAAAGTTTACGGTACCCTAGAGGTACCGATGAAAGAGAAGTCACACGAGCTTAGATGCACAGGGTGCGGTGCGCGCATTGCCGGTACGGATGCGACCTCCAACTTTCGCTGTGCCCAGTGCGGTGAGCTGTACGAAGTGGTTTACCCATGGTCGTCCGATGGCGCCAACCTTCCCAATGCGGGCGCGCTCCGCTGGCTATGGCAGGAACGCCGCTCTTCCACCCTCCCGATCGATCAGAGCGGAGTCTGGCGCTTCCGCGACCTGCTGCCCATTCTTGACGACCCATCCCATGCTGTGACCCTGCGTGAGGGCAATACCCCTCTGTATGAACTGCCTCGCTGCGGGAAGATTGCCGGTGTGGACTGGCTGCTGGCCAAGCACCAGGGCATGAATCCAACGGGCAGCTTTAAAGACACCGGTATGACCGCCGCTCTGTCGGTCGCTGCTGAGCGGGGCTTCAAGGTGGTCGCGTGCGCGTCTACCGGAAATACCTCAGCCGCCATGGCAGCCTATGCCGCGCGCGCCGGTTTGACCAGCATCGTGTTTATTCCCGAGGGCAAAATCGCCTGGGGCAAATTGTCGCAGTCCATGGACTATGGAGCATTGACCATCCAGCTCAAGAGCGATTTCGACGGCTGCGTCCGGGTCCTGAATGACCTGGTTAAGCGTTTGCCGATCTACATGCTCAATTCGGTGAATCCCTATCGCCTCGAAGGGCAGAAGACGCCCGCTCTCGAGATGGTGGAGCAGATGGACTGGCAGGTGCCGGAGCACGTGATCGTCCCCGGCGGCAACCTGGCCAATAGCTCCGCGCTCGGCAAGGGATTCGAAGAAATGAAGCGCCTGGGCCTCATCAGCCGTGTTCCGAAGATCTCAGTGATCCAGGCACATGGCGCTAATCCGCTCTATCGGGCAATGCAGGCAAGTGGCGGGGAACAGCTTGAGCCGGTTGTTGCCGATACCCGCGCAACCGCAATTCGCATTGGCAATCCGGCAAGCTGGAAGAAGGCAGTGCGGATTATCCGTGCTACCGGCGGATGGGTTGAAGAGGTCTCCGAGCAGGAGATCGCCCAGGCCAAGGCCGTGATTGGTGCTGAAGGCATCGGTTGTGAGCCGGCCTCCGCCGTGACCCTGGCGGGACTGAAAAAGCTTACACGGGACGGGCGCATTGGACGCGAGGAGCGGGTTGTCCTGCTGTTGACCGGCCACACCCTCAAGGATCCGGAGTACACCATCGATTTTCATCGTGGAACTTTGTTTTCGAACCAGGAAGCTTCTTCGTTGCGGAAGCCCCCGATCGTGCTGGAAGCTCAGACCGACGCGGTTCTGAAGGCGCTCGAGAGCAACATTCAGTTATGACCGTATCTGTAAGAGTTGCCGCAAGTTCTGCCAACCTTGGACCGGGATTCGACGCCCTCGGCATGGCGCTGGCCATGTATCTGGAAGTCGATGCGGAGGTCTCCGAGCAGACCTCCGTCGCCGCTTCAGGCCGGGATGCGTATCTGTGCGGGCGGCTCGAAAATAACCTGATCCTCGAAACAGTTGGCGACCTTTTGCGGGCCTCGGGGCGCCCTGTTCCAGGCCTCAAGCTGACGCTTCGGAACGACATCCCGCTTGGGCGTGGCTGCGGTTCATCCGCTGCCGCGATTGTGGCTGCGGTGCTGCTGGCCAATCAGATTGGTGGGTTGGGCTGGAACGAAGCTCGCCTGTTGCGCGAAGTCACTCGAATTGAAGGACATCCTGACAACGTCGCAGCGGCATTGTTGGGTGGGGTTGTTGCATCAGCCATGCAGGCGGATGGGGAAGTGGCAGCGGTTAAGATCGCCGCTCCTGCGGACTGGCAGTTTCTTGTGGCCATTCCAGGCAGCTCTCTCTCGACGGCAAAAGCCCGTGGCATGCTGCCGGCTGAGTACTCAAAGGCCGATGCGATCTTCAACGTCCAGCGCAGTGCGCTTCTCATGGGTGCGTTCGCCGCAGGACGGGGCGATCTGCTGCGATTGGCTATGCAGGACAGAATGCACCAGCCGTACCGTATGGAGGCCTGCCCCCTGCTCAAAGCCCTGCTGCCTCTGTCTGGAGTGAATGGGGTATTGGGTGTCGCACTCAGCGGCGCCGGGCCATCGGTCCTGCTTGTACTGGACAAGAAAACCGATCCGGAAGAAGTGATAGCGCGGGCCAGACTGCGCAGCGAAGATCCGGAGCTCGAGGTCGTTCTTACTAGGGTGGCTGAGGGCGCGAGTACCTCCGTCCGGTAACCTATTACCCCGGGTTACTGAAGATTGCTTTACAAGTTTTCATCTCACCAATACTGTCATCTCGTGGGCAGTTCTGGGGGAGGGCTGCTCCGGCGCCCGTTGATCTTTATAGATCCGGGCGCTTCTCCTTTTAAGCTGAAAAATAAGAGGGTTTCCTCGACCGGGTGAGGGGTGTGAATCGCGGCGGGGATTTCAGCATCCTATAATGGCGGAGAGAAAAGGGAGGAACGATGGCAAACGTAACAGATGTAAGCGATGCGACATTTGAGAGCGAGGTTCTGCAGTCGCAGCAACCCGTAATGGTTGATTTTTGGGCCGCATGGTGTGGTCCTTGTCGAGCGCTTGCGCCCATCGTTGATGAAGTGGCCACTACCTACAACGGACAGTTGAAGGTAATGAAGATGAACGTGGACCAGAACGCACAAACGCCTGCACGTTACGGCATTCGCGGCATTCCGGCGCTGCTGATCTTCAAGGACGGCAAGGTCGCCGAGCAAATTGTCGGCTACGTGCCGAAGGACACCATCGACAAGAGCGTGACCAAGGTGCTCGCCTAAGCCGCTTTCGATAAGGTTGATAAGAGCCCGCCCCCTCGAGGTGGGCTCTTCTACTTTAAGCCGTGGGCTCTTCTGCTTTAAATCGTGACACTCTTTGCGCTACACGGCTCTAGAAATAGTGCGCCAGATGCGGGAAGGCGGGGAGCTGCAGAAACGCCTGGCTCGATGGAGGCGGAAGCAGCTCTTCATGTTCCAGCATCCAAGTGTTGTCATGCGGAATGAAGATGGCATTCAAGCCCGCCTCAAGAGCCGGGTTGACATCGCTCTTGGGTGAGTTCCCGATCATCCACGTGGAAGCCGCTTCGCAGCCATGGCGATCGCGCAGAGTCAGGTAGGCTTCGCTGTGCTTTTCCGGTAGAACTTCGATCTCATGAAAATGCGGCTTCAGGCCGGACCGTTCCAGTTTGTCTCGTTGTTCCCAATCGTCACCTTTGGTGACCAGAATGATGCGATGGCGTGTCGTTAGCTCAGCCAGGGTATCGGCTACGCCTGGTAAGAGCTCAATCTCCTGGGTTGCAATCGCATCGGCAAAGCTGGTGATCTGTTCGTGCGTCTGCGGAGAGACCGGTTCCGGAGAGAGCTGTTCAAAGCAGTTCACCAGGGACTGACGGAAGCTCTTCAGGCCATAGCCGCGCTGGCGGATAGTCTCGCGCTCGCACGCATTCAGGCGATGGCGGATCTCATCGGGGCTGTACGCGTGGTGGTTGAGCAGTGAGATGAAGCTTGCGATGGCCCGTTCGAAGTAGATGTTGTTCTCCCAAAGGGTGTCATCGGCGTCGATCAGCAGCGTTTGGCCCAGTGGCATGCGTTGTACGGGGGTATCGGGCATACGCCTTTTATTGTATCGACCAGAAGTGAAAGGAAAAGCTGTTCGCCACCCGGCACAGACGGGGTATGATGGACGCACTTTCACACAAGTTAATTTGGTGGTTTCTGCCGAAGTGCCGCGGATTGCGATGTTCTGGATATGAGTTTTGAGACAGGAAGTTTTATTGGCCCGTACCAGATACTCGGGTCCCTTGGACGCGGCGGCATGGGATTGATATTCCGTGCCCTGGATACCCGTCTTCATCGCGAAGTTGCGCTGAAGGTGCTGCATGAAGACCTCTCCATGCCCGGGATGCATGAACGTTTCCTCCGCGAAGCGCGTGCCGCGTCGGCGTTGAACCATCCCAACATCTGTACCATCTTCGACATCGGGGACCATAACGGCGATCCCTATATGGTGATGGAGCTGCTCGATGGTGAGACGTTACGTGACTCCATCGACCGCGGCCCTATGCCCGTCGCAGAGGTGTTGGCTTATGGCATTGAGATTGCTGAGGCGCTGGCCGCTGCGCATGCCAAAAATATCGTCCACCGCGACATCAAGCCCGCAAATGTTTTCCTGGTACCGCGTCCGAATGGCACCTGGCAGGCAAAAGTTCTGGATTTCGGTCTAGCAAAGATCGAGCGTCTGACAGGGCATACACAACACACGCAGGACCTGACGGTCACAGGATCAACGGTTGGCACGGTTGCGTACATGTCACCGGAGCAGGCGCGAGGGGAACAGCTCGACGCGCGATCCGATCTCTTTTCATTGGGCGTGGTGTTGTACGAGATGGCGACGGGGTGTGTGCCTTTTGATGGAGCGACCAGCGCCGTGATCTTCGTCAACATTCTGAGCCACGATCCGCCGGCGATGAAGAGCTTCGGAGCGAATGTCCCGAAGGAGCTTGAGAAAGTCATCCTGAAGCTGCTGGCGAAGGACCGGAAGAACCGGTACCAGAGTGCCGGGGATGTCGTCGCGGCGCTTGAGGAGATTCGTGACGGAGGAAAGAAGGCTCCGTGGATGCAGCGCTCCAAGCCATCGGTGAACGATCCTGGCGATCCTCGGTCGGTCGATCGGCGGATTCGCCGGACATCGAGCCCACCCGTACCTGGCGGCAGGCGGGAAGACGATCTTCCGGAACGAGCCTCGCAGCCGTTTATTCCTCCGTCAAAGATGGGCGTCCCGGCGGTGTCGCCGGAGCTGGCACGTACCTCTGGTCCGACCGACGCAACGGAGATCACTATTCCGGCGGTGGGCTGGCGTCCTCCAGCGCCTCATTCGTCACCAACCTCCGCCCATCATGCAGAAGACAAGACGGCAGCCGTCGCTGTGGCCTCGGGGCAGAGGTCAGCACAACGGCGGGCAACGTCAGGGGCGGGCGTTGTAGCCGCAAGGCCGCGTGCCTCTTACGAGAGCAACGTTGAGGCAGAGTCGGAGAAGAAGAGCAGTAAGACGCTGCTGTTCGTGGCTGTCGCGGTTCTGGTGATCGCCGCCGGAGCGTTTGCATTTTTCAGGTTCCGCAATAAGAGCGTGGTCTCCGATGTCATGGCGCCGGGGCAGGCAGTGATGGTGACCGCCATTCAAAACGACACCGGCGATAGCACTCTGGATGACTGGGTTGCGTCGGCCGTCGCGATGGAGCTGTCGCAGTCTCCGTCGATCGCGTATCGCGGCCCTGAATCCTTCCGCGCTCAGCTCAGCGGAGATGGCTCCGCGAGTCAGCCCGTGGACGAGGCAAAAGCGCGGCAGGTCGCGACTGACTCTAGTGTTCCGGTCTTCTTGTTTGGCAGGGTCGCCAGCAGCGGAGCCGGCTACGACATTGAGCTAACGCTGCACGAAACGGCTTCGAATCGTACGCTGGCAACGTTCACCGACAGGGCTGTCAGCAAGGAACAGATCGGTGTCACCCTGGATCGTCTGGCCCAACCGCTCCGGGCTGCGCTGGGAGAGTCGAACGCTGATATTCAGAAGACGAGTGTTTCGTTCAACAGCCTGGCCAGCTCCTCGCAGGAGGCCCTGCGGGAATACGCTCGCGGCGAGATCGCACTCCGCCTGTGGCAACCGGCGCTGGCGATGCAGGCCTATGAACGTGCTGTCGCCGCCGATCCGGCATTTGTGCAGCCGGTGTTGAAGCTGGCGCTGTTGTATGAAGCTGTCGGCGCACACGATGCAGCCGCCGCCGCGGCTAGTTCTGCCGGCGCGAACGCAGCCAAGAGCGGGCAACGCCTGGCTGCGTTGTCAGCATTGGCTCAGGAGCTTTTCGTCTCTGGCAACCTACCGAAGGCATCCGAATTGGCAAAAGCGTACCTCACGGCCTTTGCAAGCGACCCTGATGGCTTCCGTCTGCAGGCAGTTGTGGATCGAAAGATGGGACGCTGGGCAGAAGCAGGGCAGGCGGCTCAGGAGGGTCTGAAACTGAATCCGGGCGACGGCAGCCTGTATCGCGAGGCGGAAGTCGCGATGACGGCACAGAACCGTTATGAGGCGGCTCTGGAACTGGAACGTCAGGCAGTGAAGGCGGGGTCGAAGCACAACGATCAGGAATTGCTCGCGGCCTATCTTCAGGGGAAGGATGACCTTCTCACCGCGCAGATTGAGCTGGCCAGGCAGCACCCTGATGCGCTGACCGTGGCTCCAGCCTATGCAACCTATCTGGATAACACTGGAAGATTGCAGGCCGGGGCGGCCGTATGGCGCCAGGCGATTTCCTCCGTATCCCAGAATCCGAAATTGGCAGCCGTTGCGGCGACCTTTGCCGGACAAGCCGCGCTGGATCGAGCGCTGGTCTCCGACTGTGGCGGCGCAAAAGCCTTTCTACCTTCTACAACGTCGATCGCTCCCAGAGCGGCGTACTACGCAGGCCTGGCAGCGGCGATGTGCGGCGACGAGACAGCAGCGCAACAGCATCTCAGCGCCTTGAACAGCCAACAGGGAACGGCAGCAAAGGAGTATTTCGCTCCCGTAGTTACCGCGGCGATTCAGTTGAAGACGGGCCAGCCCGCGGCTGCACTTGATCTGTTATCGAAGGCTAAGGCCTATGACACGATAACCATCGGAGCCTACCTACGTGGCCTGGCACAGGTCGCGACCGGTAAGCCTCAGGTCGCGCTTATCGATCACCAGGTTCAGTTGCAACATCGCGGGCAGTCGCTGCTCACAGGCGGTACGGTTTATCCGGCGGCGCAGATCGGTCTGGCCCATGCGTACGACGCGATGGGAGATCACAACAACGCCGCGCCGGCCTATAAAGCATTTGCGACGCTCTGGAAGGAAGCTGATGCGGGTTCACCGCTGCTGACGGAAGCGAAGACTAAAGGCAGATAGGGACCACAGCAATCGCCCGAGCATTTTCCCTGTGGGTGTCATGTAGGGTGGCCGCATCTATGGGCGTTTTCCGCAATGAAAACGCCGCTGTACGCTCTTCCGGGATACCCAGCAACAGGGAAAACGCTCTAAGCGCGAGTCTCTGTGCGGCGATCGTGGTACCGCAGCTCGATCATCGTACAGTCGTCCGTTGGTGGAGCTCCGTTCATAAAGCGCTGCACGGAGTCGAACATCTCTGTCATGGATTCAAACTGAGATGCGGCACCCTCAAGCCGGTCATCACCAAAGAACTCACCTTCGGGATTTTCGGCTTCAGTGACTCCGTCCGTTACCAGGATGAGACGGCTGTTCTGCGGCATCTTCAGATAGGCGGTCTCATACTCAGCATCGGGAAGCAGGCCGACGGGAAGATTGGTCGCGGTGAGCTTCTCAACCACTCCGTCTCCCACTAGAAGGGGCATGACGTGACCGCAGTTGATGTATTGCAGGTTGCCGCTCCTGGTGAGCTTCAGCACGATCATGGTGGCGTATTTGCCGATGTCCTTGGCGCAGATGAAGCGGTTGCACATACGTGCGACCTGCTCCAGCGGCTGGCGGGCGGCTAACTGTGAGTACACCAGTCCCTGAAGGGTAGAGGCGAGAAGCGCTGCTGAAACGCCTTTACCGGAGACATCCGTGATCACGAGCGAAACACCGTCTTCATCGACTACGACATCGAAGAAGTCGCCGCCGACGTCTTTGCACGGTACGTTGCGGGCATTGATGCGGGCGTACGGGATGTCCGGAATCTGCACGGTCATCAGGCCCTGCTGGATCTGCGCCGCGATGTTCAGCTCCTCACGATAGCGGCGGGCCGCTTCTTCCGCGCGAGCGAGTGATGCGTTTTCAATCAGGGATGCTGCTTCGCCGGCGATCGTCTCCAGCAGACCGCTATCGACCTCATTGAGAGCACCCGCCTTCAGGCGACTGTCGAGATAGAGAACGCCGCGAACCTCTCCACCGAGCTCCGGCTTGCTGTCTTCGTCGCTGCCAAAATCACCGTGACGGCTGCGCAGCGGGATGCAGATTACGGTGCGAATGCTGCCGGCAACCATCGAGTCGGACATCCCGCCATCGAGTGAGAGCGTATCGGTGACGATGAATTCGGCGGCGGTGCGTGTCGCCTGCTGGATGGCCGACTGAGCCACACCGCGGTCATCGGCAAGCTTCTCTCCAGCGAGTGTGAGTCCGACGGCCATTGACATCTCGCCGGTCGCCGCGTCGCGCAGGTAGACGTACCCACGCTCCATCTGCGTCAGATCGAGCGTGATCTCGACGAGCGACTGCAGCACCTCCTGCACGGCGCCGACGGCGTTGAGCTTCCGGGCAGCCTCCAGGAACCAGCGCAGCTTCTCCAGGTCGGAGCCTTCGCTCGGCATCGCGATGGACTGCATCTGGCCCATCAGGTCTTTCAGGCTGGCCACATCGCGGTCCGGTTTTCCGAAGCGAAGCAGAGGGCCATCAGAGGAGCCGAAACGGAGCTTGTCTCCGGCGTTGAGCTGCTGTGGACCGGCCATCGGATCCAGACGGCGGCCGTTCAGATAGGTGCCGTGGGTGCTCCGCAGATCCTCGAGGAAGTACTGCCCGTCGATGAAGTTGATCTGCGCGTGCGAGCGCGAGATGAACGGGTGGTCCAGCACAAGCGAGCGGTCGGTGAGACGCCCGATCGTGAAGGGCACATGGTCCAATGTGCGGGGAACACGGTTGCTGCGATCTTCCAGCAGCATCTTCATGGGAACAAAGGTGCTCTCGGCCATGGTCATTGTGCTTGAGCCGCCAGTGTAGCAAAGCTTAGAGCATTTTTCCTGTAGGTGTAGTGCGGGGCTTGTGCATCTATGGGCGTTTTACGCAACGAAAACGCCGCTGGACGCCGCTTTCGGGATACCTAGCGACAGGAAAAATGCTCTACGGTGCTTCGGCTGACCGAGTTCGTACGGTCTGTTGTGGACCGCCTGCGGGAGAGCCATCTGGCGGAAAGGTGTACCAGGCCGGAGGACGGTTCAGGGAGCGATGGACGGTATGCAACAGCTCCGCATCGGAGGTGTCTCCGCTCAACTCCCAGATCATCACCCCGCCAAGGCGATGTTTTGCGGCGTACGCCGCCTTGTAGCTGAGCGAGGCAGTGTCTTCAAAGGTGAAAAACGTATCCCCGTCATATAGCCAGGGAGCGTGCGAGAGACGATCGCGGTAAAGGACGTACTTGCCCTTCATGCTCCGGATGCGGTGATACGGATAGTCTTCGCTGCGGAGGCCCGGTCCAGCCTGAAAGAGACCGTGATTGTCGCCCTCCGGAACCTTCCAGCCGTATCCATAGAAGGGCATCCCCATCAGCAGCATATGCGCCGGGACACCGGCGGCGATGTAGTCGTTCATACCGCGGTCGATGCTTCCACCCGGATATGTCGGATCGCGAAAGAGAGGTGCGATGAAGCCGGAGCGCTGCATCCAGGGACCGGCATAGTCATAGTTCATGACGCCCACCTGATCGAGGTAGGGAATGATGGATCGGAAGTCGACCCCGCCGAGCATACGTGGCGACGGACCGACTGCAATGGAAAGTCGTAACCCCGGGCGCACAGCATTCATCTGTTCCCGGAACTCGCGTAGCAGCTCGTGGAAGTTTTCCGCGTCCTCCTGCTGAGGCGATTCCCAGTCGATGTCGAAGCCGTCGAAGAAACCAGGCACATCGATGCCCTCCGCGAAGTGGCCGCGAATGAAGGTATCGATACAGGAGCGGACAAATTGTCGGCGGACAGCGGGTTGAGCATCCGCAGCGAAGTCAGCAGCTCGGCCTTCCAGAGAGATGAGCAGCTTCAGGTGCGGATACTTCCGCTTCAACTCCTGTATCTGGTGGAAGTAGCCACGGAAGCGCGATGTGGGATCATCCGCGACGCCGTTGACACTGTTTGCGGCGGTGAAAACCGTATTCAGATCGGCATTGGGATCAGCGACGGAGCAGTGACCATCTTTGACGAAGCCCTGTGCGTAGTTGATCTGGTCCAGCAGCCTGGCTCCCCCACTCTGATCGAGGGTTTTTACCGAATAGGGTGTATCGGCATAAAGCTGCCACTGCGGAAAGTAGCCAACGACGATAGGTCTCTGCCGTGTGACCTTTTGCCTGTGTACGGGCGCTGCTTGAGCGAACGAGAGCAATGTCCCAAAGATCAAGAAAGTCGCGGCAAATGGACCCGAAATACGCACTCTTCCATCAGACGCGCCGCAATTCAATTTGGGCAATACGGCGAGGTTAAAAAGAGACGGCCTGCGTGGATGGGACGCAGGCCGTAGTGGTTGGTGTTTGTATTTATTAGAACTCGTACTTGACCGCGAATTGGATCAGACGTGGTTGATACGAGGGAAGTGTCGAGGTGAGAGCTCCCAGGGTCGTTGTGGAACCGAGTCCGGTTACAGGATTGCTGAAGTTAGCCTGATTGGCGATGTTGAAGGCCTCGGCGCGGAACTGCAGGTGCGTTTCACGATAGACCGAGAACTCTTTGAATAGCGACATATCCCAGTGCCGGAAGTGAGGCCCATGATATGGGTTACGGCGTTCGGCACCGAGAGTGCCAGCCGGCTGAGCGACGAAAGCGGATGCCCGGAAGAACTGCATGGCTCCCGAGAAGATTGGGGTGATGTTCTGGAAGGGGTCTCCACTGAGATTCGGCCGGTCAGCCGAACCGCCAGGACTGGTGCCGCTGACATTGGTGGAGTTAAGAACGGTGAACGTCATACCGGTTGACCAGAGGTAGAGAACGTTGGTGCGCCATCCGCCGAGAAGCGCACCACGAAGCCCGTGCGCTCCTTTGCCGAAGGGCAGTGCATAGTTTCCAGTGACGACAATGCGATTGCGCACATCGAGGTCCCCATTGCCATAGTCATCGAACTTCTGCGTTGCCAATACCTGGCCGACGCCATTTCCGCTCTGGCCGTTAATGTTTGGAGCGTTATCGAGCAGATGGGCCCAGGTCGTGTTGACGTTGAAGCCGAGACCGTTGTGGAAGCGGCGCTCGAAGACGGCTTGTAGCGAGTGATACGACGAGGCACCTGACGAGTAGGTGCGAGTGATGGTAGTAACTCCAGGCAGCGCCGCGGCCCCGTTTGCCGCCGCATAATAGCGACGTTGTGTTTGTGCGCCGGACGCATTTCCCAATGGGGCGCGGTTAATGTCGAATCCGGTAGAAAGGTGGCGTCCTAACTGCCCAACATAGGAGACCGTCAGGGTATTGCCCTTGAAGTCTTTTTGCGTAGTGAGATTGAACTGCTCCAGATAGCCGGAACGGAAGTTATAGTCGACCGTGGCCGGAATGGAACCGACAAGGTCTTTCGGCAATGTGCTCGGGTTCTGGTTGGGTAGAGGCATACCCTGACTGAATCGCGTGAAGGACTGATTGCAACCGCTCGTTCCATTCGCGGCCTGAAGAGAGGAGCAGTTGCCGTAGATCGAGATATTCGGCGGATTTTTCAGGTTTACTGGAGACATGTAGTTGCTTGGGAAGAATGCGAAACCGAAGCCGCCGCGGATAACCAGGCTTGGAGTCGCTGTCAACGCAAAGCCCACGCGCGGTGCGAAGTTTGAATAATCGGTTTTGACATTTGCCGTATTGCTGACGCCGTTCACACCGGCTTGCACAATTGTTCCGGTCGCCTCATCGAAGTTGGAGATGTGATTCCGCTTCTCGGTAAACGGTGTGTAGACGTCATAGCGCACGCCCAGGTTGAGCGTAAGGTTCTGGCGTACGTGCCAGTCATCCTGGACGTATACGCTGGGCTCCCATGTCAGATAGGTAGGCGGATAGAGGTTGTTATTGCGTGTCGCCGCCGAGAAGATGCCCATCAGCAAGCCGGGAGCACCCATGCGGAAGGTCCAACTGCCTTCGCCCTGGTTGTCCTGCAGGTTCAGCGCGATGCGGCGGATGCCCGCGGCGCCAATGCGGAAGCTGTGATTGCCACGGTTGTAGAAGATATTTCCATTGAGCTGATAGCTGTTGTCTTTGTTCTGCAGCGGTACAAAGTTGCTGCCTCCTCCAAGTCCTGTC
>JABFXN010000035.1 GCA_013361705.1 Acidobacteriaceae bacterium
CCTCAATCTGGGCTGCCCGGCCAAGCGCGTCACCTCCTGCAACGGCGGCAGCGGCCTGCTGCGCGATCTGCCGTTGATCGGTGAGATCTTCCAGGCGGTCCGCGCTGCCGTCACCATTCCGTTTACGGTGAAGTTCCGTATGGGGTGGAACGACGCCAATATCGTCTGCGTTCCGCTGGCGAAGATGGCCGAAGATTGCGGCCTTAACGCGGTCGCGTTGCACGCCCGTACGCGCGAGCAGGGCTACAGCGGCCAGGCGCGCTGGGAGTGGATCGCACAGGTCAAGGATGCAGTGAAGATTCCTGTCATCGGCAACGGTGACATCCGCACGCCGGAGGATGCTGCCGCGATGGTGGCAGAGACTGGCTGCGATGCGGTGATGATCGGCCGCGCCGCTCCAGCCAATCCATGGCTCTTCCGCCAGATCGCACAGTACACCGCGACCGGCCGCTACGACCAGCCGAGCGAGATGGATCGCTACCGCATGATCCGCACCTACTTCGAGATGCTGCTCGAAGAGATCGAGCAGGAGCATCCGGAGATTGAGTTCGCGACTCCAGGCCGTGCCGAGACTGACGAAGAGAAGCGCCGCAAGCGTGACCGCGAGTCGGCGCGCCGCGACGCCATCGGCAAAATGAAGCAGTTCGCAAGCTGGTTCACGCACGGCGTCGCCGGCGGAGCCGCACTGCGCAGGGCGATCTACGAGGCCAAGGTGGGCGAAGACGTGATGATCGCGGTCGAGGATTTCTTCGATGGCAAGATGAAGCCGGTCACCGAAGACGTCGCCGAAGAGCCCACACTGGAAGCCCTGGGCGCCGGCTGCGATTAACCCATACACCGGGTGCCCTAGGTCCCTATAGGGACCTGGGTATTCGCGCTACGCGAACCGTCTTTTTTGTCACCCCGAGCGCAAGCAAAGGACCTGCTCTCTCACGCCGTAAGCAATCCTATCGGATAACAAAAAACTCTAACCCCTTCATCCCCTTCGCAATCCTCTCAATCGCGTGATGCCCTGAGAGCGCCGCACCCTCCTGCCATCCCACCAGATGCGACAGATAATCACCCGCGAAGATCGTGCGACCTTCAGGTTTATCGAGCTGGCTGTAGGCAGCTTCAGTCCCATCGAGATGATTGTTAGCGAAACAGCCAAGCGAATACGGAATGTTCTCCCAGCTCACATAGATGGGTTTTGTAAGCAGGGAGGATCTTCCCGGATGCAGCTTCTCCACCGCAGCGCGAGAAGCATCGAGTTTGCCCTGACGCGAGAGTGCGCCAAAGGACGTGAACTTGCGTGTGGCATCGTCGCGTTCGAGGTTGAAGCCGGCGATGATGATGCCGGTCTTCGAGAAGAGCTTGTCGGAGGGATACCAAATCAGGTCGACGGTCTGGCGCGGGAAGCTGATGCCGCCGTAGATGCGGTTCTCCTTCTCCCAGAAACGCGGAGACTCCCAGGCGACCTTGTAGTTGGTGGTCATGGGAATGCCGGTAAAGGCCTTCTGTGTCGCGGCGGTGAAGTTGTTCTTCGTCTTCGCCAGTACCGGGATCGGCATGGTGCAGACACACCAGTCGGCCGTAATGGTCTGTGCCGCGCCATTCTTCGTATATGCCACGGTCACGGAGTCAGGGCCTGTGGTGATCTCGGTGACCGGCGCCTCGTAGACGATGATCTCCCCCAGAGCCTTAGCGAAGCCGTAGCCGATGCGATCCATACCGCCGACTGGCTGGAACATGGTCGCCTGCCAATCGATCTGCTCTTCGTACAAAATTCCTTTCGAGAGATCAGCGGCAAGCAATTCACTCAGCTTCAGAGGCTCATGCAGCTTTGCGACGGTGGGTCCGGCGCCGCGCGGTGCGACGAAGCCGGCGCGTGTTGTGCCGGTGTACCTGCCGTTGGCATCCAGGTCGCCGAAGCCGCGAAGAAAGTCGTAGATTCGGGATGCATCGTCCTTGGTCAGTTCCTGGTCGAGTGCATGTTTGCTAACGGCCTTCGAAAGCAGCTCCGCGATGTAACCGCGGGTGTCGTGCACGACCTGCCGTTCTTCCACGGGTTTTCCGCCATTCAGCGAATCTGACTGCATCAGTGCAGAGCGGGAGAAGTTGATCTCTACTTCCAGCGGAACGTTCAGCTCCTGGCAGTAGTCGAGGATGTGCGTGTGGTGCGAGGGAATGCGTGCCGGGCCGGCGTTCAGATAGTGACCTTCTTCCCAGGTACACTCCTGTTTCGTGCCGTCCAGGAACTCAACGGTCGTGCCGTTACGCACCGACCATGAGCGACCACCGGGCCGATGACGAGCCTCCAGCACCGTGACCGTAAAGCCTGCCTTGCGCAGCTCATAGGCTGTTACCAGGCCGGAGATGCCCGCTCCGAGAACGACGACCTTCTTCCCTTTGCCGAAGTCAGCAGGTAGCTCCGGCAGAGGAGACGCGCCGGAGGCAGGCATCAGGCCGAGAAGATGCATTGTGGAATAAGCAGCGGAGTAGCCTCCGAGCTGCGCCATCCGTTGGATAAAGACACGACGGGTAAGGCTCATGGCAATGGGCTCTTTCTTACCTCTGGACTGTAAAACGGAGAACGACTGCGCTCATTATCGGGCGCAAATGAGCGCGTTACAAGAGGATGAATCCACCATTCTTGCGATGGCATCCATCGGCAGATGCGATGATGCCTACCGCTTCTTTCCGCGTTTCGCCTTCTTCTCGCGCTGAATCGCCTTCTTCGAGCGCTTCTTCCCAGCGCCCTTCGGCGGTTTGTAGGGATGGGCTCCGCGCGTTGCCGGACGTTCTCCATCTGCGGGCGCAAAGGGACCGCTCTCGTCTTCCAGAATGGCGAATTGCAGACGACGATTTACCCGATCCACACGATCGAGCAGTACCCGCACCTTTTGCCCCATGGCATAGCAGCGCCCGTTGCGATCGCCGCAGATGCGGCGTGAGCCCTCATTGAAGTAATAGCGGTCGTCGCGCAGTGAGTCGATCGGGACCAGGCCCTCAACAAAAAGACCATCGAGTTCGACGAAGAGGCCATACTTGGTGGCCGACAGGATCATCGCATCGAAGTCTTCGCCGACGCGGTCCTGCATGAACTTGATCTTCTTCCACTCGATCAGCTCGCGTTCGGCATCTTCGGAGCCGCGTTCTCGCTCGCTCGACTCCTGCGCGATGGCCGCCAATTCGCTGGCCATGATCGGACCTTCCAGGTCAGCCGCGTGCTTCGTGAAGCGGGGATTTGCCCACGGGGACGGCTTATCGCTCAGCACGGCGCCCCCTATGGAATTGGCTCCGCTGTGAAGCAGGTCTTTGACGATGCGATGCACGATGAGATCCGGATAACGGCGAATGGGCGAAGTGAAGTGCGTATATGTCGGCGAGGCCAGCGCGAAGTGGCCTTCATTCTGCTCGGAGTACGCAGCTTGCTTCAGCGAACGCAGCATGAGGTAGGCAAGGATGCGCTCCTCGGGCTTGCCCGCAATACGCTCGGTCAGCTTCTGATACATGCGCGGCGTCACCGGAATCTCTTCGGTGACTTCGTGTGTCTTGGCGGCGCGCCCGCTGCCGCGTGCATCGCGACGATCACCGCGTGTCTGAATCTTGCGCACCGGCAGATTGCCGATACCGAGCGAGTATCCGAAGCCCGCCGCCGTCTCTTCGAACTCGACAACGCGCCGTGCATCAGGCGGTTCGTGAATGCGGTAGATGCCCGGTACACCCTGTGACTCAATCCATGTAGCCACGCACTCATTGGCTGAGAGCATGAACTCTTCGATCAGGCGATGCGCCCAGATGCGCTCAGACCGCACAATCCCTTGCATCTCGCCGGCTTCGTTGAACTGGACCACGGGTTCGGGAAGATCGAAGTCGATGGAGCCACGGCGTACGCGCTTACGATTCAGAAGGCGCGAGAGCGCCTCCATGCGCTTGAACTCGGGCACCAGGTCTGCGAACTCGCGCAGTGCATTGGCGTCGTCATCCAGCACACGCTGCACGTTGGTGTAGGTCATGCGCTGTGCGGAGCGGATGATGCCTTCCATCACCTGATAGCGAAGCACCTCGCCGCGCTGGTCGATCTCCATGATGCAGGAGAGAACCAGCCGGTTCTCATGAGGACGCAACGAGCACATATCGCTGGAGAGCTCTTGCGGCAGCATCGGAATGGCGCGGTCAGGGAAGTAGACGCTGGTGCCGCGCAGGCGCGCTTCAAGATCGAGTGCGCCTCCAGGCAGGACATACTCAGCGACGTCGGCGATGTGGACCTGCAACTCCCAGTTCCCGCTGGGTAGAAGGCGGGCGTGTACGGCGTCGTCGAAGTCCTTCGCGGTTTCGCCGTCGATGGTGACGATCGGGAAGCTGCGGAAGTCGATGCGGCCGCTCTCACCGGGGCGTGTTCCGAATCCATTCCAGGGTGTCGATTCGAGCTCGTGGATGTACTCTCCGTTGAGTTCTGCTGCCTGTGCGCGCGCCTCTTCGAGGACGTCGTCAGGGAAGACGTGCGGCAGATGATGCTTGCGGATGATGATCTCGACGTCGACACCGAAGGCGTCTTTGTCGCCCAACACCTCGATGACGCGGCCCGTTGCCGGACGGGCAGTCGTGGGGAAGTCTGTGATCTCCACATCGACAGCCATGCCTTCGAGGTTGCGCCAGTCTTCTTCAAGCTGTGCGCGTGCTTCCTCGCCCAGAACACGATGCGGCGAGCCCTCCTTTTGCAGAGGGACCTCCAACCCCTCAGGGATCAGAATTGGCTGCGTCATGCGCTCATCGAGCGGTGTGACATAGTTGCCGCGCACCAGCGGAGAGTCGTGACGCTTCTGCGGACGGGCGTAGTGGAAGATGCCGACAATCGTTGGGTGCTTGCGGTTGAGCACACGGGCGATACGTCCGGACCGGCGGCCGTCGCGTTGCGGTGGGCCAACCTCCACCAGCACCTGGTCGCCCTGCATGGCTCCGTTGATCTCCGGCGGGGGAATGAAGATGTCATCCTCGCCCGGTACGCGAACAAAACCGAAGCCGTCACGATGCAGGTCGAGCTTGCCGGAGACGAGATTATCGCGATTGAACGATGCGGCAGTGGGGTATCGGCCGCGCCTGGTGGAGGTCGCTTTGCCTTGTGACCCACGGTCGTTCGGCTTCGGCACTGCCCACTGGTCGTGATCGACCTTCTGCAGTGCGCCGCTCGCGGTCATGCGCGCAAGGTGTTCGAGCAGCAGCCGGCGTTCGCGGCCTCCGCCGAGGCCGAGCTCGCGGATGAGTTGCTTATAGCCTGCGCGTCCACCGGGAGAGCGTTCGATCAGCCGGAGGAGCTCGCGGTCGGTCTGGGGATAGTTTCGGCCTGCCATCGTCCCCTCAAGCATAAAGGGCGCGGAGGTGACCGCGCCCTTTAGAGCATTTTCCCTGTTACTGGGTATCCCAGAGGAGGAGTGCAGCGGCGTTTTCATTGCGGAAAACGCCCATAGATGCGGAAGCCCTACACCACACCTACAGGGAAAATGCTCTATCGAGTGAGCGTGTATTTCTCGTTACCGCCGAGCGAGCGTATCCGGTGGCTGTGACTTCAATTCAGAGGCGGCCTGCTGCAGCGTCATGGCGTCCGGCGTGAGGCGGAAGCCGGACTTGACCTCATCTTCCTGCTCGGAGATGGACTTGAAGAGCAACGCTTTCCCTTCGATGTGGACGTGGGTTTCGACGATAAGCCAAACGCCAGGCTTGACCTCGCGGCGTTCTACCGAGAAGGTGCCTCCCTTCTTCATACGGCCAAAGAGACCCCAGCCGAAGGTGACGTCATTGGTGAGGGTGCCATGCATCAGCTTCAGACGATGTTGTGCCTTATCCAGGACGATCTCGCCGGACATCGCGGCGAAGACACGGCACTCCATCGAGGGCGGAGTGAAGTTCGGATTGGGAACAAAAGCGAGAGTGGCCGCCTCGGGAGTCTCGGACTTTACCGACCAATAGAAGGCATCCGGCATCATACGCAGCATCTCTTCGGCACGCTTGTCATCGTCGCGGCCGCTCTTGCGCTGCTTCTCCTGTTCGCTAGGGTTGGAGACGAAGTCCGTGATCTTGCGATCCTCTGCGGCGAGTTCGGCTGGCGTCAGGGGCCGACCATCGGTACGGATCTTCTTCTTCACCGCACCGGCATCCGTCTCAATGACGTAGAAGAGCGCGTCTTCGCCAGGCTTCTGATAGTGCGAGCGGTACTGCCAACGCGTATGGTCGGCGTGGTCGGCGTCGAGCTCCGTCTGCATGACCTGGCGCGCCAGATTCTGGGCGGCGGTGTCCTGTTGTGCAAGAGCAGGAAAAGCAAAAATAATCAGCGCTGCAACAGCAACAATGGATCGGGTACCCATCAGGACGGGTTCCTCCTTGAGCTTGTTGACCCAGTTGGATGCATCTTTGTCGCGCCTGGTTTACAGGATGCGTGCAAGCTGCTGATTATATTGGGGTATGTCGGGAGAAGGACACAGCCCGGGACCCTTAAAACGGCGCTCCCGGGTTGCGGAATAGTCACAGTCAGGCGATCACTGCGAGCTTTGCACGCTTTCCAAGCCGCACGGGGATACGCGCGGGCAATTCCGTGACCGTCAGGAAGGCATCCTTATGGACATTGCCGTCGATCCGCACAGCGCCCTCGGCAACCTTTCGCGTCGCTTCTCCTGCTGAAGCGGCGAGACCCAGAGCGACAAGAAGCTTCGCGACGCGCACGCTGGAATCCGTGATGGCAAGCGCTTCCGGGGAGATCTGTACCTCCTCCAGGTCGTCGGCGATGGCCTTCTGCTGGAAGGTGCGCGCCCAGTTCTCCTCGGAGTGCGCCGCTTCCGCTTCGGAGTGGAAGCCGGCCGTGATGGTGCGTGCCAGGTTCTTCTTCGCCTGCATGGGATGCAGTGCCCCTGAAGCAACATCGGTGCGCATCTGGTCGATGGCAGACTGCGGCAGGTCGGTGAGGAACACCCAGTACCGCCACATGAGCTCATCGGAGATGCTCATCAGCTTGCCGTACATCTCCCCCGGCGGCTCCTTGATGCCGATGGCATTGCCGAGCGATTTTGACATCTTCTGCACGCCGTCAAGGCCTTCGAGAATCGGCGTCATCAGGATAATCTGCGGCGCCTGCCCGTGAGTGCGCTGCAGGTCGCGGCCGCGCATCAGGTTGAACTTCTGATCGGTTCCGCCCAGCTCGACATCACACTTCAGCGCAACCGAGTCATAGCCTTGCGCCATGGGGTACAGCAGCTCGTGGACGTGGATGGGCTGCTCCTCCTGAAAGCGCTTATGGAAGTCTTCGCGCTCCAGCATCTGCGAGACGGTGAACTGGGCCGTCAGCTTGATGATGCCGGCGTAGCCAAGCTGATCGAGCCACTCGGAGTTATAGCGGACTTCAGTCTTTTCCGGGTCGAGAATCTTGAAGACCTGTTCCTTGTAGGTCTCGGCGTTGGCGTTGATCTCTTCGCGGGTGAGCGGCTTGCGTGTCTGGCTCTTGCCGGTGGGGTCGCCGATCAGGGCCGTTGAGTCGCCGATCAGGAAGATGACCGTGTGGCCCAGGGTCTGGAAGTGCTTCAGCTTGCGCATCAGCACGGTGTGGCCAAGGTGCAGATCGGGAGCCGTGGGGTCGAAGCCGGCTTTGATGCGCATAGGGGTGCCGGTCGCGATCGACTTCTCGATGCGTTTGGCCAGGTCCTCCAGCGGAATGATCTCCGCTGCGCCCTTGGTGATGAGGTCAAGCTGTTCCTGCAGTGATGGAAAGGTCATGATGTCGCACCTTCAAGTATAGAAGGCCGGCGTGGGATACTTGCGGGCATGGATGTCGAAGGTGTCCGCAAGTTCCTGCGCTCCCTGCCTCACGTCGCGGAGACCCGCCAGTGGGGCGACAACCTGGTCTTCTGGGTAGGAGATAAGACCAAAGGCGGCAAGATGTTCGCCCTGATCAATCTGGATGATGAGTCCCGCCTGGGACGGCAGCCGGTGGTCTTCAGCTTCGCCGCCGATCCGGAGCGATTTCACGAACTGCTGGAGATTGAAGGTGTGATGCCTGCGCCGTATCTGGCACGGGCAAAGTGGATTGCTTTGGCAGGCTGGAACGTCTTCCGCAAGGCGGAGTTGGAGGACCTGCTGCGCCAGGCACATACCCGCGTCTTCCAGAAGCTGCCGAAGAAGGTAAAAGCCGCACTTTAGAGCGCGGGATCTGCCGCGCTCTCCATCGGAATCAGCACCACCTCGCACCCAGAAGTTCCGCAGCTCAGAATAGCTCGCCGTAAGAGTTTCGCCTTGGAGTCAGCAGGGATGCCCTGGGACTTCAGGTCTAGCGTTCTGACCTCGGCGAGATGGCTGTCAAGCCCGTCATTACCACGGATACGGACCACGTCTTCAATCCCGCCGACACCCAAACGGAGTTGCAGGGTCACGTAGGAATGGCTCTTCTCTTTGCTCTTGAGAGGGTACGTACGCAGCGTCTGAAGGGGCGGGAAATCACCGCCCTTTTTCTTTCCCGTACGTTTCGTCGCTGCCGCCAGCTCCTCGCCGATACCCGGAACGCCTTGTTTAGTTCCGAGAAGCGCCAGCGAATAAACGGTGTGAGCCTCATCGAGCTTGTTTTGCTTTTCTAGAAGATGACCGTAGTGGAGACCGATCTCCTGGACATAGCTGTTGTTCCACGAGGACCTCAAATAGGGCTCGGCGGCGTCCAGCTTGCCTTCCTGGTAAAGGATCCATCCCAGCGTGTCCCAGAAGGAGATCAGTTCATAGCAATCCCTGACAGTCCCATCTCCGGTGTCGGCAGCTGGCGTACCAATCCTCTCCTCCAACATGCTGACGGCACGCCGTTCTGCCTGTTCTGCCAAATCGAGGTGAGCGCCTGCATTGGAAAGTGCATACGCGGCTGAATTGACGACGGAGATCTCGCTGGAGTCGAGCAACGGTTTCAACGTCGTGACGGCCTCGTCGTTTTTCTTTGTCCGTAGCAGCAACTCTCCCAATTGTGCCTTTAGTGTGGCTTCATCAGGCTGACGCTTGATTGCATCCCGCATCACCGAAACAGCCTCTTCAGATCTGCCATCTTTGGTGAGAAGATCCTGCAGCTGCAATGGAAAACTCTTCTCCTCCGGCAGCGAGCTCGTGGCGTCTCGTAATGCCTTTTCCACTCCCCTGTTGTCTTTCCGCATCTGCAGCACGGCGACGAGGAGGTGCCAGACATTATCTTCTTTCGGATGAGCCGCAAGTTCGCGCCGAAAGTTGCTCTCAGCATCCTCGAACTTCATCTGCCGCATAAAAACGTAGCCTCGCATACTGTACAGATAGGGCTCTTTCGGATTGAGCTTTTCGATCTGATTGAGAAGGGCGTTTTCCTGCTGCCAGTCCGAGCGTTTTCCGGCGTTTTCGGCGTCCTGCATCATAGATGCAACCGCCGGGTCAGTATCCTCGATCGAAGTGTCCCCGCCCAGGCCTGTCAGTCGAATCCACGGATCATCCCGGCCGGCTGTGACTTTGAAGAAGGTCTGGTATTTCTTCCAGTCAGCGGCGGGTACCTCCTTGACCGCAACCGTCATAGTGCGTTCCACAATGATGGTGTTGTTTGTCAGTTTGTAAGTCTTATCCAGGCTTCCGTACTCGCTTTTTTCGTGGATGTCCGGGGGGAGTTTGGCGCCCGCTCCCGAAGGAAGATGAATCTTTGAAATAGCGATCTCTGTTTTGGGGCCGCCCAGCTCAATAGCCTCTTTCGGCGGATTCTCCTCATCCACTCCGGGCAGGCTCAGGAAGGGAGAGAGGGGGATGATCTGCCGATTCGGCCAGTCCCCGTAAGGTGCACGCTTGTAGTCATACTCAAGAGTCAGCGGCTCCTCCGTCTTCTCTGCGGGAGTTGTCTTGGTGTCGCTTACAGTTCCGCCAAAGCCCATAGCACTGGAGAGATACTGCATCATCTGATCCATCTGCACAGGAGCTACTTGCCGTACTGCCGCGCGTATGGAGATCTCCGTATCACCCCGAAGTGTCAGCTTGCTGTGAGCGGTTAGCTCACCCTTATCATTCAGCGTGCCCTCGGCCTCAAACTTGTCGACGTTATCAAAAGGCGGATTGGTGGGTGTCTTTTCCAGGAGGGCATCGTTGCCTTCGCGGACAATCAGACCTTTTGTGTCGCGAATGGTATTCACCAGCATGCCGTATGGGGCCACCTCCGCTGTCGTGTCCAGCCAAAGCGTCTTACCATTTTGGTGAATTGCTGTAATCAGGTGATTGAACGATCCCGGAGAGGGAACCTCTTCATTCAGTTTGATGCCCGCGCCAACCAAGGCAGGATCGGCGTGGATACCCTCAGCCTTCAGCAATGCCTGAAGTAACGTGTGTTTATCCTTGCAATCGCCGTAGCCGGTTAGCAGAATCTCTCCGGACTGGTGAGGCTGATACCGTCCGACACCGAAGGCAACACCCACATAACGAACCTGGAGCGAGACGAAGTTGTAGAGTGCATGGATCTTTTCTTCGTCTGTTTTCAAGCCGGCCACCAGTTCATCCGCTTTAGCCTTCACCGCGGAGCTTGGCTCAGCGCGGCCTTTGCTCAGGTTGCGGTACCAGTCGCCCACGGATGCCCAATTTCGGAAGGTCGTCCATTGAATCTCAGGAAGTTGCGGGCCTTGTGGTGAGTTTTCAGCCTTTTTAGGAGTCGGTTTGAGTTGCGAGCTGGACCACCGGTACACGCGCATGCCGCCTTCATCATGTGTCTCCGGCTTATGATTAGGGCTCCAGACCTGAACATACTTCGACTGCGGTACATGCAATTCGACAGTCTGTTTAAGGATGACGATGTTCTTTGCAAACGTTTCCACTCCCCAAAACTCATTTGGAGCTTCAGAGCTTGTGCGCACGACACTCACGTCGTATTCGAGCTTGTCGCCTACCCGCAAACTGCGAACAGGAATCTGCATCCGCTTCAGATCCGAATAGAAGGGAGCCTGTTGGCTGATCGGCTGCGGCATCTCCATACCATCCGCTGCGGGAGTTTCGACAGTTGACCCATCGGCGTGACGCACACGAAGACTGTGAATCACGACTCTTTCGGTACTGCTCGCAAACGGAACACCCACGATGGTGAACTGTTTCACGGCGGCGTCTGACTGCATACGCATAAGGGCAATCGTTCGCTTTTCGCCCGTGCCGTCAGCTGCGTAGGTATAGATCTCGCTCAGCGTTTCATAGACGAGAGCCTCATCTTTATAAGCAAGTTCTGTCGCGGCGTCGGAGCCTGAGGCTACCGATACGACGGGACCGGGAGTTTTCGACGTCGGTGTGGACTGGGCCAGGGCGAACGAGACACAGAGGGCAGGAAGGCAGCTCAGCAAATCAATACGGCGCATAACGGGATGTCTTGCTTATAGCTGGAAACCGCCGGTCTGCACCAGCGAATTCTGCTAAAGCTTTGTTACCCGCAGTCGAAGTGCATTCGCAATGACCGACACCGAGCTGAAGCTCATCGCTGCCGCAGCAATCATCGGGCTCAACACGATACCGAAGACCGGATACAGCGCTCCCGCCGCAACCGGTACACCCAAGGCGTTGTAGATAAAGGCGAAAAACAGGTTTTGCCGGATATTGCTCATGGTCGCTTCACTGAGCCGGTAGGCACGCAGAATGCCCTTGAGGTCGCCTTTCACCAGCGTGATGCCCGCCGTCTGCATGGCGACGTCGGTGCCGGTTCCCATGGCAATGCCGACATCCGCCTTTGCCAGGGCAACGGCATCGTTCACTCCGTCGCCCGCCATGGCAACAACATGTCCGGCTTGTTGCAACTTCTCGATCGCCTCGCGTTTGCCGGCAGGCAGTACCTCGGCGATGACCTGGTCGATTCCCAGCTGTGAGGCCACGGCCTCCGCCGTCGCGCGGCTGTCGCCGGTCAGCATCACAATCGCAAGACCCTCGTCATGCAGTTGGCGTAAGGCCTCCCGCGCTGTGGCTTTGATGGGATCAGCGACAGCGAGAGTGCCAAGCAGCGTGTTGTCCTGCGCCAGGAAGACGACTGTCTGCCCTTCGCGGCGCAGCTTGTCAGCTTCCGCGGAGGACGTATCGATGCCCAGCTCTTGCATCAGGGCGTTGTTGCCGAGTGCGATAGTGGCGTTGTCGATGTGGCCGCGAACGCCTTTACCGGTGATCGAGGAGAAGTTGGCTATGGGAAGCAGGCTTAGGCTGCGTTCCTTGGCGGCAGCAACAATCGCGGCAGCCAGCGGATGTTCGCTGGCGTTCTCCAGGCTTGCCGCTAGCCGCAGCAGGCGAGCTTCCTCGATGCCATAGGTCCTGATCGCCGTAACGCGTGGTTTGCCCTCGGTCAGCGTGCCGGTCTTGTCGAGGACCAGGGTGTCAACCTTGCGCAATGTCTCGATGGCTTCAGCATTGCGGAAGAGCACACCCATGTGCGCCGCCTTGCCGCTGGCGACCATGATGGACATCGGCGTTGCCAATCCGAGCGCGCAGGGGCAGGCGATCATCACGACGGCGACGGCAGAGACGAGTGCGTGAGCCAGCCGCGGTTGCGGGCCGACAAGAGCCCACACAACGGCAGCGAGTGCAGCCGCGAGGATCACAGCAGGAACAAAGTACCCTGCGACCTGATCGGCGAGACGCTGAATCGGGGCGCGGCTGCGCTGTGCCTCGCCGACCATCTGCACGATCTGGGAGAGCAGACTTTCGCGGCCGACACGCTCGGCACGCAACACCAATGTTCCGGTACCGTTGACCGTCGCTCCGGTCACTCGGTCACCTGTATGCTTCTCTACCGGTATCGGCTCGCCCGTCATCATCGACTCGTCTACAGAGCTTGCGCCTTCCGTAACCACACCATCGGCGGGAATCTTCTCGCCGGGACGAACGCGAAGAAGATCACCCGGGTGAATCAGGTCGAGTGGAACATCCTCTTCGGTTCCATCTGCCTTGATGCGCCGCGCCGATTTCGCCGCCAGGCCAAGCAGGCTGCGGATGGCCTCTCCGGTGCGTGCGCGTGCCTTCAACTCAAGCACCTGGCCCAGGAGGACCAGCACCACGATGACAGCGGCGGCTTCAAAGTACACCGGCGCCTCTCCCATCTCATCGCGAAAGGCAGCAGGGAAGAGGTCTGGGAAGAAGAGTGCGGCCACACTGTAGCCATAGGCCGCAGCCACGCCTAGACCGATAAGCGTAAACATGTTCAGGTTGCGGGTGCGGACGGACTGCACGGCGCGCTCGAAGAACGGCCAACTACCCCACAGCACGACCGGCGTGCTGAGCGCCATCTCCAGCCAGTGAAGCGTCCGCCCGCCGAACAGATGCTCCGCGCGCATGCCGCTCATGGCGGCCACAAAGACCGGCACCGTGAGGATGGCGCAGATCCAGAAGCGGCGGCGCATGTCAGTGAGCTCGGGGTTTTCCTGCTCTTCAACTGCGATCGTCCGGGGTTCTAACGCCATCCCACATTTGGGGCAGTTACCGGGGCGGTCGCTGACAACCTCCGGATGCATGGGGCAGGTGTACTCGGTGCGTGTGAGAGCGACGGGCACTGCAGGCTCAAGCGCCATGCCGCATTTTGGGCAACTGCCGGGTCCCTTCTGGCTGACCTCGGGGTCCATGGGACAGATGTATTCCGCCGAGACCTCAGCAGCGGTCGAAGGAGCCGCGGGCTCTGGTTTCAGATACTTCTCCGGATCCGCCTTGAACTTTGCAGCGCAGCTTGGGCAGCAGAAGTAATAGGTCTTGCCCTGGTGCTCTGCCTTCGCGGGAGCGGTGGCCGGGTTCACCATCATGCCGCAGACCGGATCTTTCTGCGGCGGCTGGCTGACGATGTTGAAAGGGGACGACTTCGCGCCCTGGTGACTGCTGCCGTGGTGTTCGTGCTCCATCGCCATCTCCTCGATTATGCGACGTTTCATCGCATGGGGTGATGTATGGGAGAACGCGTGACCGAGTGCGGCATTACACCTGCGGGCAAGCCGTAACGCCGGCATGATAGAGTCGCGATGCCCGATGAAAACTGAAAACAGCAATGCTGCGTCATATCGCTGGACCGTTGGAATACTGCTCGGCGTCGGCGTCCTGGTGAACTATTTCGACCGTGTCAATCTCTCGGTCTCGCACGACGCTCTGGTGCAGACGTTTGGAATTACACCGTCGGTCTTTGGCCAGCTCTCAGCGGCGTATTCATGGACCTATGCCGCGTGTCAGTTGCCCACTGGCGTAATACTCGATGCTTTCGGCGTGCGTAAGGTCTCGCTCTATTCGATCGCCATCTGGGGCATTGCTTCGATTGCTGCCGCGTTCGCACCCGGTGTGCTGTTGTTCTTCGCGGCGCGGCTGCTGCTGGGCATCGGTGAAGCTCCAACCTTTCCAGCGAATGCGAAGGCCGTCGGTGCATGGTTTCCGCAGCATGAACGGTCGTTAGCGACGGCGATCTTTGACAGCGCCGCAAAGCTGGCCAACGGGATCGGGGTGCCGCTGCTCGGGCTATTGCTGTTGCGGGTTGGTTGGCGGATGTCCTTTGGCTTCACGGCTGCACTTTCGTTTGCGTATCTCGGTCTGTTTGCGCTGCTCTATCGCGAGCCGGATCGCTTCACGATGCGAAACGTGATCCACCCGAGTTCCGAGACAACAGAGGATGCGGCTGCGATCCTGGCTCCGCCGATTCCCCTGGCCCGCCTGTTACGCGAGCGCAAGGTGATTGGTCTGGCAATCGGCGCGGGGTCGTACAACTACGTCTTCTATCTGTTGTTGACGTGGCTGCCGACCTATCTTGCAGAGACACTGCACATCTCTCTGCGGCAGTCGTTTCTTTTTACCTCTATGCCGTGGTTGATCGCCACGGCCTGCGGCTTCTTCATCGGTGGCGTGCTGGTCGACTTTCTGATCCGTCGCGGCAAAGATGCGAGCACAGTGCGGCGTTCGGTACTGCTGATCGGGACGACGTGCGGCTTGGGGCTGGTGGGCGCGGCTTTTGCACATGATCCCGTCTCGGCGCTGGTACCCATCTCGATTGCGATCGGAGGTCTCTCCGCGGCATCGCCCATCTGCTGGAGCCTGCCCTCGCTGCTGGTGCCGAATACAAGCACCGGCAAGGTGGGCGGCATCATGAATTTCTCGAACCAGCTCTCGGCGATCGCGGCGCCGATTCTGACCGGCTACACGGTACAGGCGACCCACAACTTTACCTGGGCCTTCGGTATCGCCGCAGCGTATCTGGTGATCGGTGTGTTGTCATACGCCTTCCTGCTTGGGCGGATTCAGCCCATCGATGTGCGGCGCGCGTTAGAGGCTTGAGCTCCATATACCGGGGTCCCCAGCGAACGAAGGTTCCAAGTTCAAAGGCGGTCGCGCGTAGCGCGATACCCAGGTCCCAGAAGCGGGACCCGGGGCACCCAGCGTGTAGATCCCGCCTAACTCTTCTTTACCAGCGCTCTTGTATTACCCACCGAGATGCCGCCATCGATCAAGATCGTCTGCCCGGTGACGTACCGCGAAGCCTCGCTGGCCAGGAAGACTACCGCACCGTCCAGGTCATTCGGTGCTCCTGGACGTTTGAGCGGAATGCGCTCGACCAGATACTGCACCCAACCTTCGTCCTCGTACATCACGCGGTTCTGGCTGGTCTTGAACCAACCCGGAGCCAGTACGTTGACCGTCACACCGTGCGGCCCCCAGTCGTCCGCGAGGCTCATCGTCAACTGCTTGATGCCGCCGCGACTGGCCCCATACGGTCCCAACCCTGCCGACCCGCACACGCTGGTGACTGAACCGACGTTGATGATGCGGCCGTAGCCGCGGGTGATCATGCCACGTGCGATGGTCTGTGCGACGAAGAAGGCTCCACGAAGGTTGGTGTCGAGGATGGTGTTCCAGTCCTCCCAGGTGACCTCAAGCGCGGGCTTACGGATGTTGCATCCGGCGTTGTTCACCAGGATGTCGACCTTGCCGTAGACGGCATCGGCCGCCGGACCGAAGGCGGTGATGCTCTTCTCGTCGCGCACATCGAGCGTCAGCGCATGAGCGGTGATACCCATGCCGGCGAGCTCTTCCACGAAGGCATCGCAGTCGCCGGCCTTACGGCTGGTGACGATCAGCTTTGCGCCCGCACGTCCAAGAGCGCGGGAAAAGTATTGTCCCAGGCCGCGCGATGCTCCGGTAACAACGGCTACCTGTCCTGTCAGATCGAAGAGGTTCTCGCTCAACGCTCAGTTCTCCTTACCGGGTGCAACAACAACCTTGAGCAGACCTGCCTCGCGCGCATGCAGACGCGCAAACCAATCGGCAGCTTCCTCCAGCCTGCTGACGGCGGAGATCAGGGGCTTCACGGTGATGGCGCCTTCGGACATCAGGCGAATGGCCTCGACGTATTCTCCGGCAGAGGAGCAGGAGCCCTGCAGCCGGACCTCACGGGTGACCACGCGCTGCAACGGCAGCGGAACCTCGGGCTGAATATTGCCGATCAGGCCCACGGTGCCTCCGCGGCGGACACATTCGATGGAAGCAACGACAGTCTCCGCACGGCCGACTGCTTCGAGGACAACGTCCATGCCGAGATTGCCGGTACGGCTCAAGATCTCGGCAACTAGGTCGTTGCCCGAGAGATGCAGCGTGTCCGGAATACCGACATCGATGGCCATCTGCAGGCGGGCGGCGTCGACATCGGCGATCGTGACAGAGCGTGCTCCGGCGGCGCGCGCGGCCTGTGCTGTCAGCAGACCGATCATGCCGGCGCCGATCACCAGGACAGAGTCGCCCGGCTTCAGTTGCGAGACGCGGACTCCGTGCAGCGCGACGGCGACGGCCTCTAACATGGCGGCCTCTTCGAAGGGGAAGTTCTCCGGCAGCTTATAGAGAATGCGCTCAGGCACGGCGACAAACTCGGCAAAGGCGCCATGGCGGCGGTAGTCGCCGCAAGAGACGCCCATCACCTGGCGGTCGTCGCAGAGGTTAACCTCGCCCCGTTTACAGAACTCGCACTCGCCGCAGTAGACGGTGGAGTCGAAGGTGACACGATCGCCGGCCTTATAGCCTTGCACGTCGGAGCCGACCGCGGCGATGATGCCGGCAGCCTCGTGGCCCATGACGATGGGTGGAATCCGGCGGCCGGAACCGCCATCGTAGCCGTGAACATCGCTTCCACAGATGCCGCAGGCAGCGACCTTGATCAGAACCTCGTCGGCGGCAACGGCCGGGACGGGCATATCGATGACCTGCAGATGTTCGTACGCCTCAAGCATCAGGGCTTTCATGCGTTGTGCTTTCTCCTGTTGGGGATTAAGCATACGGGGTGCTCCGTATGCCTGTCCTCTCGATTGCCCGGAGGCCCAAAATACGGTATTCTTTAACTTCCGCAGCAAGCCCGCGGCCCCGTTCCGGTGGCCTGGCGGCCTAAAGCGAGGCGAAACGCCCTCCCACTGCGCGAAAACACCTTCGTCCAACCTGATTGTCGGGAGACGACCTGGAGATTTGTCATGGCACAGACCTGTGAGTTTTGCGGCAAGGGACCGCAGTTCGGCAACAACATTTCGCACGCGCACAACGTTACCCGCCGCCGCTGGAACGTAAACCTGCAGGCTGTGAAGGCCGTTGTGAACGGCGCCAGCAAGCGCATCCGCGTGTGCACCAGCTGCATCAAGTCCGGTAAGGTCGTCAAGGCCTAAGCCGTTTCAGAAGAGTAAGTTTCAGTCGCCCGGCAGGCGCGCAGCCTGCCGGGCTTTCTGCGTTAAGCCCATAAAAGCTGCACTGCAAATGGTGCAACCGGGTTTTACGCCGTTTCGGTTGAAGCCTTCCGTTGCTTCTCAGCGCTCTGGAGC
>JABFXN010000245.1 GCA_013361705.1 Acidobacteriaceae bacterium
GCAGGAGTTCAAGAAAGAGCAGGGCGTCGATCTGTCGAAAGACCAGATGGCCTTGCAGCGGCTGAAGGTAGCGGCGGAGAAGGCCAAGATTGAGCTTTCGACGTTGCTCGAGACCGAGATCAATCTGCCGTTCTTGACAGCGGACGCCAGCGGTCCGAAGCACCTGACGATCAAGCGGACGCGGGCGCGCTTTGAGCAGATGATCGATGACATTCTGCAGCGCACGACCGGGCCTTGTAAGCAGGCCCTGCAGGATGCCGGGATGACTCCCCAGAACATCGATGAGGTGGTTCTGGTAGGTGGCTCGACCCGTATTCCGAAGGTGCAGCAGATGGTGCGCGACCTGTTCGGCAAGGAACCGAACAAGAGCGTGAACCCCGACGAAGTAGTCGCGATCGGCGCCGCGGTGCAAGGCGGTGTGCTGGGCGGCGAAGTGAAAGATGTGCTGTTGTTGGACGTGACGCCGCTGTCGCTGGGTATTGAAACCCTGGGCGGTGTGTTCACCAAGCTGATCGAGCGCAACACGACGATTCCTACGAAGAAGAGCGAAGTGTTCTCGACAGCGGCCGACAACCAGACTTCGGTCGAGATCAAGGTCTACCAGGGTGAGCGTGCGATGGCGCGGGACAACCGTATGCTGGGCGTGTTCCAACTGGTTGGCATTCCACCAGCTCCGCGCGGCGTTCCGCAGGTTGAGGTGACGTTCGACATAGACGCGAACGGCATTCTGAATGTGCTGGCGAAGGATCGTGCGACCAACAACGAGCAGAAGATCACCATTACTTCCTCCTCGGGTTTGAGCAAGGAAGAAGTGGAGAAGATGGCTCGCGATGCAGAGTCGAACTCGGCGGATGATCGCCGGAAGAAGGAAGAGATTGAGGCGCGGAACCGGGCGGATGCCATGGTCTACAACGTCGAAAAGATGTTGAAAGAGCACCGCGAGAAGATCTCCGAATCGGACGCGAAGGGCGTGGAGACGGCTCTGGAAAACGCGAAGAAGGCAATGGCGGAAGGCAACCTGGAGCAGATCAATTCGGCGACGGATGCCTTGACCACGGCGAGCCACAAGCTGGCGGAGGCGATGTACAAGTCGCAAGGTCCGGGTGGTCCGGATGGCGCGGCGGGTGCGGGCGCCGGTGCGCAGGCTGGCGCTGGAGCCCAAGGCGCACAAGGCGGCGCGAAACCGAAGGACGATGTTGTCGATGCCGAGTTCGTGGACGTAGAAGACAAAAAATGAACACAGCGGGGATTCACCCGCAGTGAAGTGAGGGTTGGAGTATGGGCGGCGGTTTCCAGATGCGGGGCCGCCGCTTCTTATTAGTGCTTCTTAGTACGTAAGGGATTTGGATATGCCTTCTGCAACAAAACAGGATTACTACGAAATATTGGGAGTGGCGCGCAGCGCGAGCGCGGATGAGATCCGCAAGGCTTACCGGAAGTTGGCGCGCAAGTACCATCCCGACCTGAATCCGGGCGATAAAGCGGCAGAAGAGCGCTTCAAGCAGGTTCAGGAAGCATACGACGTCCTGAGCGACGATAATAAGCGAAAAGTTTTTGATCAGTACGGATTTTACTCCGATAACATGCCGCCCAACGGAGCCGGTGGCGCGGGCGCGGCACCGGGCGGGCCGGGATTTGGCGGATTCGATTACAGTGAATATTTACGGCAGCAGCAGGCGGGTGCGCGGGAATCGGCCGGCGGTGGATTCAGCGGCGGCGGCGGAGGCTTCCGGGACATCTTTAGCCAGTTCTTTCGCGGCGGCGCGGCGGCGGGCGCAGGTTCGACGGGCCTGGAGCCAGAACGTGGGACCGACCTGGAGTACGGCCTGAACATCGATTTCTGGCAGGCGATTCGCGGGACTCAGGTGAGGTTGAATATTTCGCGTCAGGAGACGTGCGAGACCTGCCACGGTACGGGAACGGCGGGCACGAACGTGGCGATCTGCCCCGAATGCGACGGCACCGGATCGGTGACTCAGATGGCAGGAGCGATGAAGTTCAACCTGCAGTGCCCACGGTGCGGCGGTACCGGGAGACTGCGAAATGCGTGTCCCACGTGCCGGGGCGAGGGCCGTGTGGCTCGGCAGGACACGGTGGACGTGAGAATTCCGCAGGGCGTTTCGTCAGGATCACGGCTGCGCGTGGCCGGCAAAGGAAATGCCGGCGTGGCAGGCGGCCCGTCAGGCGACCTGTACATCACGATCCGGGTAGAAGAACATCCGTTCTTCAAGCGCGAGGGCGACAACATCCATATTCATGTGCCGCTGACAGTGAGCGAGGCGGGCCTGGGCGCGAAGATCGAGGTGCCGACGATTGACGGGCGCGCGCTGTTGAAGATTCCTCAAGGAACGCAGAACGGGCAGAAGTTCCGGCTGCGCGAGAAGGGCGTCTTCAATGCACGAAAGAACTCGCGCGGGGACGAGATTGTGGAGACAGTGCTGCAGGCTCCGAAGGTGCATGACGAACGGACACGGGAACTGCTGCGCGAACTGGCGCAGGTGCAGACCGAGGACGTGCGGGCTGACATCTGGAGCCGCGTGCAACAGCCGGGTGTTTAGAAGTTTTGTAAGTAGCGGTAAGCGGGAAGTGTGCCATGACGAAGACGAAGAGCAAAGCGGCTTATATGATTTCGGCGGTGGCCGAGCAGTATGCGATTCATCCGCAGACGTTGCGGCTTTACGAGCGCGAGGGGCTATTGCGCCCTTCCCGCAGCGAGGGAAATACGCGGCTGTATACGGATGAGGATCTGGAGCGCCTGGAAATTATTCTGCAGTTGACGCGCGAGCTGGGGGTGAACCTGGCGGGCGTGGAGATCATTCTCAACATGCGCGAGAAGATGGAAGCGATGCAGAAGCAGATGGAAGGGTTCATTGCGAATTTGAACGAAGAGTTGCGGCAGCGGGCGATGAGCGGGCGGTATGGGGAGGCGAGCAGCAGCAATTCGTTAATGCCGGTGATCGAGATCAGTGCGCTGGCGGGACGCGGGGCCGAGGGCAAGAAGCGGAAGTAGCGGGAGTTACCCATGCGGCCCGAGCTGGCCTGTTACGTGTGAGAGCCCAGGCAGGAACTCGCACCGGTGCCGTCTGTGAATTGGGTTTTCCGAATCCTCCCGCCCGTACGTCGGTGTACGAAAGATGTTGCTGCCTCACCGTGAAAGTGAGTAGTGCACGACGACATCTGTCACGAATTCGATTGGTTCGCCGTTTAGGCGCTTTGACGTGTAATGCCATTGCAGCACAGCCTCGCGAGTCGACCGATAGAAGACCAGTGGTCCGCTCATGAACTCTAAATCCACAATCTTCCCCGTTTTGTCGACCAAAGCGTGGAATTTCACATTACCTTGAATAAATGAAGACTTAGCTGCCTCGGGATAGCGGGGTGGCACTTTGTTCACCAGTTCTGGCTCGACCAGTGCCTTCTGGGCGGGCGTGTTCGATTGGCAGTTTGCCTGTGTGGCTGGAAATAGAGCCTGTGCGTGGGCTCGCAATTCGGGACAGAAGTCGGAATCGCCGAACGCGCTAGAATCCAGGGTCCACATTGCTGAGAGCACCTCGGCTGCGGATTTTGAAGAAAGCAGAATGCGCCGCGAACTTGCATCGGCTGCGGCCGCATCAAGGTTCATACTGCCGGTATCTAGATCCACGGAAGTAGCACCGATGCCCCGAAGCGCGTAGATGCGGCCTGCCCACCGTAGCCGACCGTTCCAATGTTTGGCGTCGTTGATAATACGCAGCGCGCTGTTTGCGTCTGGTATAGCCAGGAACCGGACAGCATGATCCAGAATGTACGCATTTTCCGGATGGGCTGTTACTGCGGCCTGCCACTGTGCGCCGATCTCAGCGAACCCGGCTGGATCGCTCAGCCTATCTCCTTTCGTGTTGATCATCGCGTACGTCGTGCCCAGCAGATCTGATTCAGGTTCAGTTCGGACGAACCAGCTGATCAATTCGGCACGCCGGCGACTGGCGATGGCTGGGTCCGGAGCCAGCGAGAGAGTGTAATACGCCAGCAGCGAAGCGAATATCTGTTCATCCTCAGTATACTCAGCCTTGCGTTCTAAGCGGGTTACTTCTTTCGCTGAATACTTCTGTGCCGCCCGAAGCTGATTGATATTATCCGGGTGGGCCCAATCTGGCATTAGCAGCCGTTCCCGCCCTTCTGTTAAAGCTCGCCGCACAACGATAGTCAGTCCCACAACTTTCCCCAGATATTGCTTCTCATTGAAGCGGGATTGTTCAATGGAAGCGACAACATTGTCCGGCAGTGGGTCAGGGGCGTTGACAACCGCTGCGTGCCCTGAGTCATTAATCGCGATCTGGGCCGGAACTGGATCTTCGATGTACGGCGCGTTCAAGTTGGTCCAATCAGGGGCAACGACCCGGACTTGGGCGCTTAGAACGAGAGGCAACATCGTAAGGACGGCAAGCGTTACTTTCATACATAGAGGACAGCTCTTTTTCTCAACTCGCCTACCACACGGCAGCAGCTATGCGAGCGGGTGGGTCTGTCAACTTCTAGTCTGCGTACTCCATCTTGTTTTGCACATCACGAACCATCACGCTGGAGGTCGGCTCCGCGAGTTTGATGTGTACCGTCGAGCCGTCTTCAAATTCCAAGATCAGATCGTTGCCGCTCTGCTGGACCGCCTTGATTTTGCGTCCGGCAATCACATTGGTCAGTTTATGGTTGATGGCCATGTCTTCTCCTGGGGTGCGAGTTTTCCCTGCTTTTTCTCTTTGCTAGCGGCTGGTCCGTATGGAAAACCCGTTTGTAAGCGCTGATCCAGTCCTGAGCGATCCACTGCTGCGCGGTTTCCATGGGAACAGATCCCTGACAGACCATTTCGTGTAAGCGGTTTTCCAGTTGGTCCTTGACGTGTGCTCCCCAAACGAGATCGTACGCTTCCGGCCATAGATTGCGGATGCTGTTGGAGCCGCCCAGTTCGAGAGGAATGAGGTGGTCGACCTCGTAGACGCCGCGAACGTAGGCCGTGTTGTATTCCGCGTACACCTGACGTTTCACCGGGACGGGAACATCCCGCACCTTTTTTGTGTAGCC
>JABFXN010000014.1 GCA_013361705.1 Acidobacteriaceae bacterium
CGCTGCCCGCTTGCCTATGGCGGGCGCCGCAAGATCGTCTTCGCCGACGGCGACCCCAACGCTACGCTGATGTTCGTTGGGGAAGGTCCCGGAGCTGATGAAGATGCACAGGGGCTGCCCTTTGTAGGCAAGGCTGGGCAGCTGCTCAACAACATGATCACCGCGATGGGTATCAAGCGGGAGCAGGTCTATATCGCCAATATCGTGAAGTGCCGTCCGCCGGCGAACCGTACGCCGGAGTACGTGGAAGCCACTACGTGCTCACAGTTCCTGATCAAGCAGATCGATGTGGTGCAGCCGAAGGTGATTGTGGCCCTGGGTTCCACGGCGGCGACATATTTGCTGGGCCGGAAGCAGGCGCTGGCAGGGCTGCGTGGCACATGGCACAGCGCGCGCGGAGCCAAGGTCGCGGTGACCTATCACCCAGCCTTTCTGCTGCGCGATCCCCGCATGAAGGGCGAAGCCTGGAAAGACCTGCAGATGGTGATGCGGGAACTAGGTCTGAAGCCTCCCGCGAAACAGTAGTTCAGGAGCGCGGAGCAGTAGTTCAGGAGAAGAGACGCTGGAGCATTTCTCCTAAAGGTATAGAGCGGCGCTTTGACTGTTTGCGCCGTTTTCCTGCGAAGAAAACGGCATTCGCAGATTTATCCAACACCACAATATTAGGAGAATTGCTCTATGTCGCAGAATACCCTCACCGCGGAGCGCGAGTCGCACCTTCGTTCACTGGCCGACCTGCTGCTGGATGCACGCCGCACAGGCAAGACGATCGACTCGCTGCCGGAGCATCTTGTTCCGTCCTCCATGGAGGAGGCGTACTTTGTGCAGGACGAGATGATGGCGGCCTATGGAGATGTCGGCGGCTACAAAGTAGGCGCGGCCTCCCCGGATGCCGAGCCGTTCTTTGCTCCCATGCCGCTTATCTGGATGGCCGCATCCGGATCCACTCTCGTTAATCCGATGCATCGCCTCCGGATCCTCGAGGGAGAGATCGCCTTCCGCTTCGCCAAAGATCTCCCGGCGCGGGCGGAGCGTTATACGAGCGAAGAGATTGCTGCGGCGATTTCGTCCGCGCACGCCATCATCGAGGTGCTGGAGTCGGCTTATACCGAGCCTGGAAGGCAGCCTCGTCTCGCCGTCTCTGCGGATATGCAGTTCCACGGCGCCTTTGTACACGGGCCGGCGATCGAGAACTGGCAGAGCGTTGACTGGGCCCAGGAATCGGTCGAACTGGCAGTGGATGGTGTGATCCGCGTCGAGCGTACAGGATCGAACCCTGGCGGCACGGACCTGATGCGTCTGCTCTCGTGGGTGGTGAATGAAGGAGCGAAGCGCACCGACGGCATCCGGGCCGGGCAGTGGATCACGACCGGATCATGGACCGGAAATACGCCAACAACGCCCGGAGCGGAGGCGTCAGTTCGATTTACAAGTTCAGGATCAGTTAAGCTTTCTTTCGCAAGCTAGCTTCCTATATGCGCTCCACTCTCGTTTTCATTCTCGGAATCGTAGCCGGCCTTCTCGTGCTGCCTGCAATCGCTTACCTCTACTTCGCCTTCGGACGTCCTCCGGTGGCGGTTGCCGATGATGCCTTTCCCTTCGAAAAGCAGGTTGTTCGTGTGCCGCTACGTGCGCGTATCGCCGCAGAGATGCCCAAGCAACCTGCGATTCCTGCAAGCGATGAGAACCTGGTTGCCGGAGCGACCATCTATCGCGAACAGTGCGCTTCCTGCCACGGTCTGAAGGGGCACCCATCGGCGTTCGGTGCATCGATGTATCCTCAGACACCGCAGCTTTGGCAGAAGCACAAGAACGGCGTGGTTGGTGTCAGCGATGACGAGCCGGGCATGACCTACTGGCGGGTGAAGAACGGTATCCGGCTGACGGGCATGCCCTCGTATCAGAAGCTGTTGAACGATACCCAGCTCTGGCAGGTCTCCTTGCTGCTTTCCAAGGCGGATAAGCCGCTGCCTGCGGCGGTGGAAGATGCCGTATCGAAGCCGATTGTGCGGTAGAGATAAAAGCACAAGCTCGTAGCCTTCTTCTCCTGTCTCGATCTGTAAAGGACCTCTGGGGACAATCCATCGTCCCCTAGATATCCACCGCATGATCATTCGGCAGATCCTGCCCGGTCCAGACTTTCCGTGCCGTCCAGTCCGCGGGAGCATCCTTCCAGAACGGCGCATCTGTGGGCAGGCCGAGCGGCAGAAAAGCCTCCAGGCATAGATACAGGCTGCCGGTGGAGATGTAAGGCTCTCCCAGGGATGGCTGATGTCCCGCCAGACCGATCGTGAGCCAGCCGTTGGAGTCATAGGTACCGCGAGCACCCAGAGAGGCCTGCATGGCGGCTGTGAGCGCGCCGCGCACCTGGGCGGGAGCCACGTGCTCCGGGAGCTGTTGCCGCAGCGCCATATCGGCGAGAAGATGGAAGGCTCCGCAACGATACGCGATAGACCTGCCCACGACCGGCCAGGTGCCGTCACGGGCAATCATCCGTTCCTGAATGGCGGCGTAGCGGGTGGCGCGTTTGGGCTCGACCTCGGCGAGTTCTGGCCCAACACCGACCTTGCCGACGGGGCTTTCCAGAACGGCCAACATGAAGGGATGAATGACGAAGCTGTCGTAGTAGTCGGCGTGGAGGTGGGGGCCGTCGCCATAGACACCGTCACCGAGATACCACTCCTTGTGTTTTGCGAGCGCCAGCTCTACGGGCGCCTTCTCCCATGAGCCGCCCAGGGCCTCAATCGCGGCTTCAACGGTCGCCGCGAAGAGCAGCCAGTTGCTCATGCCCGCTTTCTGCGTGCGGGTCTGCTGCAGTCCTTTGATCAGCAGTTGCTTCGTCTTCTCGGGGAGCTTCTGGTTCAGCTCTTTCGGCGCGCGCAGAATGCCAAGGCCAAGGAACGCGGCGTCCACCAGCGTTTGTGCAATGGAGCCGAAGGGCATGTAGTCGGGGGAAGTGGGGTCGACGCCGGCAGCAATCGCTTCCCGCGCCAACTCGGCGTACTTTCCTGAGCCGCCACTCTCGAGCCATGGGCTGATGCCGCAGAGGGTGCGTCCAAGCGCCTCAAGATAGGTGCAAAGACGGCGCGATTCCTCCTGCCCCGGCTTGCATTCGACCGGCATCACCTGTTTCAGGCGGCGCTGGCTCAGAGCAGTGAGTACGGGGCCGGCGGTCTTTTCCACCATCGCGATCCACTCCTGCCGGACTCCTGTGGTGGGCTGGGCTCCTCCTGTCTTCTCTCCGCGTGCCATACCGGCTGCCAGAGCCAGTCCTGCACCTGTTACAAACTCACGCCGATCCATCGAGTCTCCTTCGCTCTGCATGATATTCCGTGGCGAAGTACTATATCCAAGTCATGAGTCTGAACATCGCCGGTGTCACGATCAACGCCCCCGTCTCTGCCGCTCACGCCGAAATCCTCACCCCTGAAGCACTGATCTTCGTGGTTGAGCTGCACCGCGCGTTCAAGCCGCGCCGTAAGGAGCTGCTGGCGGCACGCATTGTGCGCCAGGCTCGTCTGGATGCCGGAGAGAAGCCCGACTTTCTGCACGAGACCGCCCATATCCGCATGGGAGACTGGCGCTGCGCTCCGATCCCGGCCGATATCCAGGACCGCCGCGTGGAGATCACTGGGCCGGTTGACCGGAAGATGATCATCAACGCGCTGAACTCCGGCGCGAAGGTCTTCATGGCCGATTTTGAGGACTCGTCCACGCCCCTGTGGAACAACCTGCTCGAGGGCCAGGCGAACCTGCGGGACGCGATCCGCCGCACGATCACCTTCGAGGATGCGAAGACCGGCAAGAGCTACAAGCTCAATGAGCAGACGGCAGTGCTGTTCGTTCGCGCGCGTGGATGGCATATGGAGGAGCGGCACATCGTCGTGGATGGCGAGCCGATGTCAGGCTCGATCTTCGACTTCGGTCTGTACTTCTTCCACAATGCCAAGGAGCTGGTTGCGCGCGGCAGCGGGCCGTACTTCTACCTGCCGAAGATGGAGTCGCATCTGGAGGCGCGGCTCTGGAACGAGATCTTCGTGAAGGCGCAGGATCTGCTGGACGTTCCTCAGGGCACCATCCGTGCGACGGTGCTGATCGAGACCATTCTCGCGAGCTTCGAGATGGACGAGATTCTCTATGAGCTGCGCGACCACTCGGCTGGCTTGAACTGCGGCCGCTGGGACTACATCTTCTCGTTCATCAAGAAGCTCGCCGCCGACACCAGCGTGGTGTTGCCGGACCGCGGCCAAGTGACGATGACGACGCACTTCATGCGCAGCTACTCGAAGCTATGCATCAAGACCTGCCATCGCCGCCAGATTCACGCCATGGGCGGTATGTCGGCCTATATCCCGATCAAGTCAGATCCGGTCGCGAATGAGAAGGCCCTGACGCAGGTGCGCGCCGACAAGGAGCGCGAGGCGACCGACGGACACGACGGTACCTGGGTGGCCCACCCCGGTCTGGTGCCGGTAGCGCTCGAGGTCTTCAACCGCATCATGCCGCAGCCGAACCAGATTGCGAAGCAGTTGCCGGAGTACACCGCTACCGCTTCCGATCTGCTCGAAATTCCGACAGGAGAGATCACAGAAGCGGGCTTGCGCCAGAACGTGGCCGTCGGCTTGGGATATGTAGAGGCGTGGCTGCGCGGCATCGGCTGCGTGCCGCTCTTCAATCTGATGGAAGATGCGGCAACGGCAGAGATCTCGCGTGCGCAGCTCTGGCAGTGGATCCACCATCACGCAAAGCTAAACGATAGCCGTGCGGTGACGACGGAGCTCGTCGAGCAGACCATCGAGGAAGAACTCGAGAAGCTGAAGCCGACGTTGGATACGGAGCGGAGCGAGTCCTATGCCAAGGCGGCAGTGCTGATGCGGGATCTGGTCCGGGCAGAGAAGTTCCCGGAGTTCCTCACGCTGCCGGCGTATACGCAGGTGCTGCGGGAAGAGACGTTCGCCTAGTTTCTTGCAGTGTCAGCGGAGACCTCTGCTTTGTTGTCGGGCGCCCCACATACGCGGAGCTTATGTGGGGTATCGAGCGGAGCTCGATCCGTCCTTCTAATAGAGATTTGTGGCCTCCAAGCCCACCCTAACGTTGTGAGGGTGGGGCACCCAGACTGGGACGAATCCGTAGAAAAGCAGATTTCTCCGCTGGCGCTGCGAAATGACAAAAAGAAGATGCATTGCCCGCCTAAACTGCAACGGGCATCGTGCCTGCGATGGTCACCTGATTTTTACCGGCACGTTTGCTGACATAAAGGGCACGATCGGCCTGTTGAATCAGGAGCGCGGTGTCATGTTCGCGGATATCGGCCCAATTGGCGATGCCGATGCTGATAGTGATGCGCCCCATCGGTGAACTCTGGTGAGAGATATCTAGCTCCCAGATCGCGTTCAGCATGGATTCCGCAACGCGGTGGGCACCCCCTGCGTCCGCGCCCGGCAGCAATACGCCGAATTCTTCGCCGCCCAGGCGAGCGACGACATCGCCTCCGCGTCCGACCTTGCTCTGCAGCGCCTGTGCAATCTGCCGTAGGCAGTCATCGCCGGCCTGATGGCCATACAGATCGTTGTAGGCCTTGAAAAAATCCACATCGATCATCATGACGGAGACGGCCGCCGCACGGCTTAGCTGTCGCAGCAGGGCATCGTCGAAGGCCCTGCGATTGGGCAGAACGGTCAAGGCATCCGTATTTGCCAGCCTGGCCATGGCCAGTTTTTCGCGCGTCAATGTCTCGCGTTCCATCTGCCAGATCTCTTCGGTTTGTTTTAGCGAGGAAATATCGCGGATGGTGCCGACGTAACCGAGAACCGTGTCTGACGTCTCGTCGAAGTAGGCACGGGCGACCGCTTCCACCCACCGATAGCCTCCATCTTTCTGCGCGATGCGGTAACGGATGACATGCTGACGCTTGCCGCCGGCCATGCTCTCCATCACCAGGCGGGCCATGTCACGGTCGTCCGGATGGAAGGTCTGCATCCGATCCATCGAGAGAAACTCGGCCGGGGTCCAACCGGTGAGCGTCTTGATCGCAGGAGAGATGTAGCGTCGTGTTCCATCGAAGGACGAGAGGATGATGGTGTCCTCGGCATTCTGCAGCAGTGTCTGGTAGATGGAACGCGCTTCTTCGGCAGCCCGAGCTTCCCGGCGGCGCTCATCCAGCAGCGCGCCTATCGGAAGCGCTGTTGCCGCACTCACGATAAGAAAGAGCTGTAATAGCACCATGCGATGCTCGGCGCTGGCATTGACTGCCAACCAGAATGGGCCGTGACGCAGGTTGGTCGCGGTGGTGGCAACGATCGTGAGGACCACGCCGGAGAAGGTGGCGCCTTCCAGGCCCATGGCCAGCACCATGATCACCATGGGAGGAAAAACAATATAGAGAAGCGGATTCTGATTCTGCCAGAAGGTGTAAACCGCCGTGGCCACAAAGGCAATTCCAGTGAGGGTGGTTCGCAGAAGGTAAGGCTGCAGTTTCTTGAAGGCCCTGTACTCTCCGCTGGTAAGAAACAGAACCACCGGCATGACGATGGCGATACCAAGCGCATCCGACAGCACGGAGGTCGTGGCTACATGCAGGAAACTCTGGTGGGTGACCGGAGCTACCGGGATAGCAGCAATGCTGCCCATTACGGTGGGAGCAACGATGGCGGCAATACCGAAACGTAGAACGTGCGCGCGTTCCTTGAGGTCGTCAAAGGTCGTTACGGCCGGGCTGACGATCCAGCCACAAAGGAACACTTCGCAGGCATTGATCAGGCCGATCATCAGAGCAATGCCTGGCGGCAGACCGGCGACGGCAGCACCCAATATCAGGCCGACAGCACCGGCAGTCTGACGAGCGAGAACGGCTGCCCAGTCCCGCCGCCATAGGGGCAGTAGGAGGCCGAGCTGCAGACCTGTCAGGGGCCAGAGATAGATCAGTTGATCGCTGCGTCCAAATACACCCAGGGTCAGCCACGCCGCCAGAAATGTAGCGACGAGCGTCATCAGCAGTGCGGAAATGCTCAACGTGCCGGAGGCCGATCGGTTCATGCGAATGAAGGGGACGGCTGATATCTACAGGGATTGTAGCCCCATCCGTTTTTCCCGCTACCGAAACTTGTCCTCCAGAAAGATCAGAGTTCCATATCAGGCGCGGCGATGCAGCAGCTCCTCTGCAGACAGATTGCGGATGCTCGCGTCCAGAAGCTCCACCATGTGAAAGGTGGGAATTTCCGCATGACCCCTCCTGCGCAGACCGGCCTGGAGCTGGAGCAGGCAGCCGGGGTTGGCGGAGATGAGCGCCTCCGCCTCGGTCGAGAGCAGGTTGTCGACCTTACGGTCACCAAGCTCGGCCGCTGGTTCGGGCTGAACAAGGTTATAGATACCCGCCGAACCGCAACAGAGATTGGCTTCGGGCACCTCGCGGAGATCGAGGCCAGGAATGGTCTTCAGCAGATTGCGCGGCTCGGCATAGATCCCCTGGGCATGGCGCAGGTGGCAGGCATCCTGGTAGGCGACCCGCAAGGGCAGCGGATGACGCGGGCTTCGAGGCTCAAGGATGCTCAGCAGCTCCGAGATATCGCGGCACTTCGCGCTGAAAGCCGTGGCGCGTTCAGCCCATTGCGGGTCGTCGCGGAGCAGAAAGCCATACTCCTTCATCGTGGAACCGCATCCGGCAGCGTTGATGGCAATGTAGTCGACGTTGGCTGCCTCGAACTGGGCGATGGTCTGTTTGGCCATCCGCAGGGCTTCGTCTTCGATGCCGCTGTGCACCATCAGAGCGCCGCAGCACTGCTGGTTCTCGGGGACAACGACCTGGCATCCCTCGGCCTCCAGCACTCGCGCCGTGGCTTCGTTCACATGCTGGAAGAAGACTTGCTGCACGCAGCCGATCAAAAGCCCAACGCGTGGACGGTCGTTCGCTTTGGCCTTAGAGGGGGTGATCTGGCTGCGGAAGAGCGAGTCAGGCACACGAGGCAGCAGGGCTTCCATCGCCTGTAGACGTTTGGGCAGCAGCTTCAGAAGCCCGGTGGCACGAACAAACTTCTGCAGCCCAAGCCGCTGATAGGCCAGCATGGGATAGGCCATGAGGCGCAGTCGAGCGGGATGAGGGAAGGTGGCGAAGAGCAGCTTGCGGAAGAGAGAGTCATCGGTCGAGCGCGGGATATGACGTTCAACCTGCGAGCGCGTGTCCTCAATGAGCTTGTTGTACTGCACGCCGGAAGGGCAGGCGGTCATACAGGCCATGCAGCCCAGGCAGTTGTCCATGTGCGTGCGGAAGGTCTGGTCCAGACCGGCTTCACCCTGCGCGGCCTTCGCCATCATGTAGATGCGCCCGCGAGGTGAGTCCATCTCTTCGCCCCACAGAACATAAGTGGGACATGCGGGGAGGCAGAAGCCGCAATGAACGCAGTCCGAGAGCAGTTCCTTTGACGGCGGATGATGTGGGTCAAAGGCCGAGGGCTTGGGAGGAGCTTCGATCTGGTGCAGATGAGACATGGCTAGCGGACCGGTTGCGCTGCTGGCTCAATGGCCAGCGGGTTGAGTGTCTGGTTGGGGTCGAACTGGTGCTTGACGATCGTCATCAGTGAAGAAGGCTCTTCCGGTCCCCACGGTGGCGTCGCGTCGTCCTGAGGGTTTTGAGGAATCGACAAGACTGTCATGGAACCGGCATCGGTATGCGCATAGAGACTTCCCAGCGCGGAATACGTTTGGCTGATATTTGGAAAGCTGGCGTAGAGAATGCCAATCGCTTGCGCAACGCAGCGCCCTCCAAGCTGGACAATGTCCACCGCCTTGGATGGAAGGTCCGACGGCTTTCCGGTCACTTTCACCAGAACGGCATCCGGCATATTTATCACATCTTCCCGAGATCTCCATACATCAGGCGATGACGGATTGATTGCCATGCCATGCAGTCGCGCCAGTCCCGTCAGCATCGCCTCCTGCTTTGCCTCGGGATGTGCGTTGAATTGAATGTCCAACGCGAAGCCTGACGTGTCACCGCGTAGTTGCAGCGCCTGCGTAGACAGATGGCTATCGCGAATCGCCTGTATCAGGGGTGCAAGCTTCTTGGCGCTCTCGGCTGCGACGGTGAAGCTTTGTGCGTAGCGCGGCAAGGCATACAGGCGGAATGTCACCTCAGTGATGACAGCTAATGTTCCGAGAGAGCCGACCATCAGCTTCGGAAGATCGTAGCCGGCGACATTCTTCACCACGCGTCCGCCGGTACGGGCAATGGTGCCATCGGCCAACACAATGGTCATGCCGAGCACCTGGTCGCGCAGCGAACCGTAACGATGGCGCAGAGCACCGGAGTCGTTGGTGGCGCAGATTCCTCCAACTGTAGCCGTAGCAGGCCATAGGGGGTCCAGTGCGACAAACTGACCGTGCCGCGCGAGTGTCTGCTGCAGCGTCTCCCAGGTGCAACCTGCTTGTACGGTGCAGGTAAGGTCCTGCCATGGATGATCGACAACGCAGTTCAGGCGCTGTAGAGAGATTTCAATCTGCGGCTCGGCCGCAACTCCCCAGGTAAGTTTCGTGCGGCCGCCGGTGGGCCGTACCTTCAGCCCATGGTGATCGGCGAAGCCCATGATCGCGGCAACTTCATGGGTGTCTTTTGGAGAAACGACGAAGACACCATTGCGCTCTACGACAAACTCAGAGCCAACGAGTGGAGCCAGATGTTCAGTGAGATTGGTGAGTACCTGCATTAGAAGACCTCCGCGATGCCGGAGGCTTCCACCGGGTGAGGAACATAATGACCACGCTTCTGCTCACCGCAAAGCCGTGGCGTAGGGAAGAGCTTCTCCGGGTTGGCGATGTTGTCGGGGTCAAAGGCGCGGCGCACGCGCTGCATCGTCGCCAGATCGGCAGGGGCATACATATAGCTCATGCTGCACTGCTTCTCGCGGCCTACACCATGTTCTCCAGTGATGGAACCGCCGGCCTCGACACAGAGATCGAGGATGCGCATGGAGAGATCGATGGCGCGTTCCTCTTCGCCAGGGTTGTCACGGCGATAGAGCACGATGGGATGCAGATTGCCGTCTCCGGCGTGAAAGACATTCGTAACCCGTAGACCTTCTTCGTTAGCCATGGCGGCAATCTTCTCCAGAACGACAGGAAGCGTTGTGCGGGGAATGACGCCGTCCTGGACGATGTAATTTGGGCTCAGGCGGCCGGCTGCTGCGAAAGCTGCCTTACGCCCCTTCCAGATCAGCAGACGATCTGCCTCGTCAACCGCATGGCGGGTCTCGAGAGCGCCGTTCTTACGGCAGAGCTCCAGCACCTGTTCGGCCTGCAGCTTGACCTCGGCCAAAGGCCCGTCGACCTCGACGATCAGTAGGCCATCACACATCGGATAGTTAGGATGTACGGCTGCTTCTGCGGCAACGATCGCAAGCCGGTCCATAATCTCCATCGCGGAAGGCAAAAGCCCGGCAGCGATGATGTCGCTGACCGTCTGTGCCGCGGCCGAGATCGAGGGGAAGGCCGCCAGAAGCACTTGGATAGCTTCGGGTTTCCGTACGATGCGGAGGGTCATCTCGGTGGCGATGCCGAGCGTTCCCTCGCTTCCGATAAAGACACCGAGAAGATCGTAGCCGGGAGCATCCGGCGACTTGCTGCCCAGCGTTACCGATTCGCCGGATGGTAGAACCACTGTCGCTTCCAGGACGTGGGTGACGGTGAAGCCGTACTTCAAACAGTGGGCTCCGCCGGCGTTCTCGGCAACATTGCCGCCAATGGTGCAGACCGTCTGCGAAGAGGGGTCAGGAGCGTAGAAGAATCCGGCGCCTGCTACCGCAGCGGTAACGTTGGCATTAATGACTCCGGGCTGCACCGTCACCTGATGGTTGACCAGATCGATGTTCAGGACCTTCGTCATGCGGGAGAAGCCGATGACGACCGAACCATGAGTGGGCAGTGCCCCGCCGGAGAGTCCCGTACCGGCCCCGCGGGCAACGAAGGGAACCTTATGCCTGGTACAAAGGCGCAGGATCGCCTGTACCTGTTCGGTAGTCTCCGGCAGCAAAACCGCGGACGGAGCCTCGCGGAAGGCGGTAAGGCCGTCACATTCATAGGTTTGCAACTGGTTCTGTGCGGTTATCAAACCGCGCGGACCGACGATCTCGAGAAACGCTGTAAGAAGTTCTGCCGAAAGCATGGCACCCCTAAGCATACTGGCGGGCACGAAGATTTGGTGACATCCGAACCCCCCAAAAGCGTACTGTAACGAAAAAGCCGTCCAGAGCGTCAGACAACCGGACGAGGAGACAGCCATGTTGATTAAGACCACTACCGAGATTCCATCTTCGGAGATCACTCCGCAGGAGAAGTTCCTGAGCCGTCGAGGGTTTCTGGCGGGAGCGGCTGCCGTGGCGGGCGCCGGCGTGATTGCGCCGCAGGGACTTTGGGGTGCAACCAAGCTGCAGACGACACCGGGAAAGTTTTCACTCAGTGAAATGCCGACGCCTCTGAAGAAGGCAATCAGCTACAACAATTTTTACGAGTACGGCGTCGACAAGGGCGATCCTGCTGCCAACGCGCATCGCTTGAAGCCACGTCCGTGGACGGTGCAGGTCGAAGGGCAGATCCAGAAACCGCTGACTTTCGACATCGACACCATCATGAACTACCGCCCGCTGGAAGATCGCGTCTATCGCTTTCGCTGTGTTGAGGCATGGAGCATGGTGATTCCCTGGGTGGGTTACTCCTTCTCAGAGTTCGTGAAGGCCTGCAATCCTCTGCCAAGCGCGAAGTACATCCAGTTCATCTCGCTGGCAGATCGGAAGCAGATGGACCTCCCGGATTCGGCGGGAATCTACTGGCCATATTCTGAAGGCTTGCGGATGGATGAAGCGATGCATCCGCTCACGCTGCTCACCTTCGGCTCGTATGGGCAGACGCTCGAGAATCAGCAGGGTGCTCCGATCCGCATCATCATTCCGTGGAAGTATGGCTTCAAGTCCGCCAAGTCGATCGTGAAGATCCGCTTCCTCGATAAGCAGCCGCACACGTCATGGAATGATCTTGCTCCGAACGAATACGGTTTCTACGCCAACGTGAATCCGCAGCACAATCATCCGCGTTGGAGCCAGGCGAGCGAACGCAAGATCGATGCTTCGCTTTTTCCCAAAACGGTCTCCACCCTTCCTTTTAATGGTTACGGAAGTGAAGTCGCCGGCTTATACAACGGCATGGATCTTCATAAGAATTATTAGAGGTAATCCGCTCACCGGTTGATTGCTGCGCTTCAACCTGAATTAGGAAGATGTAACGCGATGCGCCCGTAACCGAGCGCATTTTCTTTTGCTCGCTGTTCCGCAAGTCTCTGTGGTTGTTACGACATGAAGAGACTCAATCGCGGGAAAAGTTGAGCGAATCGAGTCACCTCTAAAGTCTCTTTGCGCCGCGCCGAAGAGTTAAGTGACGGGAAGAAGATGCTGCAAAGAGTCCCCCTCTAGCGACTGTTCCGTTTCGAGCCCGACGTTGCCGTCAGCTGGGGGAAAAGTCTGCAAAGGATTGCACGTTACCTGCGGTTGCGTGAGGAATTTCGGTTCCTGCGCCTCTCCAGAGTGCGGTTTTCGTGGCATAGCGATTGCTTCGTTATAGCCACAGCAGCTTGCTGCATGTCTCCGCCGGTTCTTTGAAGGAGAGGACGAGATGACTACGTACAAATTAAAAAATCAAGCTGTAGCAGTCCTGGTTGTAATGCTGCCGTTATCTTTTGTCGGACAGACTTCTAAACACAAGACGCCCTCTCCGCTGGAGATCGCGAAGAACTCAATGCCGTTACACCTTAGCGAGACAGCATCGCTGGCGATGAAAACCAAAGCAGCAGCGATCGCTGCAACTGCATCAACCGTTGCAACCGCATCAACCGCTGCAACCACATCCTCTGCCTCATCCTCAACAACAAAAGCGCCCGCTGTCATACCCTCGGCGGTTGCTTCCATCACAGTGGAAGGCCGCGCCGCAGATGAGATTCTGCAGGCCGACACGGCTATTGCATTGCAGGCAACAAGCGCCGAGATGCAGGCAGCGCCTGGCACCTATAACGACATCCCTCGCTTCCTGATGACGGAGCCGGGCGTAACTTTCGACACTGACTCCAGAAACACCTATATGGTGAACGGCGGTAACCCGATCGAGAATCTGTATGTCGTCGACGGTGTTGAAGTCGCGAACATCAACCATCTCAGCACGAGCAACTCTTCGGGTGGCTTTGTGTCGATGCTGGATACCGACGCGGTCTCATCGGTCAGCCTGCACAAGGCGTTGTACAGCACCAAGTACACCGGAGCTCTGTCTTCTGTTCTCAGCGTGAACACGGCTGCACCGGCTGCGCAGAAGCGTCATCTTCAGATGGATATGGGATATGCCGGAATGGGTGCGATCTATAGCCATCCGGTGGGGAAGAAAGCTGCATTTCTTACGCAGTATCGCCGCAGCGTGATCAACTACTTTACCGATGACATCGGTATCGGCGGTGCACCTGTCTACTCCGGAACACTGGCTCGCGTGGATACGCATCCGACCGGAAAGGACACGGTCTTCGGCCTGTATATCGGCGGCAATGACAAGATCGCCATCCGCCCGAACCTGCAGGATAACGAAGATCCGGGTTATGTCAGAACGACATACACAGGGAATCGCGGTATCTATGCCGCGACGTGGAACCACATCGTCTCCGGCAGCACGCTGCTGACAAGCCAGGTGAGCTACGCGTCATCGCACACCACAACCTCCCAGGTGAACGCCATGCAGAACAACGCTCCGGTGTATAGCGATGACCTGAAGGAGGGGCTCAGCAACGGCCGCTTTGAATGGCTCTCTGACAGACGTAATTACAAAATGCTTCTGGGGACCACCTTCGGTGTTCGTCAGCTTGACTACATGATCAACCAGGCGAAAGGTTTCCCCAGCCCCTATAACGTCGAGCCTCTTCCGGTGAATGCAAGCGATATCCAGTTCAACGGAAACCCGATGGACCAGGCAGCCTATGGTCAGTTCACCTGGAAGAAGTTCCGCAAGCTTGAAGCGACTGTCGGCACTCGCATGCAGCGGTTTGGTTTGAGTGGAGCCACAGCAGTTTCGCCGCAGGCCAGTGTGATGGTGCAGCTTGCCAAGGGCGTGCGCTTCTTCGGCGGAGTTGCGAACTATAGCCAACAGGCGCCGCTGCCCACCGTGCTGGGCATCGCATCGAACCGCACTCTGAAGCCGATCTCCGATGTGCAGTATCAAGCGACAGTAGTCTACGAGACTGAGCGTGGAGACCACCTGAGCATCGGTGGATATCACAAGGTGTACTCGATGTATCCGGTATCGGTGGAGCATCCGACGCTCAGCCTGGCCAACATTGTGGATACCTTCGGACAACCCTTCCTGTATATGCCGATGGTCAGCAAAGGATCGGGTACCTCCAATGGCGTCGAGGTCGAATTCAACTCGAGCTTCAACCGCAAACTCTTCGTTCGCACCAACGTGGGCCTGGGACGTTCGTTCGCGACGGCTCTTGATGGCGTCTCGCGTCGCACCAACTATGACATGCCTCTGCGGACTAACCTGATCGCCGGTGTCCGCATGGGTAAGAAGCAGATCTTCACAACCCGCTACTCCTCGCACACGGGTACGCCGTACACTCCGTACCTGGTGATGCAGTCGCAGCTCCAGCAGCGGCCGATCTATGACGTCACCAGTGTCAACACCGCACGTGGCACTGACTATCAACGCGTCGATGTTCACTATGAAGTGAATCTCCAGAAAGAGGGCCGCGGTATGAAGCTGTACGGCGGACTCGATAACGCCCTCAACAACCGGAATTACTACCAGTACGTCATGGTTCCGCATTGCCCGGGTTGCGGACCCTACGAACTGACCCAGATGAATCGTTATCCCGAGTTCGGGCTCACCTGGGCCTTCTAAACACCCTGACGTTGCTAATGGCCCGCCCCCGAGAGTATCCGGAGGCGGGCTGTGGGCTTTAAGGCATGAATTTTGCCGATGGGAACGCATCAAGCAACCCACAGAACCCCGTGTGAGATGACGGATATCTATCGTTCGGGGGAGAATGGAGTCGCTCCAATATTCCCCACGGAGGATTCCGGCATGAAGCGCAAATCCTTGCTTGCCCTGACGTCAGCCACGGCTCTTGTTGCTTCTGGCGCTGTAGCCCAGCAGATTCGTACCGGCCAGCAAGCCTGGGCCGGCTATGCCGATGAGAAACCCGGTCAGCGCTGGAAGATCACCGTTGCCGATCTGCCGGAGCCGAAAGAAGCCGAGGCAGTGGGGAATGGACCGCATCTCGTGGATCGCCCGCAGAATGCCTGGCCGCAGGCGCCTGCAGGATACAAGGTGGAGATCTACGCTCAGGGATTCGATATCCCGCGCCTGATGCGTACGGCCCCCAATGGAGATGTGTTTCTGGCGGACACCGGTGCCGGCACGATCAAGGTGATGCGTGGCGTAGGTGCCGATGGCAAAGCCGTGACGGTAGAAACCTTTGCCAGCGGACTCGATCGCCCGTTCGGAATTGCCTTCTATCCCCTGGGGCCGAATCCTCAGTATGTTTACGTGGCCACGACGAAGTCGCTCTATCGCTATGCATACAAGAATGGCGATCTAAAGGCCGCGGATAAGGGCGAGCAGTTGATTGAAAAGCTCTATCCTATGGCTCCCGGTAGCGGGCATTCGACGCGCGATGTGGTGTTCTCGAAGGACGGAAAGCGGATGTTCATCTCCGTGGGCTCAGGTTCGAATGTGGATGACATGGATACGCATCCCCAGGAAGAGCATCGTGCCGACGTGCTGGAGTTCACACCCGAGGGTAAGTTCGTGAAGGTGTACGACGCAGGCATTCGTAATTGCGTGGGTGAGGCCGTCAATCCCACGACAGGCGAGCTGTGGTGCTCGACCAATGAGCGCGACAACCTTGGCAACAACCTGGTGCCGGACTACATCACCAGCGTGAAAGAGGGCGGCTTCTATGGCTGGCCCTGGTTTTATATGGGCGGTCATCAGGATCCACGTCACGAAGGTAAGCATCCGGAGCTGAAGGCGAAGGTCATCACGCCGGACGTCCTGGTGCAGCCACATATGGGTTCGCTGCAGATCATGTTTTATCCCGGCGGACAGTTTCCCGGTGTCACCGGCGATATCTTTGCGGCAGAGCATGGAAGCTGGAACCGCAAGGTGCGTGCAGGATATGAGGTAATCCGTGTTCCGATGAAGAATGGCAAACCAACTACCGGTGAGTACGAGGATTTCCTGACCGGCTTCGTTACGCCCGAGGGACAGGTCTGGGGACGCCCGGTGGGTGTTACCACTGCAAAGGATGGTTCGCTGCTGGTGAGCGACGATGGCTCGCGCACCATCTGGCGAGTTAGCTACACCGGGAAGAAGTAGCTAGGCATCGAAAAAATCGATTTGAGTTTTTGTCAGGAATTCGGGGACTCCGAACCCACCCTAGCGTTGCGAGGGTGGGCACCCGGGCGAGAAAAGCGCTGAAGGCGCGTTCTATACCAGCCTGGGGCAACGCCCCAGGTTTGAGGCCTCATAGAAAATAAAGGGCTGAAGGCCCGTTCCATAGTTCTTCAGTAAAGGCGAATTTGTCGATACATCCCAATCAGAAGGCTGAAAGTTTCTTTCACGTAAGGACCTAAGCGGATGGATAAAGATGACATCTATATCCAGATGTTCGGCGTGGTATGGGTTATCGGTGGCAGTCTATTTGTGATCAAGACTCTCGACCGAATAGCAATATGGAATGCGAGATTTGGTATCAAGATAAATGCTAGGTTCTCTCGCATTTTTTTCACCCTTACGTTACTTCTCGGAATCCTAGGAGCCATCAACCTTGCACTGGAGATTATTGGCAAAAGTGGGTCATAGTTTGAGAACCATTGGTTGAATTCTTAAAACTTCTCATACCCGTTTCTGCTGGTAAGCAGCACAGCCCAACTGGTACGGTTCTGGTATGCACGTTTCCCAACTGACCCTCTATATTGGCGCGGTCTTTATTCTGGCTATCGCGCCCGGGCCGGACAACATTCAGGTTCTTGTTCGCGGCATCTCGCAGGGACATATGGCCGGCTTTATCGCTGCCTGTGGCTTCGCCTTCGGTGTCATCTTCCACACGACCATTGCGGCTGTTGGCCTGGCCGCAGTCCTGCGAGCCTCGCCGGTTGCGTTTCAGATGATCAAGTACGCCGGCGCCGCCTATCTGTTCTGGATCGGCATCAAGAGCTGGCGCAGCGGCTCACTCTCGGTAGCGGGGAATGCACCGAAGAAGTCGCTCTGGCTGGTCTTCCGTCAGTGTGTGATCGGCAACATGCTGAATCCCAAAGTGACTCTCTTCTTCCTGGTCTTTCTGCCGCAGTTCGTGCAGAAGAATGGACCTTCACCGGCAATCCAGATGATGATTCTCGGCGGCATCTTCATGATGATGGCTTTCCTCGTCTTCAGCACGATCGGCATCTTTGCAGGGACCGTGGGCGCGTGGCTCAAGCGGAACCCAAAGGCAGGCGTGTGGCTTGATCGCCTCGCCGGGACTACATTTATCGGTGTGGGTCTGAAGGTCGCGTTTGGGGACTAAAAATCGTAGAGAGTTTGGTGTCTCATTGC
>JABFXN010000039.1 GCA_013361705.1 Acidobacteriaceae bacterium
CTCTAACCTGCTGTCTCTGTTCGTTGGACCATATTCGTTTTTTTTTCGGAGTCCTTCAATGTACGTTCGAACGAAGCTAGCTGTAGCTGTACTAGCCGTTATCTCGATTTTTGCTCTTTCCTCCTTCCCCGGCAATGCACAAGCCATCCCAGCCGGCAGAAAACGCGGTGGCGACCTCGATGCATTTTTCACCTATGGGCGCGCCCGCACAGACTTCGGCCCCGCCAGGAATAACGTCTACACGGTCGGCGGAGACTACATGTTCCGGTATTTTGGAATGTTTCAGCCAGGCGTCAATATCCGGTACAGGGCTTCGACCGGCGAGGCGGTGAATGAACCTTTTTTTGGCGCAGGAGTGGATGTGCGCCTGCCTGTTGTCTTTCACGTGCGTCCCTATGCCGTTGCCGATATGGGCGTCGGCAAGGTGGAGCAGAAACCAACGGGTGTCAACGACTCAGGAACTTCTTACATCCTTGGCGGCGGTTTTGATGTTCCCGTCGTCAACAGGTTCGCCGCCCGCGCGGAATTCAACTATCAACACATCCTGCTCTCCGGCGGCGGCAGAAGCGCGGATCTGACCTTCACCCCGTACACAATCAACGTCGGTGTCGTGTACCGCATTCGCTAAGACCTACCTCCCCAACATAAAAAGCCCTTCCATCCGGAAGGGCTTTTTATGTTCGTTTTGTTGATCTGTGTCGTCTTACTCCCGCACCAGTCTCAGCTTGATGCCGGCACGGAAGGTAAACGGAAGTCCCGGATAACCGATCGGTCCCGTACGCTGCTGGCTTGTCAGATTGTCGAGTTGCGTAAAGATCGACATGCTCGGCTTCCACTGATACGCAAGATTCGCGTCCAGCCGCTGATACGCATAGTCGAGATTCTTATTCGGCAGCAACAAGGTATTTCCGCTGTTGATGTCGGAGTACGAAAGAAAGGTCGAGTCGTCACTGCGCCCAACCAGGGCGCCTTTGAGAGCTGCGGACCACTTGCTCGCCGTCCACTGCACAGCAAAGAAGCCCGAGTGTGTGGGACGCCGGAAGGGACGCTGCCCCACCAACGGCGAGGTCGCACCGATCGCGATTCCCGGGAAGTTCGGATTCGTCGTCGCTAGTCCACCCGAAACAGCATCCCCCGAAAGCGAACGCTGCACATTGGCATCGAGATACGTATATCCTCCGCGTGCAAACCAGTGCTTCGTCAACCGCCATTCACTCTCTGCCTCGAGTCCCTGTGCGCGATAGGCCAGCGAGTTCAGATCAGCGCCGAAGATGGAATACGCGATACCCGATGGGATGCCAAAGATATTGATCAGTGTTCCCGCATCTACATACTCGATCTGCCGATCGAACTGCGTATGGAAGTATCCAAGCTTCACGATGCCACGCTGGCTCAACAGGCTCTGCTCCAAACCTCCCTCATAACTCCGCGACCGCAACGCATTCATTGGAGTGACGTGATAGGTGTTGATTGCCGTCGAATTACCGGAACTGAGCAGCAGCGAATAGAGCGAAGAGAACTGCTCCGTCAGCGTCGGCTCCTGCACACCTTTGGAGAAGTTGAAACGCAGCTTAGTGCCGTGCGCGAATCCGTTTCCAGGAGCGATGGGGTACCAGGCGATGCCCAGCTTCGGCACGCCTTCCAGGCCGAAGAGCGCGTTCTTCTCAATCTCTCCGCCGAGGGAGTAGAAGACACGGCTGGCAAAGTCGCCCTGCATCTGCAGAGTGTAGCCATAGTTGCCGCGATCGGCCTTGTTGAACGTGCCGTAGGCTGAGTTCTTGTAGATGCCACGCTCGTCTTCATAACGGAAGGCGCCTAGGACCGCCAGGTGCTGCGAGAAGCGATAGTCAGTCTGATAGTAGAGCTGGTCGCGGTTGCTCACCTGATCTGAACGCGTGGGATAAGCGAGATCGAAATCCATCGCCGCCTGGCCGCTCACCGAATATCCATTCGCTCCGGTGATCGTCACCGGACGACCGTAGTAGGTCGTGAAGCCGAAGCTCGTAATCGGAGTGCCGACAGGAGAGAACTGGAACAACTGTTCCCGTTTACGCGTAACACCATAGCGCACCAGGTTGTGCCATGCGCTGGTCGCCTGAAAATCCAGAGCCGCACCGGAGATCAGGATCTGGTCAGCCTGCTTGGCGTTATCGGAGATGCCGTAGAAGTCATGCGCATTCGGCACACCCACTGCCGCATCGGTATTGCGTAGAGTAAAGCGCAAAGAGGTCTTCGCATTGAGCGCAAAGCCGAGATTCGCCGCCGAAGTTGAATTGTGATAGCGGTTGCCAGGAAGGGCATTCGAAGAATCGACACGCGAGAACCCAACCAGATAGTCGAGCTTACGTGCAGAGCCGCTCAGATCTCCCTCGTTCCGCCAGGTATGAAAGTTTCCGGCATCTCCGGTGTAACGCAGAACAGGATGAATCGTCGTTCCCTGCTGCGTAATCAGGCGCACGGCGCTCGCCGTCGCACCAGACCCGACCGTAACGCTGTCCGGACCACGATGGACCTCGATAGTATCCAGCGCAAAGCTCGCCAGGTTGCCGTAATCGAAGCGGCCTCCCATATCTTCAGCCGGAATACCGTCGATGGTGACACGATTCCCATCCGACTGGCCGCCTCGCACAAACTGTGAGGTCTGTCCTCCCATCTGTCCGCTTTGAACGATCTGCACTCCCGGCATCAGACGAAGCTCTTCGCTGACCCCATAACGAGGCCACAGAGAGTCCGGCTGAATCAGGCTTACGGACGAACTAGTCTGGGAAAGCGTCGTCGGCAGACCGGTGGCAGTCACCGTGATCTCATCCTTACGCTCATCGAGACGCAGCGTGACATCCTGCTGTACGAGGTCCAGCCGACCGCCGTAAAAGCTGCGTGATGGTGTCATCGCAAAGCCCTGGCTGGAGGTCAGCAGCAGAAAGCGGCCACCTTCTGAGCTGCGCAGCTCATATTCGCCCTCAGGTCCACTCACACCGGCAGCGACGACATTATTACCGAGCAAAAGCTGCAGTCGCGCTCCGCTGACGCCGGCGCCCAGTTGATTGGTCACACGCCCGCGCACAACAACAGCATGTGCCGCGGAAGCAGATAACAGTATGGCTAGAATGGCCGCTCGCAGACGGCCTGCGGGAATACTCATAAGACTCCTCCGTTCCCCCTCGGAACGTTGGCTGGTCACAGTGAAACCGGTCTCCTGACTTTACGCATTCCAGCAGATAGATTGGGCGTTCCCTTCCCGTCCCCAGGAACAGTGAGAAATAGCCGGCTGCTGATCGCCCCTCTCCTGGAGTAACGCTCCAAGGAGTGACGTGCGCTTACAGTTGCGGGGCAGTGGCGGAATCTCACCGCGCTTCCCGAACATTTCACCGCGTCGATTCTCTTAAAACGCAGGATCAGGGCATGTCTCGCAATTCCCTGACATCAGGAATTGTGGAAACATGCGTACCCCACGAAGATCACTCGGCACAGTTGCTCGCGTGTATTGCAGATTCTACACGGCTGGCTGCCGCTCAATTGTCAGTAAATGTTTGACGCGCGCCACATCTTCCCGCGAAGTAATACGCACCAGCTCACGTTCTTCGTCTCCCATGGCCAGTCTGCTGCCTGCTATGGCCTCGCCGCGGAAGGATCCATGCAGCCAGTCGACAAAGGTCGCGTCCCAAAGCTGCCTGGCGTTGCGTACTGTCACGCCGGCGCCACCGATAATCCGGATGCGCCCCGCAGCTTGCCGCACCAGTAAAGAGACCATCTGGTGTCCATGCTCCAGGGAGTCGTCTCCGCCCGAGGTCAACACCTCGTCCACACCACACTGGATCAGATCTTCAAGAGCCTCTTCCAGATCTGCCGCAACATCAAAGGCTCGGTGAAAGACCACTTTCATCGGCCGGGCCCGCTCCACCAGCTCCAGTGTGCGCTTTACGTCGATAGTATGGTTCTTCATCAGGACGCCGAAGACGACACCCTGAGCACCAACCTCTTTACAGCCTTCAATGTCCATCCGCATTACCGTCAGCTCTTCCTCGGTATAGAGGAAGTCGCCGGCGCGTGGACGGATCATCACATGCACCGGCACTTCACTTACCTGTAGAGCGGCGCCGATAAAGCCGATACTGGGCGTAAGTCCGCCGTCGGCGAGAGCCGAACACAGCTCAATCCGATCGGCGCCTCCTTCAAGAGCGGCGTTCAGCGACGTTGTGGAGTCCACGGCAACTTCAAGCCGTACAGGACGAGACTGCATCAGCGGACCATCTCCCATATGTGCTTCTGAGCGACCAGAAGAGCACAGCCGTACTTATACCTGCAAGCACAAACCATGCCTGCAGGAACCTACTCAACTACCACTGACTTCACAAGGTTGCGCGGCTTGTCCACGTCAATTCCACGTCCAATGGCCATGAAGTAGGCGAAGAGCTGCAGCGGCACCACCTCAAGAATCGGAAGAAGATGCTCCGGCGCCACCGGCACTTCCACAATCGCATCGGCCAACGCAGCCGCTTGTACGTCTCCCTCATTGGCAATCGCCAGAATCGGGGCTCCCTGCGCACGCATGTCCTGCATCAACTGCATCACCTTCTCGTAACGCAGTACGCTTTCGGCGTCGTTATGGTCCACGGTGGCCAGCATCACGAGCGGAGTCTTGGTGCCTACCAGCGCATTGGGTCCGTGCTTCAACTCTCCGCTGGGATAGCCCTCGGCATGGATGTAGCTGCTCTCTTTCAGCTTCAGAGCGCCTTCACGGGCAATCGCATAGTGAACACCGCGGCCAAGAAAGAGAAACGTCTCCGCCGCCTGCAGACGGCCCGCCGCTACAGCAACCACCTGTTGCCAGCGCGGAAGCCATGCACGCATCTGCGTAATGATCTGCGGCACAACCTTCTCCAGCCCAACCGCCGGCAGACCCCGCTGCGCAGCCGCCTGCTCCGCCAATACCGCCAGCAGCAAAAGCTGCGTGGTAAAGCTCTTCGTCGCCGGAATCGCCTTCTCTACACCCGCCTGCGTGGTCAGCGCCACATCGGCCTCGCGCGCCATCGATGATGTAGC
>JABFXN010000137.1 GCA_013361705.1 Acidobacteriaceae bacterium
GCGTGCCTGTACTTCCATCGAGGGGGCCTTACCGACTCCGAGTTGTTCCATCAGCGACATAAGGTTCCAATCGGCCCATTGTTCAACGATCTTGCCGCCTTCGATCCGGTAGATCGATGTGCCTGTGACCGTAGCCTTGCGGTTGGTGGGTTGCATGCCGAGGAATTCGGCTTTGTGAGTACCCTTGGCTGTCCAGTGGTGCACGACTTCATTGCGTTCGGCGATAGTATCGTCGATCGAAAACTTGAGGTCAGGAAAGCCCTTCTTGCACATACCTATATGACGTTTGAGGTTATCCGCTCCCGAGGTGAGGGCGGGAAAGACAGGATCATGGATACGACAGTTATCCGAAACCAGTTCACCGATCGATTCCAGCTTCCCCTGGCTCCAACACTCGTCCATGAACCTACGTGCGATTTGCTTGTTATCTGTTGCCATCGCAGTCCCCTTTCTGGGCCGGGATTATAGCCCCCTCTTGTGTGGAATTGAAAACCATGCAGCCGGACCGGGAGGTTACAGACCAATACGCGGATTTCGAAGTACAGCGAATGCTAGAAAAATCTGAGGGTTGGGCAACATGAGCGCTGAAGGCGCGTTCTATATCAGCCTGGGGCAACGCCCCAGGTCTCTTGCGCGTGAACGATCAAGGCCTGAAGGCCCGCTCCATAATTCCGTAACTCATCCGAATATGTCGATACCGCTGGGAAACAATTCCCGGTCCCGATACATTGAATGCCATGAACCGATTGACGCTGGCAATCGCATTGTTCCTCTTCCCATACTTCGCCCACGCTGCCGACCCCAAAACCACCATGCAACAGCCCGCCGTCGCTGAGGCGCTACGCTTCGCCCAATCCAACGCCGAAGCCAACATCGAAACCCAGATCCACCTCTGCGAGATCGCCGCTCCCGAATTCCACGAGGAGAAACGCGCCGCCGCCGTCGAAGAGCTCTTCAAAGCAGCGCACCTGCAAAACATACATACGGACCCAGCAGGAAACCTCATCGGCGACAGGCCCGGTAAAAACCCGCATCCTCATATCGTGATCGCTGCGCATCTGGACACCGTCTTCCCGGAAGGCACGGACGTTCACGTCACGCGCAATGGGAACGTTCTTAAAGGACCAGGAATCTACGACGACTGCCGCGGTCTCGCGGCTCTGGTTGGTGTCGCGCAGGCATTGGACGCAGGGAAGGTGCAGACCACAGGCGCCATCACCTTCGTTGCCGATACCGGAGAAGAAGGTCTCGGAGATCTTCGCGGCATGAAGGAGTTCTTCCGCGACAAGAGCATTTTTCCTGGAGTCTCATGTAGGGCTTCCGCATCTATGGGCGTTTTCCGAAATGAAAACGCCGCTGCACACCACTTCCGGGATACCGAGCAACAGGGAAAATGCTCTAAGAGCAAGTCCGACATCGACGCCTTCATCTCCATCGATGGACCGGAACCCATCACCGACGCCATCACGGGAGGAGTCGGCAGCTACCGTCTTCGCCTCACCTACTCCGGCCCCGGCGGACACAGCTTCAACGCCTTCGGCATCGCGAACCCTATCCACGCGCTCGGCCGTGCCATCGCGAAGATCGACGAGATCCAGACACCCGAGACACCACGCACCACCTTCAACGTAGGCCGCATCGGTGGCGGCACCTCGGTGAACACCATCTCTTCGAGCGCCTTTGCAGAGATCGATATGCGTTCAGAAGAGTCAGGCGCACTCGAGACGACGAAAGCCGCCGTGGAGCGGGCAGCACAATCGGCCCTGGACGAAGAGAACGCTCGCTGGCACGATCACGGCAAACTCACGATGAAGATCGACCTGCTCGGCTATCGTCCGACAGGCTCGACACCTTCAAACTCGATGCTGGTTGATACCGTGCGCGGAGTAAACCAGGCGATGGGCCTGTCAGCATTGACGACCAGCCGCCAATCCACCGACTCCAATTTCCCCATGAGCCTCGGCATTCCATCCATAACCCTCGGCGCCGGAGGCACCGGCAAAGACGCACACACGGTGAACGAGACCATCGACATCACCGACGCCTGGAAGGGCGTGCAGCGCCTGGTGTTAGCTGTTAGCACTCTCGCCGGTTGGTAATAAGTCTCTAGCGCGTTGCTTTGGGGCAGAGGGGCGACCATCCAAATCTGCAAGTCAATGTTGAGGCATGCCTAACGAGAGTTATCAACAATAGCCCGCGCATCAACATCTAGACGAACTCTCTGTAGCCAGTAATGTATGGTATGTATCCTATGGTGAAGATCTACACTGACACCAATGTCCTCCATTACTTAGGCGGTGCCTTCCGAACTGAAACCGTTCCCGAGAAACTAGCTGTACGGCTATTGCTTGCACCCATAGCGATACTCGAACTTCTGTCGCAACTGGGAACCAAAGACGCGGAAAGTGCCTTCGCTGCAGTTCAGGCGTTACCGCGAGTCCACAATCCTGAAGCTTGTGGCGTTCTTCCGTGGTCTGATGATTTCTTTCGCATGTGTCTCTTCCAACTTCCTCCGAACAAGGACCTCGTCACCCAATCGATCAACAACGCAATCGTCCGGGTTCTTAATGCCAACAATGCGGCAGAACTAAAAGCCGAAGGTGAGGAGATGCGAGAGCTTCTAGACAATGCCAAACAGGAGGCGCTTAATAATTTCGCTTCTTTGCGAGACAATATGCGCACCGAGGGGAGGTTGGACGCAGCAGAGGACCGCCGAATTTTTGCGCAGTCCATTGCACGAAAGGCCGATATAAATCCGGAATCTGTGGATGTGGACTTCATTGTCACTCATCTGGCTGCTCATTATTGTTTTGAACAACAACGCATCGACAGCGCAGCGACGAACTCCAGTTACAACATTGAGAAACGCATTAATGATGAATACGACGCGGAGTTACTAATATACCTTGCCGATCCTTCACTCAATCTGCTGACTTGTGATAGAGGCTTCAGACGAGCGAAGAACTCCTCGCAGGGAGCGAGAATTCACATCGTCCAGCCAGATATGCTCCAGAGTCCCGAGGGTGCGATAGCGATACTGCAATCAATTGCTAGATTGCCTTAAAAGCTGCCATGAAAGTCGCTTTCAACGAGACTCTAAACAAAGAGTGAATTGATAAGGTCAATCGCAATATCGACGATTATCAATGCTTCATTCGGCGGCAGAATATTCTGGTCTTTCGGATGAGAGGCCTCGTTGCGGAGTTGACGAATTGCCGACCAACGATCTACATCACCCGAGGAAATCACGCCGCATCCTGCGAGCCAATCGATCTTGGCTGCGAAGCTATAGACCTTTGTTGGGGCATTCAGGGCTTCACACTTTGTCCGGACAGCTGCTTCGAAAACACGAAACATCTGCTCGGCACCCAACGTCAAAAGCGGGTAAAACATCAAACTATATACAAGTGTGCCTCACGCAATTTCAAACAACTTACGAATATTGGAAGGCACCGCGGAATTAAGGTGACTCTGAGTGAGATCGAACACCCACGCTTCTGATGGATCAGGGAGGGAAGATGACATAGCCACCCCTGACCACGCGGGGTCGATTTCAAGCCAATTCTCAATGCTTAGACGTTTAAAGCCGAATCCTTCAGGCCGCTGTGCAGTCATTTGCGACCTCATTTGAAAACGGCCATATCAGAACCAGAGCATCAATATAGCGGCGCATGTAGTCAAGCCGAAAGCAAAGTCCCTTCGGCTCATGCGATATATTCAGGACAGCTGACACGTTACTCTCCATGAGTAAGAGGTTTCTCAAGCTAACTAAATATAAAATTTGAACGGTAATCTCGGTTCGCTATCCATCGGTGCAGCTATCAGAACGTCTCCAACATCGTTCGCAAACTTAATCGTGACCGGAAGCCGATCATTGAAGAGACATGAATTGAAATTGATCTTCGTCAGTCCCAAAATGTCACGCAGCACTGTATCTAGCTCGCACTGCCCCCTCTGGACTCGAATCAATAGCGGGTTCGGCGTATCCGGACCCATATAGGTATCAAGACGTGGCACAAAACCTGATGTCCATAGAAACGCGGATGTTTGATTCAATACAAGCGCCGTTCCTCGAATCGTTGGATACTTTCCAGTCCTGTAAAGCTTCAAATCATCGAAGGCGTCAGAAATCTGAATACCTATGACAGTTGTCTGGTCTCCAACACCGCACTGAAAACCCTCCCATTCCTCATCCGTAAAATTTGATGTGGCATGGATGAAAAGTTCGCGTGGCGGCCTGTCGTGTTGTCGCCGATATTCTTCGACAACAACCCTCACTAGCCGGTCGGCCGAATCTTTGTCTAAATGAAATTGTTTCGTATCCGCGTGGAACCACGGCCCGAGAGCACCACGAAATACGACGCCTTCTCCATTAGTTAGGAACATTTGCGCCGCGCAGCACGCGTGGCGCTCGTCCATTGTCAACTCTGTTCGTTTGTATACCAGACCTACGTAACAGACACCAGGACGTACGTTCGCAAGCTGCCAAGGTCTCCCGCCACCTTTGTAATAGGCTCCGGTGCCCAGCTTCCAAGCTACCGTCGCAGTATCTTCAAGCCGACGAAGCGGCATGCCATTTACCTTCTTAAAATCGCCTGGAGCGAGCGTCGTCTCTCGCACAATTTGGGTGACAATTCGGTGCTTGAGAAGACGGGCTTTCATCTGACGTCGAAAGTGGGTGGCATACTCATAGATGTCCGTATCCTCTTCATCGCCGAAAAGCGTTGGATTTATCTTCAAATCTTGGGCTTTCTTTTGCGATACGGTAACTTCGCCTTTCAAGGCTTCTCCGGAAGGCACCCGCGATTGTGGACGACCAAGCTCATAGACAACCTCCGGAATGACCACGAACCAAAAGTCTGGCGGTGCTTCCAGCCGATTTTCCTCCTGTATGAGGCGAGATACGAAAAGGTCTACGCAATCGTGAATCGCCTCATGCCGATTTTGGATATATAGCTTCTCCTTAATCTCCTTCTCAGTGATATCGCTGATTACAGAGACAGGCTTCTCAGGCCACTCGCTATGAAAGGCTTCTTTGAATCCGGGAAATGGCACATGCTGTGGCTCGATCTCCCTCCCACGAGGACCAGGCGGCGGTATAGCGATGTAGCCGCGCATCTTCAAGGACCAGGCTTCGAATCGCTTCACTCCGTCGGGAGTTCCGATCACGCCGAACTGCATCGTCGAAAATCGATTTGTCGAATCGCATGGACCGAAGAGAAACAATCCATCACGCGGATACTCAACCTTTTGACCGAATGCAAATTCGAGTTTGGGTTCAGCGATATGCGAAACCGTAAATATGGGTCCACTTGGAGCAGACGGTTGCTCGGGTTTGCGTTTTCTAGCCCGTACACTATTCCTCCTCATCTTCGAGCACCTCATCGTCTACAAATTCAATATCTGGATCATCTAGGTCTACTTCAACCGCATCGCCTTCCTGGATTGATACGGGACTCGTATAAAAGATTGGCGGGACTTCAACCAAGAGATCATCATCAAGATGCAGGGGTACCCGCAGAAGGGATTCCCCACCCGACAACCAGTAGAGTGACGCAAGAAGCATGTCCCGCCAGCGCGCATTGCGCCAACTTTTGGCAAAAGATCGACGGACCCGATGCATTCGTTTGCTTGCGAGGAGAGCACCGCTTTCGTCGGAGAATAGCAAGTGCGTCTTGATACGGTAGTGCCTTGGAAAGTTTCCCCGATAGAACGAACTAATTCCAAAATGCCAATGAAGCTTTCGCTTTAGAGAGTGGCCCTTTAACACTCGGCTTCCTTTGATATTCGACCATGTGAAGGACTGGCGAGAATCTGGGAACTCATTGCCAAACCACCAAACACTCTTGCCGCTTGCGAGTTCGTATGCATTAAGCCCTCGTGACTTGAGTAAGAGTTCCATCCCCTGGTTTGCAAGATGCGTAAAGCGATTCCGCATGTCTTGTGTGGAGATTCCCAACTCCGCCCAACCACTCTCCAACGCTGCTTCAAGAACTATCTGACTTGCATTTTCAATTCGATGTTCTTCACACGTAAGGAATCCCTCCAAATATTCAATATTAGGTAGGGTTAACGTTATACCGTGGTGATTCAACTCCGATTTGCGGTAATAGAAGATCTTTTCTGGAAGCTTACGAATTCGAAGCCAATTCGAAATGAGGTGTTCCGGACGATTCAACAGGTCCCGTCCGTGCATCCCTTGAATGGAACACCACGCTTCAGCACTTGTTCCAGGCTGAGTTGGAACTTTGTATTCCTCGCGAAGTAGTTGAAGCAACTCGTGGAAACCTGCAGCCCATCCACGACTAAAGTCGATGTACTGAGTTTGAGCAATCAAGAATGGGGCATCAAAACGAGCGAGTCGCAAAGGCAAGATAAAGTTGGAATCGCCAATCCTACGACCAATGTCACTAGCAATTTGAATCTCGTTCCTGACACCTTGCTTGTTGACTGAGCTTGGATTAGCGACCAATAAGACTTTGCAGGCGCGATTACGTAGAGCATCTTCTAGCTTGCGCTGCCAATCGTCTCCGCCGTAAAGACACAAGACATCCGCCCACACTTCATATCCGGCAGCTGCGAGTTTTGCGCCGAGCCAAGTTGTAAATATATTGTCTTCCGGAGTCGCATGGCTAATGAATATCGCGCGTCGTTGCTGCACAATTTCTCCGCTCAAAGGCGTCACTCGGAAGCCCTCCCTCGTCTCGTCTAAGTTACCGTTTCTAGCTGAATAACTTACGTATGGCTACGTCACATGCAGCTTTTCACTCCATGGATCGCCTGGGGTTTCTAGCACGGCTGGCTCAGCCGCTTCTGTATCACTCTTTGCCACAACAGTTTCTTCCAACGGCGGCGCCACCGTGCAGCTGTCGATAGGCAGCAGCGGAAGATGCTCCGCAGCCCATTTTGCGGCGAGGCCATTCAATGGGCTGCGGGTGTTGTACTCCTGATACGCGATCATGCGGCCGATGCGTACCACCAGGTCATCCAGGCCCTCCGACGCAGCCCAGAAGTCGCCGATGCAGACGCTGGTCTCGTCGAAGTTGGGATGAAAGACAGGCGTCAGCATGCGGCACTGCGGAGCGCGGCGGGGATACTCGAGCGATAACTGCACTTCCAGAACATGCGTGTCGCGCTCCAGAATCTCGCCGGCGGCATTGACGTAGATACCTTTCAGGTTGAACTGGAACTGATAGATCTCCGGCGGCAGGCCGGCACTGCCGGTAATCTGGATCACCGGCCAGCCGGCAAAGCGGCGGGTCAGGGTCTCATGATCGAGCTTCAGTCTGCGAGTGCGCGGCGATGCCATCGGAGTTCCTTCCTAGCCGGTAACGAGTTGAAGCTGCTCAACCCGCTTGCGCCGGACAATGTCGTTGACGTGGTACTGGAAGTAGATGGTGCTGAAGAAGAAGGTCATCACGCCACTCAACGCCAGCGGAATACCTTCAACATTGTTGTAGTGCTCTTCCATGGAGGAGCGGAAGCTGTAGCGCGCAATCAACGTAAGCACGAAGCTGGCGAGCTGCAGGATCGGCACGAAGGTAGCAGCGCGATGCGAGAAAACGGACGCGACTGCAAGTAGAAATACCAGCGCCAGGCATCCCAGTTCCGCGATGTAGAAATAGAGCGCCCTGCTGGTGGGGGCGACCTTCTTGAGCCAGAAGGAGAGAACAACGCCCCAGACCGACATGAACATTCCCCAGGTCAAGATGGTGAACAGAAGCACCAGCCCCCAATGCAGGTTCGGCGGATTGGGATATTCGATCGCTGGAGCCGACGGCGCAGCGGCCTGTAGCGGAACCGGAATCGTGCCGACAATCTGCGAGACCGGCACCGGCTCCGCCATGCCCTCACTCGATGCCAGGTCGGTTAGCAGCACATCGCCGGAGGCGACATAACGTTGTAGATCGGCGAGGGTATACGGACCGTACTGTTGTCCGTCACGAAAGATGGTGTAGTTCACAAGGCAGCTCCAGTCAGAAAAAAGAATCGTCTTACATCAAAGAAATGGCACTCCATCGCCGTCCTGCTTGACGATGCAAACTTCAATCACGGCCCAGATCGAGGTGACCCATGAGAGGAAGAAAAACGACAACAGCGTCAGCAGCAGTTGTCCCACGGCCCGCTTCGTATAGCCCGCGTAGAAGTTATGCACTCCCAGGGCGCCGAGAAAGACACCCAGCAATACATAGTTCGTGCGGGTGCGACGGCGTGTATACGGCGCGAGCGGCGCATTTGATACTGCGCCATAACCGCCAAAGCTCAGCGGTCGCTCCGGCGCAGGCCCGCTGACCTGAATCCTTGGCGGCGCACCAGGCGGCCGCGGAGGCGGAGGTACTGACGTCGTCAGCGCAGGATTCGGCGGTGGCGGCGCTACTGCCGCGGCCGGCCTGGCCTGGCTCAGGTCCGCCGACGAGATGCTCAGCTTAGGCTCGTCCGCAGGAGCCTTGGCGCAGCCAAAGACCGTGCAGCCACCATTCTCCGCATAGCAGTCAGCATGGTGCGGCGTGGCGCAGGCTTCGCAGTTCAGCGCCTCTTCCTCGGGCTCAAAACCACATCGGCAGTAGGGACAGGCGGAGGTCATTCACGCGCCCTTTCCTGATACCTGAACTTATAGCGGCCCAACTGAACAATGGCTCCGCTCTCAAGTACCCGCGTGCCGCGCACCGGCTGGCCGGAGACATACACCGTCCCCTCGGCGGCGAGATGAATATGCGACCCCTTCTGCATCAGCACCGCATGCCGCGGCAAAATCTCAGGGTCTTTGAAGAGATAGATATCGCAGCTCTGCGTGCTGCCAATCACCGTCTGTGGCTTATAGAGAATGAATTGCTTGCCGGCCAGCGGGCCTGAGGTGACATAGAGCCAGCGGTCTTTCAGCGCGCTTTCCACCAGCCCCATCGCAACGCCGGTTGCAAGCCCCAGCAGCGCGAAGCCCACGACGCGGCTCGGCGCACCTCCCTTGGTTGCAAAGGAGATGGGATCGAAGATCAGACCGCCAATCGCCGCACCGATTGCGCCACCAAGCGCGCCATAGCCGATCTTCTTACCGGACCGGTCGATAATCCCGTAGATGACGCCACCGGCCGCGCCCAGGGCCGCCCATGCGATCGCGCGCACAATCCAGATAACAGGGTTATGGTGGGTCTGTACGCCGGCAATCGCGGAAAAGCCCAACCCGATGGCGTAAATCATGTTGGCAATGCGGTCGGAGATGAAGCTCATCACCACGCCCAGGGGCAGGGCGATCCCAATCCGGATGGCGGCCTTGCGCAACGAGCGCTCGACGATACTCTCGGCCGCACCGAAGCCGACGCACATCAGCGTCAGGATGATGGGAATAAGCCAGATATTTCCCCAGCGATAACCAGCGCCATCCACGAAGCCGGGCTCTGCAATGGCCCAGCCGGCCACGGCTCCGACCAGTCCTGCGATTCCCAGGTAAACCCATGCCTTCAGAAAGAAGTTTTCGTCCTCTTTCGTCAGGGCTTCCGGCTCGGCCGGCTCATGAATGCTGCCGTAGCTCTTCACACCGGCAGCAGTCTCGGTTGAGGCCACCACGGGCGGCGCGGCCTGCACCGTCTCCAGGTCTTCCAGCGAAACACGCAACACGTCGTTCGGTTGTTCGCTCATGGCTTCCTCCCAGTGGCTGGTGCTGCAGCAGGTGTGGACGGCGAGGCCGCCGGCGACGCAGGCGAAGCACCAGGCGCGGCACCAGGCGCGGGTGCGGTAAGAGCCGGGCTCTGTCCAGCAGGCATGGCCGACGATTCCGGTACAAGCAATGCTTTATGCAGGAAGGGCAACAGCTCCGGAGCCTCACGGATTCCCAATGGCCTGCCGGAAGTTGGATCGATAAAGACTGCAAAGGGGATGATCTGCGGGAACAGGAAATACGACACCGCGAAGCCGGCTATCAACATGGTCAGGCTCAACATTCCCGTGGCCGCCCATCGCATCCACTCCGGCGTCTTCTGCCGTACCTCGGCACGCATAACCGGCTGCGAGACACTCTCTGCTTCCATCGCCTGCACTTCCATCGGCTTCGGCGTGCGTTCCACACCGTCACCGTTCTGGTCAGAGATAGTCAGCGAGTGAATGCGATGCACCGCGCCACCCACCCAGCCGAAGCAGCCCTCTTCGTCGGTATGGGGGTCATAGACCCAGGCCACCTGATCGGGGGCGTTGAAAAAGTTCTGCTGGATAAACAGATCGTGCTCAGAGAGGAAGACACCAAAGCCGGGATGAGAGTGATACCAGCCGGCGATACGCTCATCGGGATAACGCTCGTCCTTGACGCGGTAGATCTCCTCCCAGGCCTCCTGAGTAAAGGTGACGTGCGTGCCTCCCTGGCTGGCCTGCGAGGCCTCAATGGAGGCGCGGATCTGCACAGCGTCTCCCACCTTCTCGCCAATCAGCACACCGCAGACCTCAGTCTTCATGTGTGCGCGGGCGTGCTGACGAATGCAGCGCGTGACCTCGCTGTCGATCACGATCTTTGGCTCAACCGTAGCGGTGTTCTTGCTCATACGGCAAACTCCTTTTCCCGCACCAGCGGACCAAGAATCTCCGCGGCATCCCCTGCCACCAGGTAGTTAACTTCCGAATCGCTCGAACGCACCGTGAACACATCAAAGAGCGGAAGGCCAAGCTGATCGAGTGTCCGGCCCGCGAGCTCCGGTTCACCGCGATAACCGGTGAGCAGATCCACAATGCGCATCTGCGGCTCAGCGCCATCGGGGCTGCAGGCAGAGCAGCGGCCGCGGCTACGGTCGACCGAGCCCACCGGAGCGAAGAGATCTTCCATCGCGCCGCAACGAGGACAACGCAGACGCCAGATAATGTCGCGGCTGAACTCAATTACTGTTTCGCTGACACCGAGATACTCCTGCCCGCGCCGCATCAACTCGGCCAGGGTGATCTCGCCGGAGCACTCGGACAGCTCCACGATGTTCTCCAGCGACGCATGACTCATGCAATCCGGATTCTCGGTGTATTGGGTCACATAAGACGTATGCTGCAGCCCTTCAAAGACATATCCCTTGCCGGCAAGCGTCGGTAAACCATGGAGAACCTTGACCAGCTCCTGCACCTGAATGCCCGCGATCACAGAGGAGATGGTTGGTGTCGTCGGCACACGTCCCTGCGGCTGAGCCTCATGCAGCAGAAGGTTGCAGGACATCCTGCGATTCAGGATCGCCCAGTCAGTCTCGCCCAGCGTGCACTCGTAACACGGCGGCTGGTTGGGCAGAAAGACGCGAGCAACACCGTTGATGCCCTCGATTGCGCCATCGATCCATGGCCGGCCGACCTTCCAGGCGGCGCGGTTGATCCAGAGACGGGCCTCGCGATTATCGAGCCCTGCGATGATCAGATCCGCCCACGCGAAGAGACCGAGACCGCAATCCTGCATCACATTCGCGGCCAGAGGCAGGACGTTTGCCTCGGGCAACAGATTGCGGTAACCACGCGCAGCCGCATCAGCCTTAGCGCTGCCGACATCGGACGCGCGGAAGAGCACCGACCGGGAGAGGTTCGAGGTCTCAATCGAATCAAGATCAACGATGACAATATTGAGGAAGCCGAGCAGGGCCAGGTTCTTGAGGATCTCATTCCCGAGCGCGCCTGCACCAATCACCAGCACGCGCGCGGACTGGATCTTCGCCTGATCCCACCATGGGATGAGGCGCAAGCGGCTGTACCGGTCCTCCTCCAGCTCTGTACGTAAGGTGAGGGTCTCGGTCATGGCGTTCAGCCTGCGGTGATCTCCGGCTGCAGCCGCAGGATGTCCCCTTCATTCACACCGGCCTGCGCCAATGTCTGGCTGTCCTGGATCTGGCGGCCGCTGTTCTTGTGATGAAACTTGTAACTCAGTGGCGCGCCATCTGGGCCATTGGTCGGAAGCTGGAGCTTCTGCACCAGCACCGTAACGATTTTGCTGCACGGAGCATCATCAGGTAACTCAGCTGGAACACGTTTGTTTTCCGTCGAATCGTATACGGTGACGTTGATGTAAGGCATTGCATCCTTCCCCGGGAAGTATCTTCACTACATCTTTTGGTTCGCCTGCAGATCCTTCAAATACTGTTCCAGTCTCTGGCGGCCATTTCCATAAAACGACCAGAGCGACGGATTGCGCAGCAGCTCGGCACTCTTGGCAAAACCGAGATTCTCCGCATTGGCGTCATTGTTGCGGTCGAACTTTGAACTCACGACCCCGAGCAGTGCGCCGTGCCCGTCATAGACCGGCCCACCGCTATTACCTGGGCTGATGGCAGCCGAGATCTGCAAAACGTCTTGATGCAGACCGGAGATGATGCCGCTGCTGAGCGTGTACTTCAATCCCTCAGGGTGACCGATCACGAAGATCGGCTCGCCGTCCTGCGGCTTGCCGATAGGCTGCGCGAATGCTGCCGCGCCGGAGTGCCGCTCGACCCAGAGCAGCGCCATATCGTTCGAGCGGCAGGTGGCGACGACGTCAGCCCTGGACCAGAGCCCACCTTCCATGGCGACCATCACATGCGGAGCACTTCCACGAGCCGGCGAAGCCGTTTCGTTGACGACGTGATTGGCCGTGGCAAAGAGATAGCCATCCGGTCCTGCCTCCAGCAGCATGCCCGCACCCAGCGCGGGAGATGCAGCCTCCCGTCCCCAGAACCGTGCGACCGGCGATACCACCACCACCAGCGGCTTCAACTGAGTGGAGACTTCAGCACTGCTGAGCGTTACCGCCGAAGACAGCGATGGGAAGCCAGTCCGTTGGTCAAGATCCGGCAGACCGGAGTTCACCATCGGAGGCAAAGGAACAAGCGAATAGATCGCGACCCCTGCGACCAACGCCAGCAGACTGCTTACCGTCAGCAACGTTGCCAGCAATGAGACCAGGGCATACCGCGTCCGCGGCGGCTGCGTGCGAAACGCAATCCGCAGAATGACCGAGATCGCGCATAAAAGGGGAAGAACCGGAACCAGAAGCCACAGACACGCCTTGGCCCAGACGGGGATAGGAGAAGGCTGTTTTTTAGCCGGAATTTCGGCAGGCGCCAAGACATGCACAGCCAAATCAATGTCTTCAGCGCTGACAGTAATCTTCTCCGAAGACATGCTCGCCCGCTAGGTTCTCAAGTGTGAGCCAGTTATATCCGATTTGGTGTGAGGCGACAACTGGTTAATTAACGGAAAATCTTATCTACGAGCGGTCTTCGACTATTTAGCAGATTGCAGATTACTTCGGTACCGGGTGGCACCCTAAAACTGTCAAGGTATCGCTGAAAAGATTGCGTTGATACGTTTAACTTCCGGCAACATAAGCGCTGAAGGCGCGTTCTATACCAGCCTGGGGGCAACGCCCCAGGTCTCCGGCACCTTGAAAAACTAAGGGCTGAAGGCCCGCTCCATAACCCTGCAGTTAGGGGTCTTCAGCCGGCCTTCCGAAATGTGAGGTTGTAACGAACCGCGCCAAGCTGCGAATGCATACCGTTTCGCAACGGCGCAATGCCGTGATAACGCAGCCGCGCAGGCCCTCCCCACACAAGCACATCGCCATGAATCACCTGAATGCGCTGGATCGGGTCTGTCCGCTTCAGTCCTCCGAACAGGAAAGTCGCAGGAAGACCGAGCGAGACCGAGACGATCGGTTGCGTATAGTCACGCTCATCCTTGTCCTGATGCAGCGACAGTTTCGAACCAGGTTCGTACCGGTTGATCAGGCACGCATCCGGACTAAACCCTGCGAAGCCCGCTTCGTTCGCTGCAGAGCTCGCCAGTTCTTTAAACACCGCGGATATCTCAGGCCAGGGCTCATTCGTCTCCGGATCGATGTGGTCATAGCGATAGCCGGTGCGATCTGTCACCCACCCCAGCTCACCGCAATTCGACATCGCGACCGACATGCGGTATCCGCTCGGCGTCACCATATTGCGAAATGGCGACTGTTCTGTGACGCGCTTGAGAGCGGAAAGTAGCCCCTCCTCCATAGCAAGCGCAAAGCCCGCGAGAACTGCCGTGCCCGGACCGAGAAGATCCTTCGGTAGCGTCGCCGGCGGCTGGGTTTGGAAGAGCGAGGGATTCATGGTTCTTCACTATGTAGCGTCATGAAAGATAACGCCGAGGGTATACCGTTGTCCCGAGCGCAAACGGCTGACCCCATGCCTGAGATTCACCCGGTAGCTACCGCGCGTGCCTTGCACCGGCCGATGGTGAACCGCAAAGGCGACGGCATCTCCCTGTCGCAGAGGCACAACTTCAGCCCGGCTCTGCATTCTAGGGCGCTGCTCGGTCAGGACAAACTCGCCTCCGGTAAAATCCCTCCCCGGCTCCGACAGCAGAAACGCCACCTGAATGGGAAAGACATGCTCGCCATAGAGATCCTGGTGCAGGCAGTTATAGTCTCCGGCGCCATACTGCAACAGCAGCGGTGTGGGTCTGGACTGTCCTGCCTGATGACAGCGCTCGATGAATGCGGCGTGTTCGGCCGGATAGCGAATATCGATGCCCATCTGTTCGTTCCAGCCATTTGCAACCCGCACCAGTCTCTCGTAAAGCGATGTGCGCAGCCCCTGCAGCAACGCAGGCAGCGGATAGCGAAAGTACTTGTATTCGCCACGGCCAAAACCATGCCGCGACATAACGACGCGGCTGCGGAATAACTCTTCGCTCCCGTACTGGCTTGCTAACGCTTCGCATTCCTGCACTGTGAGGATGTTCTTCAGCGGGGCATTGCCTGAGTCATTGAGCTCGTCTGCAATGAGCTTCCAGTCCAGCGACACGATGCGCGATACCGCGTGGGTTGCGTCTGGCAGCGGCAAGCCTCCCTTCTGTAAGGCAAGCTCTGCGTTTTCGATGTCCGCTTTCATAGGTGTCTCTCTTTCAGAACTAACGTTATTGAGATGTGTGGAATGGGACACTCCGATTCTTGCTGTCAATCTTCGGCCGTCTGCGATACGTGGGGCAAAGCACTTTGGCGGCAAGATCCGGGATGTGATCGCCATTCTGTCCGATTAGCTTTTGACCTGCAGAGCGACATCTTGTCTCTGCCATCTCAACCCAAAGGAACACAAGTATGTCGAAGGAAGCACAGAACAAGGCTCTCGTGGGACGCTGGTTCACGGAGTTCTGGGGACCAACCGTCAACCTCAACGTCGTTGACGAACTTGCGGCCCCGGACATGTTGCTGCAGTATTCACTGCACGAACCCCGCCGCGGCCACGAGGATATCAAGGCATTCATGACGGGATTTCGTCAGGCCTTTCCAAACCTCAATTTCTGGGGAGCGGCGGACCTCATTGCAGAAGGAGACTACGTGGTCGGACGCTGGGAAGGTGGCGGTACGCATACCGGGCCGGCCTTCAGCGATTTCCTCGCCGGATCATTACCCGCCAACAGCGGCCGCAAGATGCATTTCACCGGGACCACCGTTCTCCGCGTCAAGGATGGAAAGATCGCCGAAGAGATTGGCCTGGACGATGGCGTTACCGCACTCACGCAGCTCGGACTGATTCGAACCGCTTAGCCTCTGCTTCACTTTTGTCATTTCGTAGCGTTAGCGGAGAAATCTGCTTCTCTACCGATGTCGTTCCGCGGCGCGATACCCATTCTCCGCAGTAAAGCGCGAAGAATGCGCAACAAGCAGATTTCTCCGCTACGCTTTACCCCAGCCAGCATAGCTGGCCGGGGACCCGATAGCTGCGAAATGACAAACAAAAACCTCTAACATCGGTGAACCCTAGGCCGCAACAGCCGCAAGCTCTGGGCTTTTGGCACGGTAGATGCGATAGTCGTAGCCCTCTGTGACGAAGGAAAGATACGGCATGCTGTCCGCGACGTTTGCATAGACGGGAAAATCCATAATGACCCAGACATCGCGGAAGGACGACTCCAGCGAACGTCCCAGGTTCTCCAGGACGGTCCGCATCACGTCTTCGCCGAACGGATTGAACAGGTACACGACCAGCTTCTCGTCCGGAAACTCGAATTCCATGGCATTGACGTTCATGCACGTAGCGGAGCACAGGCGGGCGCGATCGTCGTTGTGGAGATTCAACTTCGCAAGATCACTCAGCTCCTTGCGCAACTCCACTCCAATGGCCGTGCGGAAAGAATGCTCCAGAGCCAGGAGAAGCATGCGTCCCTTGCCGCAACCCACGTCGATGAAGGTGTACTCCTGCGGATTCGTCACCGGCAGGGCCTGCAGCACACGCCGCGCACACTTGGGACGGATCGGAACATAGGTATGGTTGGTGGTATCGGTTTCCCAGCCCTTGCGAGCCTGGTCGGCGCGGTCAGCCGAAGTATCCGTGCCATGACGCCAGTCAAACCACCAGTTCTCAAAATCAGTGTTGAGTTTGATCAGCTGCGGCACGCCCGGGATTTTACGGATCGCCTGACGGAGCATAGTGCGGTGATCATAGCAATCGGAAAATCACCCCGACTATGGCAAGAATCTATCTTTGAAGATGGCAGAAATCTCTAGTGTGAATCTGCCGTTTCTTTCTATGTTGCTTTGAGATTCTGCGGTATAGCGCTGGATCTTCGTTCTCAATACTGCCGGGTGCCCCACCCGGCGAGAACGACTCATCAAAAGCGAATTCCCCGCGGCGTGGCGAAATGACAAACAAAAATCACCCCCCGGCAATTGTGCCGAACACACGCAACAGATTCCCGCCCCAGAACTTCCTGATCCGCTCTTCCGAATAGCCTCGCCGCAGCATACTCTCCGTAATCATCGGCAGGTCGCGGACGTCGCGCATGCCGCGTGCCAGCGTTGGACCGCCATCGAAATCGCTGCCAAGCGCGACATGATCTTCTCCCACCAGCCGGATCACACGGTCAACCACATCGACCCAGTTGTCCACGCTCATCTGCACTTCAGCGGGAACTTCAGCGCCCAGCATCGGATACCCCGGAGCCACAAGTTCGTCGACCTCGTAGATCGACTTTCCCCGAACGCGCGTCGGAACATCAGTGGTATCCCAGAAGGCCTTGCGGCGATGCTCCGTGATCCACGCATACTTCCTTCGGATAGGCGAACTCGCTGCCGATCTGAATGCCGAGCACGCCACCCTTCGCCGCCAGCTTCTGCAGCAGGTTGTCCGGAATATTTCTTGGGATGTCATTCACGCTGCGCAGTCCGTGATGCGTCGCGACCACCGGATGATCGCTTACTTCGATGGCCTGTTCCATCGTCGTGTCCGCCGAGTGCGAGACATTGATGACCATGCCCAGACGGTTCATCTCCCGGATCAGCTTGCGTCCGTTCTCTGTAAGCCCATTCGCCTTTGCCGGAGAACAGCACGCATCCGCATAGTGCTGGTTCCAGTTATGAGCGGAGAGCTGAGCCGAGCTCAGGCCCCTTGCATGCAGCTCGCGAAGTACGCCAAGGTCTCCGTCGAGATCGTAACTGCCCTCAATATCAAGGACCGCCGCGAGCCTGCCCGATGCCGCAGCAGCCTGAACCTCTGAAGCCTTGCGCGCCAGCACGACCTTGTCTCGATTCTGCGCCAGTTGGCGGTATGCGTGATCGATGCGCCGCAGCGTCTGCTTAGTCTCGAAGCGGCCGGGATAGTACTCCTCGGGCACGAAGATGGAGAGGAAGAAGGCCTTCTCTCCACCT
>JABFXN010000020.1 GCA_013361705.1 Acidobacteriaceae bacterium
TCGCTCTTCCTCTTCGGCACGGTTGTGTGGTTGGTCTGGGTTTTCGGTCGGCTCTTCGGTGAGGATGGCGTAGATCGCGCCGTGCGTCTGCTCGCCGGCCTGTTGCTGATTGCCGTTGCCGGCTGGGCCATGCGCCGGTGGCAAGGCAAGTGGCTTGGCGTCGCCATTGCTGTTCTGTTGATTATTGGCGGCGTAGCGATCCCTCTTACCGGCCAGAAGGCCGCGGCAGAGGAGAAGGCTCGCTGGGCTCCCTGGAGCGAAGCGGCCGTACAGCAGGCTCATACTGAAGGCAAAGCGGTCTTTGTTGACTACACCGCAGCCTGGTGCCTTAGTTGCCAGGTGAATGAGCGCGTCGCATTGAACTCCGACGAAGTGCAGGCTCGCTTCAAGAAGGGCAATGTGGTCCTGATGAAGGCTGACTGGACCAAGTACGATCCCGCCATTACGGAAGCGTTGCATGCGGTGGGACGCAGCGGTGTTCCGACGTATGTGATCTATCCTGCGGGTGGTGCGGCAAAGCCCGATGTTTTACCGGAACTGTTGAGCAAGAGCATTGTGATCGACGCATTGGACAGGGATTTGAAGGACAAGAACCTGAAATGAGCCCAAACAAGAGCGCAGATGAGCTGGCGATACGGCAGGTGGTCGCCGACTGGATCCAATTCACCGTGGAAGAGCGGGTCGAGGAACTGATGGACCTGATGACCGACGACATGCTCTTTCTGACAACGAAGTTTCCGCCGATGACCAAAGCCGAGTTCGAGAAGGGAACCCGCGAGATGGTCGGTAAGGCGCGAATTGTTCCTCAAGCCGAGATCAAGGAAGTCCAGGTTGAAGGAGACTTCGGCTGGTTATGGCAGGAGCTGACCGTGAACGTCGTCATGGAAGGCAAAGAGCCGGTCGTCATGAAGGGCAGGACGATGGGAATCTATCGCAGATGCGAGGACGGCAAGTGGCGTCTGATGCGCGATGCGAACATGATGCCGTAGTCACAGGCAGGGCTCACTTTTTTGTCATTTCGCAGCGACCGGAGGGAGCGGAGAAATCTGCTTCTCTGGAGGAGAGTGTGGGGCTGGTCACTGCTCGTGATAATTCACCATCAAGCCGCCGTCGACCACATACGTGCTGCCGGTGATATAGCCTGCTTCGTCTGAAGCCAGAAAAGCAGCCAGAGCTGCGACATCGTCGGTCGCCCCCAGGCGGTTGAGGGGGATGTTCCGCAACAGTGCGTCCAGCTTGGGTTTGTCTGCGAGCAGGGAACGATTGATCGGCGTGACGATCGCTCCGGGCGCAATGTTGTTGATCGTGATATTGAGCGGGCCAAGCTCTACCGCAAGATTACGGGTGAGCATACGCAGGCCGCCTTTACTGGCGCAGTAGGTCGAGAAGTGTGGAAAGGCCATGTCTTCATGAACGGAGGAGATGTTGATGATCCGTCCGGGCCTTTTTGCGTCTCGCAGGCGGCGGACAAAAGCCTGTGTCGTAAAGAAGACGCCCTTGAGATTAACGTCGAGCACCTTGTCGTAGTCGTCCTCGGTGACATCCCAGAAGTCGGCGCTTTTTTCGACGCCGGCGTTATTCACCAGAATGTCGCACCCGCCAAAGTGCGCCCAGGTCTCTTCGATGAGGTGCTGGGTGTCAGAGACCTTTGCCAGGTCGGCGCGGACCACGAATGCGCGGCCACCGGCCTGCTCGATCTGCGACTGCGTCGCCTCGGCGCCTTCGGCATTTCCGCTGTAGTTGATAACGACTGCCGCTCCTTCCGCAGCCAGGCGGATGGCAATATCCTGCCCGATGCCAGAGGACGACCCGGTGACGATAGCGACGTTATTCTGAAGACGCATGTACCTGCCTTGGATGCTAGAGCATTTTCCCTGCGGGTGTCGTGTAGGGCTTCCGCATCCATGGGCGTTTTCCGCAATGAAAACGCCGGTGCACGCCCCTTCCGGGATAGCCAGTAACAGGGAAAATGCTCTATCTCCGCGCTTTGAAGAAGCCGCGCAAAATTTCGCCACACTCCTCTGCCAATAGGCCCGATACCACATCCACACGATGATTGAGTTGAGGGTGGTTCATGACTGAGAGGACGGAGCCGCATGCGCCTGCCTTCGGGTCAGGCGCGGCATAGACCAGTCGGGCAATACGGGCGTGCAGGATGGCTCCGGCGCACATTGCGCAGGGCTCCAGGGTCACGTAAAGCGTGCATCCGCTCAGACGATAATTGGAGAGAGCCTTCCCAGCTTCTCGTAGGGCAACGATTTCAGCATGGGCGGTCGGATCCTGGTCGCGCAATACACGATTCTGCCCACGTCCTACGATCTCTCCCGTTGGGGAAACGACAACGCAGCCGATGGGGACTTCGCCGCCCAGCTCCGCAGCGCGAGCCTCTTCGATGGCTGCATTCAGATAATCGAGATCCTCTGGCACAGCTTCTGTTGTACTACTTCGTCGCCTCCGGGGCCGAAGTCTCGCTCAGATACTCCTTGCTCAGAGTCTTCTTCTCGGTGGCGAGGGGCAGAAGTGTGGGATAGAACTGCACGAAGGTCGTGTCAACGGCTCCATGAGCCTGATGGCAGGTGTAGCAGCTCGCTGTCTGAGGAACCCGCGATGCCGGCGTTCCGCCAGGCTTGCCGCCGACATAAAAGGCCCACTCCTTCTTGTCCTTCACATGTATCTCGGTGCGGAGCACGCTGGTGCTTTGCGTGTGTCCGCTCTTGTTGATGGAGACCGGGTTCTCCGCCGTGCGCACTTCGAGAACGAGCGTTGTCTTGTCAGGCCACATGCCAGTTTGCAGAAAGCTGCGATAGGCACTCGGATTGACGAAGACATTGTCGAAGATCGAGTGCGCCGCCGGAGCCGCGGTAGCGCTCGTGGGCTGGGTATAGGTCATATCAATGCCGGAGGTTAGGTAGATCCATTCACGGTAGTTGATCGGCACAACCAGCTTGCCATCGGCGGTATAGGTGGGGGCGTCCATCGGAGCAGTGGTCTGGGCGCCTGCGGTGAGCAGAAGGCTGGATGCGAGAACAACACGGCGGAGCATGGCAGGGTCTCCAGAACAAAAATGATTGCGGTATGCCGGGATGATACGGGACATACCGCAGATTTGTTCCAGATTTTCACGTGTTACGGTTGTGCCGGGAGAGACTCGTTATCAGGCCGCGCCCACAGCGTATTGAAGTTGGCCTGGAAGTGCTGGATGCTGGCGCCGTCGCGAAGGATGATGAGGTCGTTGTCCTGGCGTTTCTCACCCGTAGGGGAGAAGTTGGCGGAACCGGTTCGGACGAAGCGTCCGTCAACACAGTAGGCCTTCAGGTGCATGAGCGTCCGTGAATGCTTTACCAGCACCTGCACATTGGCGGTATGCGCCAGCCTCAACAGGGCAGAGTTGGCATCGCCGGTGTCGTCAGTATCCTCATCGCTGTCGGAGTTCCGGGCACGAGAGTTTTTGATCTTGTTCGCACGCGCAAGCTCTCCGTCGGTCTGGGTGTTATCGCGATAGATGCGAATCCGTACACCACGGTTCGCGGCAGCCACCAGGGCATCCGCAATTGCGAGATCGGTGAGGGCATAGGCATTCATGTCGATGCTTCTGCGCGCCTGTCCAATCAAATCGACATCGAGATGCTCGAGATTCTCGGCAGGGGAGTAATGGATCTCAGCGGGGATGTTCGTCGGAGTAGGTGTAACTCCGGAGAGCTGTGTGCAACCTGTTAGGAGAACGAGAGGGAGAAATAGCGTGCAACGGGCATTCATGCTTCGACGAGTGTATTGCTTGGCGCAGGCACAAGCTGAGGAAAAGTGGAACTGGGTCAAGGCGATTTTGCCCTCATCAGCCGTGCCCTCAGCGGTTAAAACCGCTTTCCTTTTGCGGCTATATACGGGACGGCTGAAGCCGTCCCCTTAAGCAAGGCATTCGCGCTACGCGCGAACCGGGAGACACGTTTGATGTAACCGAAGTTGATGCCTATTTGATAGAGTGGGCACGCATAACGTGAGTTGAAATATCGAGCTCCGCTCGATCCGTTTTGCTTAAGGGCATGGCTTTTAGCCATGCCATACCGGAGACGGAAGAAACGCGGCTTCAGCCGCGGAGGTAACGCCTCGCTGAAGCCTCCCGGTACTCACATGGGACATGGAGCACCCTCTAAAAAAGATTCTCGCCGGCTTCTTCGTTCAGGTGCATCAGAAACTTCGTGAGCGTACGGATGCGCGGCTCTGCGAGTTCTTTCGCACGTGGAAGGCGCAGCTTTCCGGGAAGCGTATCGAGCGTCTTCTGCAGCGAGTCGCGAGCGTTGGTGAATGTAATGAAACGCGTGTCTGATCCCAGCTTGGCCAGCGTGCGGGTGATACCGATGGCGCCGAGCTGCTCCAGGATGTCGGCATCGCGGGCGATTGTCGCTTCCAGTGTCTGCGGTTCGTCGTGTGGCTGATGAGTGCGGATCACTTCGAGAACAGCCGGGATCTTCTCTTCGGGAAAGCCTGCTTCACGCAGGATAGCCGGCGACTTCTCGCAGGTATACACGACGTGATCCCACTTCTTCAGGAGCTCGGGGTCTTCCGGACGGTGACCGACGAAGACTCCGAGATCGTGTAGGAAGCAGGCGGCGAAGACAACATCGTCGTCATAGTCCAGGCCTTCGCCAATCTGGCGCGTCAGCGCATAGAGCCGAGGCTGATGCCCGTACTTGTGCTGCGGCTGGGCATTGACGTGGAGGTAGTCGGTCAACTTGGCGCGAAAGTCGGGCATCCTGTCTCCGGCGGTAGTGTTAAGCGGGTTCTTGCTGTGTCATGCAGTGCAGCGCACCCAGGCCCCAGATGAAGTCGCCGCAGTGGATGCCCACGATCTCACGGTCGGGGAAGCACTCTGCGAGCGTGTTCAGCGCGATGCGGTCGTTCTTGTCGTTGAACGTGGGTACCAGCACCAGGTTGTTCGCAATGTAGAAGTTTGCGTAGCTGGCGGGCAGACGCTGGCCTTCGAAGAGGACCGGCGACGGCATGGGCAGTTCAATGATCTGGAAGGG
>JABFXN010000318.1 GCA_013361705.1 Acidobacteriaceae bacterium
GGGCATGAACATGAAGCCGCGGTCGGGGCCGGCGTGCGGTGACACCATGCGCGCCCAATGCGTAGAGCCGTCCTGCTGCCAGAAAATCTGTACTTTGAGCCGACCCATCTTCTTGGGATCGTTATGATCGACCACGCGCGCCGGCACCACGCCGTACCAGGAACGTAGTGCCGGCTGCTGCGGATTCCGGTACTTCTTCCACGGAGTGCAGACAAAGGAGTTGCTGTATCCCTGCGGTTCCCAGCGGTGAATGACCTTTACGAGACCATAGAGGCCCTTGGCATCGATGTTGCCTTCGACCTCGATGGTGTCTCCAGCCTTCAACTGTTGATTGCGAGAGTGGCCGGTCGCAGTGACGCTGCCGCCGATGGAGCGCTGGCTTTCTTTGCGGAGATAGTCTTGATAGCCATCAAGCGTCATGACACGCGCACGTTGCGATGCGAATGACGACGGGAGCGACTGTGAGCGCGACTGCACCGCGCTGGTCAGTTTGCCTGACGAAGGATAAAACTCAGCCGCGTCACTTACCTTTTGGAAGGTGTTGGACTGCATGACATGGTGATCGTAGTGGGAGCCGCTGACCGAGGCAGGTGCAAGCGATCCCTTCACACGAAAGTCAATAAGGCCATCTTCTCCACGCCACAATACTTTGCCACCGGGCTGGAAGGAGTCGAAGACCTCGAGTCCCTTTTCAGAAGGCCGCAGCCAGCATCCATAATCGTCGACAATCCGGTTCAGGAACGAGAAGTCCGAGTCGCCATACTGCACGGAGTTCAGCCCCTTACCGGAGCCTCCGTTCACGGAAACGGAGAGACCCTCCCGGCCGGAGACGGTATTCGCTATGGAAGAGAGAGTCTGGTCGGAGTAGTACTCCTTACGCGCTGTGAGGTCGAGCTTATAGCTTTCACTGACGGCGGTGAGCTGTGCGGTATAGCTGCCCCAGACCTCGTAGTTCAATTCGACATCCAGCACGAACCCGGAGAAATTGACGTGCTCTATGCCGTCCTGATCAGTCGTCTTGATCTGTACTGTCTGCCCGAGGAAGTCTTCCACTGGGATTCGTTTGTCTTCCGTTTGCCGGCAGACAACGGTGCACCACCAGTGCTGGTTAAGCTCTTGCGTGATTTCGACAGATGCAAGCAATGCATCCTGCAGCAGATTGTCGCCATTTTGAATGTGAGGTAATGCCATGATGTGCCCTCAGACTCCGGTGGGATCGCGTCGCAGAGAAGAACCCTGACTCTGAACGGTGTTAATTGCCCAACTGGAGATCGTGGTAGTTCTGTTGATCGAGCGCGGGTTGAATACTGACGGAGAGAACGTGATTACTGCCGCCTCCGCTTGATACGTTCCAGGAGCTGATCCAGCCCTTGAAGGAGAGCGTGCAGATGGCGTCCTGCCGGTGTTCGTCTTTCCAGAATTCGATCTTTACGTCTTTGATCTTGTCTTTCGTCGGGACATTGGCAAGATCGAAGTATTTCTTCACCGTGGCGAATGGAACATTGACGGTGTCGTGCATGTCGGCGGAGAAGTCCATCGCGCAGCTCAGAGAGCCCATCGATGGCATCCCGTTCGTATCAACAACCGTGGCCAGGCCGATCTGTGTCGAGAAGGCGTTGAGTTTAACGCCGTCGACGGTGATGGTCGTATTCGATGGATTTGCCATGCTTATCTCCTCACGGGGCTGAATCGTATGTTGACGGTCTCCGTCTGGAGGACCATTTGCGTCTACTTGCTCTCCGCCGCTTTCTTTGCGAGGAGCCTACGAATATTGGGAATCGTGTACGGCAGTTGTTGCGTCGTAATCCATTGCGACCGCTCTGCGTCCAGTTCATACATGCCGGAACCGGCCTTCCACTTCAGAAGAACGGGTTCCGGGAAAGACTCATGTCCTGTCGTTGCCTGGTAGATCAATATCAGCGCCGGATACTTCGATTTGCTCTCTGCGGTGCCGATGGCAGAGAGGGAGACACAGCTCTCAGCTTCGGTCCAATCGGTGCCAAAGGTAACGATAAGGTGCGTCTCGCCCGTGTCGTTAACCGTAGCGAGACCGCATTGATGAAAGGGCGGGCCGGCAGTATCTCCGTTTTTTGAAAAACGTACCGGTACGAGTGTCAGTGCCGGAGTTACAGACAAGGACATGATCTGTTTGCGGTCAATCTCCAGCTCTGCCGCTCCGGTTGGCAACGTGGGTGCCGTGACTTTGCCTGCGGCTGCGTGCGCATCCACAGGCGTAGCCTTCCGCATGACGGTCTGTGCGTGGCAGGCAACGCTGCTGAGTGTCGCGAGCATGAGGACGTGATGACTAAGGCGTCGCAGCGTCATAAGCTCCCTGCAGATTGGTGTCATAGTGGTTGTCCTTATACGCTGAACCGTTATAAATACGGGCGAAGGTCGCCCAGTTACGGTTTTGAATCGCCTGCGTCAGTGTGGCGTTGAATTTAATGAAGGCAACAAATGCCCGTAACTGCTGTTGGATCGACTGGCACATGGCAGTCACAAAAAGGTCTACAGTTCCAAAACCGGCCTGTGCATAGTTGTCACCGAGAATCTGAAATGCACCCCAGGAGGCTGCCCGGAGGGCTGCCGTCGCATCGAGCTGATAGGCACGCTGCAACTTGTCATACTGCGCCGCATATTTTCCATACCCACCGCGGTTGGCGTTGGAGATATCAGGCGCAAACCGGTCATGACGGCCAGCCGTGAAGCGATGGAAGAGGTGACGTTCGAAGAGAATCGTAGGGCGGCCGAACTCATCATAGGCTCCACGGGGAGCTTCTACCGCTGTAACCGCCTTAATCGCACGCACCTCACAGCACAACTCATCCGCAGCCGCCTTGTAATCGTCATCCGTCAGCTTCGTGTCACCTGTGCGGTAGGGAAGCCGAAGTCCTCCGGCTGAGCCGGCCATTAGCCGTTGCCCTGTTGTCATCGCAAGCTGCTGGAAGGTCGCACTGCGGGGTTCTACGATGCCATCTGCGAACGGCATATGCATGATCCGTCGCTGGAAGGTGGTGATGGCCGTATAGGTCTGGCGATCGAAGCTACCATTTTGTGGAACAACGATGCCAGTACGTGCTGATTGCCGGTCGAGCAGACGCTGCACTAGCCGCACATCCTGTTCTTCGTTCGGCTTTCCGGGCCCGACGGTTTTCTTGAGCTCCTCGCGAAATGACATCAGTCAATCTCCACAATGACGCAGGTGGCATTGTCGTGCCCGCCGGCGTCGTTTGCTGCGCCTACCAGTTGTTGACACGCTTGTTCCGGCGAAGACGTTGTCAGTAGCAGTGCAAGCATTTCGGAGGTGCGCAATGCCTTACTGACGCCGTCCGTAGCGAAAATGAAACAATCGCCTAGCTCGACGCGCACCATGCTGACCGCTGGGATCACGATCTCTGAAGCGCCCACGGCCTGAGTCAACATCGAATCCCATTGCTGTATGGCGTGTCTTGAGCTGTGGGTCAGACCCTCCCGCAGCTTTTCCGCCAGTTGGGAGTGATCTTCGGTCAAACGATGGAGCGACTGCCGGCGAAGCAGATAAGCCCGGCTGTCACCGACATGCGCGATCCACATGCGTGTGCCATCGAAGTGAGCCGCAACGATGGTCGTGCACATGCCCTGGTAAACGGCGTCGTTGAGGGACGACTGGTAGATGTAACGATTGGCGCCCTGAATCGCACGGTGCAGTTCATTTCCCCCGTCGTTGAAATCCGTCAGCGTTTCGGGAAATGAACGTAGAACACAATCGACAGCCGACTGGCTGGCAACTTCGCCTGCCCGCGATCCGCCAACGCCGTCGCAGACGACGAAGAGTCCCCGGCCCAGGTCGAAACCGAAGGCATCTTCATTCGTCCGCCGCGTGCGTCCGACGTCACTGGCTCCTGCTGCGCTGATACGTATCTCCATTTACATCTCACTCTTGGCGCGGCGCTTTGTCGTAAGGCGCAGTTCAACTGAATTTGCCAGGGTGACCTTGCTGCCTCGACGCAACAGCGCCGGATTTCCTGGCTGTACGGGTTCTCCGTTGAGGAGGGTTCCATTCGAGCTGCGCAAATCGGTGAGATAAAGCTGTCCGTTCTTGCGGGCGATCTCGCAGTGAAAGCGGGAGATTGCATGCTCAACATCCTGAATGACGATGTCATTCTTCTGGCTTCCATGCTGTGGCACAGCGCCAATGCGGATGAGGTCGCGATCGAGAGGATAACTCTTGCCGGACTCGAGGCCGCGGGTGACCTCAAGTACGGCATAACGATGCTGACGGCGGCGGCGGATCCACATTGCCACCATGCCCGCAAGAGCTACGATGCCGACTCCGCCTCCAAGCCAGAAGAGACGGGACCGAAGCGACTGTGCCGCACTGATGCGCGAGCGAAGATCACGCACCATGGGGTTCGAAGGTGACAGCCTCTCTGCAACGCTCAGCGCCGTAGAAGCCTGTGCAAAATTGCCATTCAGGAACGAGCTTTGCGCCTGTAGCAAGGAGGCGCTGCTTTGTTGTTCGGCGTTCTGTGCATCCAGCTGTTGGTGTTGTTCCTGCACCTGCTGTTGTTGCTGTTGCGTCTGTGTCGTCTGCAGTTTGGTCTGCGCTTCCTTGTATCCCTGCACCGCCGCCGCATTGGAAGGGTCGATCTGTACGACCTGCGAGTAATACGACATCTGCTGCTGAGGATCGTTCGTGGAAAGCGCCTGGTTCATCAGACCGGCAACCTTGGCCTTATTCTTCTCGTCGTCGGCTTCTTTCTTCGCGCTCGCCTGCTGTTGCGCCAGAATCATGGTTTCGGCTGTGGAGGGCGCCGCTGCTGCCGCTTGTGTGACAGCAGGAGGGGTTGGTGGCGGCGGAGGAGGAGCCGACTTGGCTGCCATGCCGAAGGTCTTCGGCAGCGTGACAGCACTGATCTTCTGCAGATCGAGCCGGTCCAACGCGTTCGGCAGGACAACCGTCATCGATCCGGCGGAGAGCTTTGCGCCCTGTGCTGCGTTTGCACTCTCTGCCCGGGTTCCAGGCCGCGGC
>JABFXN010000258.1 GCA_013361705.1 Acidobacteriaceae bacterium
AATTCGTCTGCCCCAATCCCGTCAAACGATAACCAAGCCAATCCTGAAGGCAAGCTCGAGTGGTCGACTCCGCAGATTGGGGCACGAGATCTGGCCAGTGCCGACAGTGCATCAAGCGGGACTTTTAATCCCGCTGCCGATGGGATCACGGCTTATAGCTAGAACTGGAGCTGGGTTGGGAACACATTTGGTGGCGACGGGATGCTGGCTATTCTTCTCCAGAATTCCGCAGCTTGTACTGCGGCAAAAAGAGCGGAACAGGCGTCTGCATGTCTGAGAAGTACCTGCGTAGAGCTTTCAGTGGCATCCTCTACGATGGCTCATCCATCTGTCTGCGGAACGGTGATCTGCAGCTTCTGAGCTTGAACAGTATTGGTCTCGCGATCTGGGATCTTCTGGAATATCCCATCACAATCACGGGCATCGTAGCTCGTCTGCTGGCGAGTTACGATGTCCGTGAAGCTGTCTGCCGCAGAAGCACTCTTGAGTTTCTGAACGAGTTGGACAGGTTTGGGCTGCTCAGGCACGTTTCAGCACCTTCGGCGGCAGAACAACAGCGGAGCCGCTATCTTCATCTCCTCAAACGGACTCTTACCAACCTTGTTTACGCTGAAAACGCCCTGAGGATCTCGCGGCTTGAGGAGGGTGCGTTCAGCACTGACCGCAAGACCCGCACCGCCCAGATGGTTCAAGCGCGATACACCGATGCTGAGGCTTATGCCACCTGCATCCGGGGTCTTCGTCTGGGAAACCCGGCTCTCTCCAACCGGAGCTTCCCCCGCACGCTAATCGGTCTTGCCGGTCTGGATAACATTGAGTTCTGCGCAGAGCAGGTCTTTGCTGAGGGCATTCCTGGCGACTTTCTGGAGGCTGGCGTCTGGCAGGGTGGCGCATCCATGATGATGCGGGCGTTGCAGCTTGCTTACCAGCAAGAGGGCCGCTCCGTGTGGTTGGCGGACACCTTCGACGGCCTTCCTGTGAACACCTCTGAACCTGATATCCGGTATGGTGTGGACTTCTCAAAGAACGCTTTCCCGATTCTGGTAGCTCCGCTTCGTACAGTCATGGACAACTTCCGTGACCTTGGTCTGTTGGACGGCGGGGTGCGCTTCCTTCCAGGCCTGTTTGCGGACGCACTCCCGAAGGCAGACACCGGCCCGCTCGCACTGCTCCGGCTTGACGCCGACATGTACTCCTCCACCATGGATGCGCTGAATAATCTGTACCATCGGGTCAGTCCGGGCGGCTTCATCATTGTGGACGACTACGGCCTTCCTGCATGCCGTGAGGCCATCGATGAGTTCCGCGCAAGGCATAACATTTCCGACCCAATGCAGTCGGTCAATACGACATGTGTCTTCTGGCGAAAGTCGGGAGCTGCGGGGTGAAGACAACATTGGTCCATCTGCATTCGTGGGACAGGCAGAGTGAGGACCGTGCGAATCTCTTCCACAGGATCGAGCACCCGTGTGCGCTGCTGAATCGTGATGGAAGATTCGAGGCGACGGGAATCTCCTCTGGTCATCCCGATGCCCCGGCGATGGCGTATGCCGCAGACATTCTGGTTCTGCACGTTCAACACGATATGGCTCTGGAGGCGGTGATCGACTGGCGGAGGGAGCATGGCAAAGCCACGCTCTACGAGATAGCCGACGACATGAGTGCACCAGCGCCGTGGCGAAAGAAGCCACGGCGCAGTCCATTGATCCTTAGCGACTGCTTCCATCTCGCATCGCGTTGCGCAGGGTCACAGTTCTCTTCTGCTGCGTTGGAGCGCAAGTACGCCATCCTCTCCTCATGCAGGCAGGTGCTGCCGAATCTGATCGAGATCCCTGCCAGACTGCCAAAGAAGCCTCCGGGATTCACGGTCGGCTGGGCAGGAACTCGCTCGCATCGGGAAGACCTTCGCCCGATGGTACGGATGCTGCGCGATCTGCTACATCGGCGCCCTGAAATCCAACTCGCTCTGAAGGGCGATCTCGAGATGTTGCACGAACTCTTCGGAGAGCTTCCTGCAGATCAGCTCCGCTTCGAAGATTTTGGTTCACCGGCAAGCTATGAAGCATTCCTTCATACGCTTCACGTCGGTCTGATTCCGCTTACCGCAACGGCATTCAACGCGGGGCGAACTGATGTAAAACTCTTTGAATATGCAGCCGCAGGCATCGCAGCCGTAGTGCAGGGATCTTCCGCTTATGCCCCGCACCTGAAGGAGGTACTTTGCTTCCACGATCTGCAGGAGCTTGAAACGATTCTGGAGAAGCTTTATCTGGATCCCGAAGAGCTTCACGCTGAACGTGAACGTTGCCATTCCTATGCGCTCGCACGAAATGGGTTCGCCTCAGGAATCGAACAGCATGCGGCATGGTATCTTTCACATGCTCCATCCCCCGAGAATCGCATCACGCTGCCTGCACAAACCCCGGAAGCAATCAAGGCGATGGAAGCATTTCATCGGTTGATGGAGCGTGACCTGAAGAGCGAAGCGAACCTCGAAGAGGCGTTGCGGACGCTCGATAGATATCCTAACTATCTGCAACTTCGGCTACTGGTGGTGCGCGTCTTGGTTGCAACCTGGCGTTTGCCGGAAGCGATCGCGCGGGTACGGCCGCTGCTGGCCTCTATGTATCGCGACCGGGTTCTGATGATCGCACTTTCTCTGGCTTCGACCTCGGAGCAGGAAAGACTTCGCGGGTATCTGCGCTCGGCGTCCGGGCGTGCACGCAGCATTCCTTTTCAACGAGAGAATCCCTCAGCCTTCGCTTGGCAAGTACTGCGAGACGTACCCTTCGATTACTTTTCGTTGATGCTTTGCTCGCGAGTACCGCCCACCGATCTTTCAGAGGCTCAGCGGCAGGAAATACAGCAAAAGGTCGCTCTCTTCTCGGGATAGACTCCAGTCCGCTTGAGGATGTCGAGGATGTTCCGCATCACGCCACCTCCGCCAGTTCCGGTTCGGTGACTGTCTCCGCCTCGCCCTCCCTCATCGGCGGTTCGAGAGCGGTGTAAAGGCAGTGACGATACAAGCGTATCTTCGGAGGCGGCGCTTACCCGAATCGTAGAGATGGGCGGGCAAGATTTGCTCGTCAATAATACGGTGAATCTGAGGGATCGAAACCCCGTTTTCGAGAAAGTATCTCAAACGCGACCGCCCCATAGAGAAAAAGGAGCATCACTCACGGCATCTTATTGTTTGTATTGGGCTTAGTGGTGACCCGGGCAGGAGTCCAACCTGCGACCTACGCGTTAGGAGTGCGCCGCTCTATGCAGCTGAGCTACCGGGCCACTTCCATCTAGTCTAACCCGCCTCACTACCCTGCTGCGGTAAACTTAAGGGTAGAGAGTCCAATGCCTGAAATCCACCGCCGCAAAGCTGTAACCGTCAATGTTGGAGGAGTCCGTGTCGGCTCCGACGCACCCGTCGTCGTGCAGTCCATGACCAATACTGACACCGCCGACATCGAATCTACCGTCCAGCAGATCGCCGCCCTGGCGCGCGCCGGCTCTGAGATGGTCCGCATCACCGTTAATAATGAAGAAGCGGCCAAGGCTGTTCCTTATATTGTGGAAGGCATTCACAACAAAGGCTGGAATACGCCCATCATCGGCGATTTCCACTACAACGGCCACATTCTGCTGACGAAGTACCCCGCCTGCGCTCAGGCGCTCTCCAAGTACCGCATCAATCCCGGCAATGTCTCCATCGGCCGGAAAGACGACGACAACTTCCGCACCATGGTGGAATGTGCCGTCAAGTACCAGAAGCCCGTCCGTATCGGCGTGAACTGGGGCTCGCTCGACCAGGCCTTGCTGACCCGGATGATGGACGAGAACTCCAAGTCTGCCACCCCGCTCGATGCCCGCGACGTCATGATGGAGGCCATGGTGGTTTCCGCCGTAGACAACGCCGCTGCCGCCGAGCGCTATGGTCTGCGCCGCGATCAGATCGTGCTCTCCGCCAAGGTCTCGAATGTCCGCGACCTGATCGACGTCTACTCTGAGCTCGCCCGGCGCTGTGACCACGCCTTACATCTTGGCCTCACCGAAGCCGGTATGGGCATGAAGGGCACCGTCGCCTCTGCCGCCGGTCTGGCTCCCCTTCTCCTGGCCGGTATCGGCGACACCATCCGCGTCTCGCTCACTCCTACACCCGGCGGCGACCGCAGCGAAGAGGTCCGCTGCGCCCAGCAGGTGCTGCAGGCCCTGAACATCCGCAGCTTCACTCCGCAGGTGACAAGCTGCCCAGGTTGCGGACGTACCACCAGCACCTACTTCCAGGAGCTGGCACAGCAGGTGCAGAACTACCTCACGGCCTCCATGCCCGACTGGAAGAAGATCTACCCCGGCGTAGAAGAGATGAAACTGGCCGTCATGGGCTGCATCGTCAACGGTCCCGGTGAGTCGAAGCACGCCAACATCGGCATCTCGCTGCCCGGCACCTTTGAGGAACCTAAGGCTCCCGTGTATGTCGACGGCAAGCTCTTCACAACCCTCAAGGGCGACCATATCGTGCAGGAGTTCCAGGTCATTCTCGATAACTACGTGAAGCAGCGTTACGGCAACCAGCCCCATGTCGAACTGGTCAACGCGTAACTCCTGAGTCTCCGCCCTTTCCTGAAAAGACCGGCATCGCGCCGGTCTTTTTTGCTTTGCATGCTGCACAAACTCCGCTACCCTCGTTCCACACAAATTTATGCGCACGTATCCTGCTCTGGCCTTCATCGTGCTCACAGTGTCTGCAGCTTCACAGACGCCAACCATTCGCACCGGCACTCAGATCGTTATCGTCGATGTCGGCGTGACCGACTCGCGCGGTAATCCCATCCACGATCTCAAAGCCTCCGACTTTACGCTGACGGAAAACGGAGTCGCACAATCCATTGCCCGCTTTGAAGAGCACACCGCTCCTTCCGTGACAGCTCCCGTCAAGCTGGGACCGTCGTTCACGATGGATCCCGGAATCTTTA
>JABFXN010000308.1 GCA_013361705.1 Acidobacteriaceae bacterium
TGCAGCGAGCGGTAAAACCACGCATTCAAGCGCTCTTATAGCTTACCGCGCGGAACGCCCGCTCTCCTGTGCACAACGGTTATGCGTTACCGGGCGCAATGTTGGTCAGGGTCCTCGTGCTGATCGCTCATCCAGCGGTTCATCAGCGTCGCCGCGCACTGGGCGCCGCAGAGATGCTTCACGGTCTTGTCATGGGAGTGGCTAACATCGAAGCGGGAGAACTTGATGACCGGGATGGTGTCGTCGGGTGAAGAGCCAGGGATACAGTCAGCGAATGAGAGCCACCACAGGTCGCGCTCTCCCTTCTTGTTGCCGCAAACGTCACACTCGTAGCTTTCGGTATAGGACATATGGGGCAACGTATCACAGGCCCTCACGAGGGAAACAGCCCCTGGAGCAGTTCCCTGTCGGCGTAGGCTAGAGCACCCACATCCTATGGGCGTTTTCCGCAATGAAAACGCCGCTGCACGCTTCTTGCGGGATACCCAGCAACAGGGAAAATGCTCTAAATGGCGACTCCCGCGGCCCGGCGAATATCGATCGGTTCCAGGATCGGGCTGGTGTAGCCCTTCCGCGCCACCGCCAGCATCGCCTTGCCCACCTCGCGCGTCGTGGTGACGTGCTTCGGAAACATCCGCGCCAGCAGCGGAACGACCGGGCTGAAGAGAAGATAGATCGCGTTATAAAGCGGTGTCTTGGTCTTGATACCGTCCATCGGCCGGATGGCCCCGGGGCGAAACATGAAGGCATCGGCAAACGGCAGCCGCAGCAGGGCTTCTTCGAGCTCCCCCTTCACCCGCGCCCACATGGTGCGGCTGTTGATGTCCGTTCCATGGCCGGAGACGTAGCAGAAGGTCGACTGCGGGCTTTGTTTCGCTACCAGCGAAGCGATCTTCATCGTCAGGTCGTAGGTGATGTAACGGTAGTCCGCTTCGGACATGCGAAATGACGACACGCCCAGCGGAAAGAAGACCGCATCGAAGTTGGCGAGATCGTCGGTTACGGTAGCGATGTCGAAGAGGTTCGGCAGCAGGATCTCTTTGAGCTTCGGATGCTTTTGCGGTAGCGGTGACCGCCCAACGGAGACAACCTCTGCTACATCGACAGCCCGCAAACACTCCAGTAGGATGCCCTGCCCCACCATGCCACTTGCTCCAAAGATCAACACCCGCATATTCAATAGATGTCTCCGGGCCAATAAAGTTCTTGTCAAAAAGTTGTCATCCTCACGTTGGGGTCGGCGATGAACCGCTGAAGGCCGGGGTCCCGGGAGAATTTGTTCGCTCGGGTGGAGATGCGTTCTATATCAGTCGGGGACAACGCTCCCAGGTCTCCGGCCTCATTGAAAATCAGAGAGCTGAAGGCCCGCTCTATCACTCCGCAGTGAAAGCGAGTTTGTCGATACGCCCGGAGCTACCTTCACGCTGGATGATTGAATGGTGTTGAGGAGTCGTCTCCATGCTGAAAGTCGCTGTTGCCCAGACCGGCAGCGTAATGTTCGATATGCTCCGCACGATGGAGAGAGTGGAAACACTCTGCCGTAAGGCAGCAGCACAGGGCGCACAGGTGCTGGTGCTTCCCGAGGCCATGCTCGGCGGCTATCCCAAAAGTCTTTCGTTCGGGGCCACCGTGGGCAATCGCACGGACGAAGGCCGTGAGCTCTTCCGCCGCTACATGGAAGCAGCCATTCGTTGTCCCGGTCCGGAGACCGCGCAACTTGAATCTCTCGCCCGTGAGTTGAGCCTGCACCTGGTTACGGGTGCCGTCGAGCGCGATGGTAATACGCTCTACTGCATCTCGCTGCTCATCACACCGAACGGCGGCGTGGTCGCCAGACATCGCAAGCTCATGCCCACGGGCAGTGAACGGCTGATCTGGGGCTTCGGTGGAGGCGACACCATGCAGGTCGTCCAGACAGAGATCGGCCGCATTGGTATGGCTATCTGCTGGGAGAACTACATGCCGCTCTACCGGCAACACCTCTACAACCAGGGGGTAGAGCTATGGTGCGCACCAACCGTGGATGCACGCGAGATGTGGCAGACCAGTATGCGCCACATTGCCTATGAAGGCCGTTGCTTTGTTCTAAGCGCCTGCCAGCAATTGGCCACCTCCGACTGGCCGGTGGAGCTGCAGGGAATCGGTGGAGAGATCCACGGCCGCAGTCTTATCGTCTCCCCACGCGGCGAACTGCTCGCAGGTCCAGTAGCGGAGCCTGACCTCCTCTTCGCTGAGCTCGACATGGACGAGATTCAGCGCGGAAAATTCGATCTCGACGTCGCTGGTCATTACAGCAGGCCCGATGTTTTCCGATTCGAACCGCGTCTGGAGTAAGCACAATGAGCCGATACAGCGCGTGCCCCATGTCCCCTTAGGGACGTGGGTATTCGAGCGGAGCTCGAACCGTCTTTTTGTTTGTCCTGGAGCGAAAGCGGAGAAGTCTGCTTCTCTCTGTCGGATGCGTGTGCTGGACAGCATTCTTGAAAAGGCCGGGCCTATGTCGCCGAGGGATACCACCCCAGCAAACAAAGTTTGCTGGGGACCACGAACATGGGGCACTCGGTGCATGGGTTCCCTTAATACCGGTAGTACTACGCATGCCTTAACTTTTAACCCTTAACTCTTACCGGCTTTCCATCTCCAGGAGTCTCTTCTTTCTCTCAACTCCCCAGCGATAACCAGTAAGCTTGCCATCACTTCCGATCACGCGATGGCAGGGAATCGCTACGGCTAACGGATTGGTCGCACACGCGCGTGCTACAGCGCGTGTCGCGGTGGGCTGTCCCATCGACTTTGCCACCTCGGCATAAGTCCGCGTCTCTCCGCGAGGAATCTCGCGCAGTGCCTTCCACACCCGCTGCTGGAAGACCGTCGCGCGCAAATCAAGTGGCAGATCAAGCTCATGAGGGGCAGACCGTAACTGCGCGAGCACAAAGCGAATGCCCTGCGTCAGCATTGGATCGTCTTCCGTCGGTTCAATCTCCGCATGGGGGAACCGGCCGCGCAGATCGATCTCTAACTGGTATGCCGAGTCGCCAAAGGCGATAGAACAGATGCCTTTGTCGGTTGCCGCCACCAGTACCCGGCCGAGTGAGCACTCGCTGGTGGTGAAGCGGATCGTCAGCCCATGAGCGCCTCGTCCTGCCTCGCCCGGCGTCATGCCCAGAGCTTCCGCTGCCTGGTACATGCGGCTTGGCGAAGAGAAGCCGGCTTCATAGGTGGCGTCTGTTACCCGCCCCTGGGGCAGGTGCTTGCGCAGGCGTTCCAGCTTCTTCGCCGCCGCGAACTCTTTCGGCGTGACGCCGAGAATGCGCTTGAAGTTCTTCTGCAGCGAGAAGGGGCTCGTTTGAGTGATCCGGGCGAGTTCATCCAGCGTGACCGTCTCATCGCTGTGAGCGGCGAGATACGCCGCCGCCTGGCTCACCGGTTCCGCAAAGCGATCATGGGGGCGTTCTGTTGGCCGGCAGCGCTTGCAGGCCCGGAAGCCTGCCGCCGCTGCCTCGGCGCTGGTGTCAAAGAAGCGGACCTGTATGCGGCCGGGCCTGCGGCTGGGGCAGGACGGACGGCAGAAGATTCCGGTTGACTGGACGCCGTAGACAAAGCCGGCGGCAGCATCGCGGTCGAGCACCTGCTTCCAACGGGTGTCTTCGATCGTTGTCGGGACTGCGGCCGGGTTGGAGGGGCGAAGTGCCATAGCGAGGTTCATGTCAGTATCCTGCAACGGTTAGCCAGATGGCCACATCCCGGTTCTTGCCGGCAAAGTCTCGCACCTTCCCTGGCATCTAATCGCGCAATATGAGCCGCAGAGTTGTTCTCACCGTGCTGTTATGGTGTGCCGTACTTCCCGTTGTGGCACAACGGGAAGAGACGGTGCGCGTCGATGCCCATGCCGAGGCCAGACCCTTTCCCCATTTCTGGGAAGAGATGTTCGGCTCCGGCCGTGCGATTCTTTCGCTTCGACAGAGCTACCGTGACGATCTTGCCGCCGTCCACGCTGCTACCGGGGTGAAGTACATCCGCTTCCACGCCATCCTGCACGATGAGCTGGGCGTCTACGACGAGGACAGACACGGCAATCCGGTCTATAACTTCAACTACATTGACCAGGTCTACGACGGCCTGCGCGCCGCGGGTGTCCGTCCGGTGGTCGAGCTTAGCTTCATGCCGAAGAAGCTGGCCTTCAACCCTGACGCACTGCATCCGTTCTGGTACAAGCAGAACGTCTCTCCGCCCAAAGACATCAAGCTCTGGAACGACCTGATGACGGCGCTCGCCCGGCATCTTGTAGAGCGTTACGGCATTGACGAGGTGGCTCAGTGGTACTTCGAGGTGTGGAATGAACCCAATATCGACTTCTGGGGCGGTGTTCCCCGCGGCGAAACCTACTTCGATCTCTATGCCAACACGGCTCGGTCTCTGAAAGCCGTCAGTGCACGCCTTCGTGTCGGCGGCCCGGCTACCGCCGCTGCTGCCTGGATTCCGCAGTTTCTCGCCTTCTGTGCCCGGAACCACGTCCCGGTGGACTTTGTCTCTACTCATGGTTACGCCGATGAGCCTGTGAAGCGCCTGCTCGGCACCGACGAGGTGATTGCGCCCGAGGATCGCGTCGCTGCCGTTGTCGCGAAAGTGCGGCGCCAGATCGACTCTTCGCCAACGCCGCACCTTCCCCTGCTCTGGACCGAATGGAATGTCTATCCCGTTCATGATGCCCGTGAGACGCCGTATGTCGGCCCAGCTCTCGCGAACACCATCCGAGAGAGCGATGGTAATGTCGACTATCTCTCCTTCTGGACCTTCTCTGAGGTCTTCGAAGAGGGAGGTCCGGCGCGCGCCCCCTTTACGCAGTTCGGCATCCGCGCGATGGGCGGGATCAACAAACCCGCGTTCTATGACTTTGCTCTGTTGCATAAGCTCGGTGAGCAGCGTATCGCCAACCCATCGAAGAACGCCATCGTGACTCGGCTCGCGGACGGACGGCTGGCCATCGCTCTGTGGAATCTGGTCGATCCCGAGGTGCAGCCCCAAAACGCTACCGTGACGCTGCAGCTTCAGGGCGTCAGCGAGAATGCCGAGGTCAGCATCCAGCGTGTCGATGAGACGCATAGCAACGTTGCGCCCTTCTACAAAGCGATGGGAAGTCCCGTCAGCCCTACAGCCGCCCAAGCCGCAGAGCTTAACAGCAAGACCGCTCTGGAAGAGCCGGAGCGTATGCGGTTGGCAAACGGCGCCCTTCGTCTGCAACTCGCGCCAAATGCGCTGCTTCTGGTAACGGTTGAGAAATAGGTGCATCCTCTTCGCTGCGGCTGGCTTCTAACGAGATCAAACGCGCCTGTTTTCACCCTGACCACAACGAGAGGGAAGCATGGCTTCAGCCGCCGCCACGGTGGACCAATCCAGCGCCGTTACCCAGGGTGTAAACCCGTGGCTCATTGCTGCGTCGGTGATGCTGGCCACCTTCATGGAGGTTCTGGACACCTCCATCGCCGCAGTCGCGCTGCCATACATCGCAGGCTCGCTCTCGGCTTCGAACGATGAAGCGACCTGGGTGCTGACCAGCTACCTGGTCTCGAACGCCATCGTTCTGCCGGCCTCCAACTGGTGCAGTCTGCGCTTCGGACGTAAGCGCTTCCTCATCTCCTGCGTCACTATCTTCACCATCGCCAGCTTCTTCTGTGGAGCAGCTCCGAGTCTTGCGCTCATGCTTCTGGCTCGTGTGATCCAGGGTGCAGGCGGAGGAGCGCTGCAGCCCTTATCACAGGCCATTCTGCTCGAGTCATTCCCGCCGGCCAAACGGGGCGCGGCGATGGCCGTATTTGCGCTTGGTGTTGTCGTTGCTCCCGTCATCGGCCCCACGCTTGGGGGCTGGCTGACCGATACCTATTCGTGGCGATACGCCTTCTACATCAACATTCCGGTTGGGCTTCTGGCTGTCTTCATGATCGGCCGTTTCGTGAAGGACCCTCCGTATATCGCCAAAGCGAAGGTGCCGGCGTTCGACATGATCGGCTTCGGCACCCTTTGCGTCTGGACCGGCTGCCTCCAGATCATCCTCGATAAGGGGCAGGAAGATGATTGGTTCGGAGCTACCTGGATTCGCTGGGCTGCGACGTTCCTGGTGGTCTCGCTGATCTGGTTCATCATCCATTCCTGGCGATCGCGCGATCCGCTCGTCTGCCTGCAGATTCTGAAGAACCGCAATTTCGCTGTCGGCTGTGTGCTGATTCTGCTCTTCGGCATGGCCATCTATTCGACCGTGACCGTTCTTCCGCTCTTCTACCAGGAGCTCTTGGGCTATACCGCCTTTACCGCAGGCGTCGTCGTGGCTCCGCGTGGCCTGGGGGCGATCGTCGGCTCGATTATGGTCGGTCGTATCTCATCGAAGATCGATAACCGCATTCTGTTGACGCTCGGCTTCCTTGTCTTCGGCCTTACAACGCTTTACTTCGGCAATATCACGCTAGAGATCTCGCCGACCACGCTCTTCTGGCCCATCGTCATCACCGGCGTTGCCCTGGCCTTCGTCTTCGTTCCCATCAGCACGATGGCCTACGGCACGTTGCGCAACGACCAGATCGGCAACGCCTCGGGTCTCTTCAACCTGATGCGCAATGTCGGCGGCTCCATCGGCATCTCGATTGCCCAGACGCTTCTGACACGCCGGGCAGCGCTCCACCAGAACGAGATCACGAACTTCGTGCCGATTACCGGTGCTGAGTTCCAGCAGGCCGTGCAGTCGCTGCGTCAGGTTCTGGCAGGCTCCTACCTGGGGCCGGCTAACGCCGCGGTCGGCGCCAACGCCAATCTCTATCAACAACTTATCCGGCAGGCCATGTACTGGTCCTTCGTCGACGTCTTCCGCCTGTTGTCGCTGCTTTGCCTGGCTTGTGTCGTCATCGTCTGGGCCTTCCAGAAAGTCACAGGAAAAGGTCCACCTGCCGGTGCTCACTAAGCCAACGAGCAACTAAAATGTTGGCCGATGACGCCCGCTGATTTTCGCAGGATTGCACTCTCACTTCCCGGAGCCGAAGAGGGTTCACACATGGGCGCTGCCGATTTTCGCGTCGGCGGACATATTTTTGCGACACTCGCCGCTGAGGCCAAAGGCTATGGCAACCTGATGCTCGATCCAGAGACACAGCAGCCCCTGGTGGAAGAGCTGCCGGAGATTTTTCTGCCCGTCCCCGGCGGCTGGGGACGCAACGGAGCCACTCACATGGTGCTGGCGATAGCCAGCGAAGACCAGGTCCGCGGGGCTTTGATGACAGCACATCGCCTGCGTGTTGCGAAGAATGCAAAGACCGCCAGACCAGCCAAGTCGATTAAGACTGCGATGGCAATGAAATCGCGGCCGGTGAAATCCACATCCACCAAGGCTGCGACGCGGGCAAGAGCGAAAGCACGGAAAGCTTGATCGAGAATTAACTTGCGAGCGGCAGGGTGGCGGGAGCACTCTTCCCGCATGGCAAAGCTACCCTTCGTACACCTTGAACTGACGACGCCGGATCTGGCCGCAGCAAAGGCCTTCTACGGCGAGTTATGCGGATGGACCTACCAGGACCACCAGATGCCCGTCGGGGTCTACTCCATCTTCCAGACCGACTCCGGCCCGGGTGGCGGCATGTTCACCATGCCCGGAGCTCCCACCCAGTGGACCCCGTACATCGGCGTTGAGAACCTGAAAAAGTCGACAGATAAGGCCGTCTCTCTCGGCGCGAAGCTCCTGCATGGAGATACGGTGGAAGGGATGGGCGCCTTCTCTATCCTGCTTGATCCTACCGGCGCGATGTTTGCCCTCTGGGAACCGAAAAAAGCCTAGACTAAGCTACTCGTCGTCGAGCGAGACCTTTGCCTCTCCATCGCGAAGCGAAGTGGCCATGAACTGTGGCCGCTTGCGGATCCTCTTCTTCGCAGGTGCGGGTGTAGCTGGCTTGGGGTCAAGGCGATAGACGATAAGCAAATTCCGCTCCGGGTCATCGAGTGCCGGATACTCGGCGACCCGTGTCAGTTTATACAGCGGCGCCAGGGCGTCCATCTTGTCGTCTTCCACCAGATTCCAGGTGATGAACCATCCGGGCTTATAGGCGGCGACACGCTGGTCCAGCGCCATAGTGCCGAAGTCGTCGCAGATGGCCGGCAGTCCGGTCATCAGAGCCAGGTTCGATCCGGAGATGGAGAGGACCAGGTGGTTGCCGCGTGGGTCCGCATCGATGAGGGAGCGGATCCGGCGGGCTGCATTCAGGTACGTGTACTCCGGATTGCGTACATAGTGGACCGTCTCGGCCGCGTGCAGCACTGCGACGATTGTTAATGCCGCAGCAGCCGCGCCGCGCACCATCGCACGGTCCTCAGAGAGCAGCGTTAGCGAGATGGCCAACAGGATCGTCAGCGGAACCGCGATCACCAGGTAATACCTGGGCTGAAGATTGTTGTGATATGCCAGGAAAAAGAAGTAGCCGCCTACCCATAACAGAAGCGAGACGTATAGCGGGTTGCGCCACGCTTTCCGATGGGTTAGCACGACCGCGCCAAGCGCGACGGCGACCAGGAAGTAGGAGGCCCGTCCCATCCACATGCCGTCGCGGAAGGTATTGACGATCACCTTCCATAAAGGCTCTTTGTCGAAGCTGGTGTACGAATTCGCGCTGAACAGGTAGCGGTAGTCGGCCAGGTAATGCGGCCGGACGAAGAGCAGGAAGTATCCACCCCAGATCGCGGCGGCAATCACGCCTGCCGGCAGAGCGAACCGCAGCGTCGCCCGCCCGTTGTATTCAGACTGCGCGAAGACCATCCAGAAGATAGCGGGGAGCAGAAAAACCGCTGTCGTCTTGGTCAGCACCATGAGGGGCAGAATGATGCCAAGAGCAATCGCTGGTAGCCATCTGGTGCGACCCGTCGCTCCTGGTTGCAGAAACGACCCTGCGTATAGTCCGAGCAGGGTCAGCAGGATGAGCAATGGTTCCAGGATGGCGAGCCGGGTAAATGCGTAGATGAATGGGCTTACCGCCAATAACAAAACCGCTACTGCCGGCACCAGCGAGCCCTGGCGCATGCGGCGAAGCAGCAGATAGGTCACGAGCAGAATGCCTCCGAAGACCCCGATGGCCAGGCCGCGTGCCGTGGCAAGGCTGACGCCGAAGATGGAGAAGACGATGGCTTCCAGGAGAGGCCAGACGGGGAGCGCGACGGCAGGATTGAAGTCGCCTGAGACGTACCAGTTGCCCCGCAGGAAGTAGCGGATTGCGGCGTCGCCGTACCAGCCCTCGTCGGTGTACTTGGCCCAATCCATCCAAGGGGAGTGATTGGGGAAGTCAGCAGTCAGGTGTACGGCGTGCAACGCGAAGAACATTGCCGCGACTGCCAGCAGAGTTCCACGAAGAACACGGTAATTTCCGTTCACATATGGGATTTTAACGGATCATCCCGGCAGTCCACACAGGTTTCCAGAGGTGCCGTCCTGGGCGGCAGCTTTTGGCGTTTATGTGCAGCAACCAACACTGCCCGATTTTGCAACAGCGCAGCAATATTCCTACCCGCCGCCGATAAGCCGGGAAGGAGCGGAACGATGGCTGAGCGGCAGTGGAATTGTATTTTCAGAAAGCACATAGGAGATGTGGTTCTCCACCTTGCACTTGGCGCATCGATCGTTCTGTACGGATGCGGAGCAGGCCAGTCGGGCACATCCGCAGTCTCCAACTCGACTTCCGGCGCCGGATCATCAGGCAGCACATCTGGCGTTCCATTGTTGACGCTGAGCGGAACACAGCTTACCTTTCCTGACACCTCGGTAGGAACTACCAGTACCGGGCAGAACATTACTCTCAGCAATACCGGCACCGCCGCGGCAACGGTGCAGAGCATCAACGTCACCGGCAGGTTTCGCTCGGATACATCGCTCTGTCTCGGCACGCTCGCCGCCAACGCGAAGTGCACTATGGCTGTTCTGTTTACACCGGATCAGTCCGGTACTTTGACCGGGAGCATTTCGTTTGCCACCAGCACCGGCTCGCTGACTGTTGGCGCCTCCGGCAAGGGAATTGCGCAGACGCTGACCATCAGTACAGTAGCCACTTCTCTTCGTGAAGGAGAGAGCACACAGCTTACGGCACAACTCGACGGCGCCTCAACGACGCAGCCCGTCACCTGGCGTACGGATTCAGGCTCGGTCACGACGGACGGAGTTTATACGGCCGGCAGCAACATTACCGCGAGCACTACCGCGCATATCACGGCATCTCTGGCCGCTACTGCCTCCATCACCGCGACACTGGCTCTTCCCATAGGCCGCGCGCTGCCAATACTTACCAGCAGCACGCCCACGCAGATAGACGCAGGGACTACCACTACACTTACCATTACCGGCACTCACCTCTCGAACCTTTCGCAGTTGACCATCAATGGCCTGTCGCAGACATTTACCAAGGTAAGCGATACGCAGATCTCCGTGCAGGCCGCCATGCAGGCATGGGACTCCGGCTCAATGGCCATCAAGGGAAGCATGAGCGGCTCCGATGGTGGAAGCACCGGCACACTCCAGCTCTCAGTCAAAGCCCTACCGGTCTCCTACGATGCCGCCGTGCGTTTCCTGCAGCAGGCCGCCTACGGAGCAACGCCGGCCGCTGTGCAACAGGTACAGCAGATGGGCATGAGTAGCTGGATCGATCAGCAACTGAAGAACCCTGCCTATGACTACGCCAGCGCCGCCGGGGCCTCATACGGGCAGTACTATCGCAATACCCAGTCACTGCAGTACGCGCTGCGTCAGCGGGTCTCGTCCGCGCTCTCGCATGTCTATGTCGTCGGTGGAAGCACTGGCTGTGGGCCTATAGATTGCGGACCATTCTGGGAAGCGCTGCTGGAGAACGATGCCTTCGGCAATGCACGCACACTTCTGAAAGATGTAGCGCTCAATCCGCTGATGGGCGCGTATCTCGACAATGCCAACAATGCCGCGTATCCCGGCATAGTACCCAACCAGAACTTTGCTCGCGAGTTCATGCAGCTGATGACAATTGGAACCGTGCAGCTCAACCAGGATGGAACATCGGTGCTTGACGCGAATGGTCAGCTGGTACCGACCTATACGCAATCGAATATCGCAGACATGGCAAATGCACTGAGTGGATGGAAGTACGCCCTCGCGGGAGATCTGGGCTCCCAGGCACAGGTTCCCATGGTCATGGCGGAAGGATGGCACAACCAGGGCGCGAAGAATATTCTTCCCGGCGTCACGCTGCCTGCGGGGCAAAAGGGGGAGATCGATCTCGATGCGGTCGTCGACACACTCTTCAATCATCCCAACTACGGGCCATTTCTTTCCCGCCGTTTGATTCAGCATCTGGTAACCAGCAATCCTTCACCGGCATACGTCGCTCGGGTCGCGGCGGTCTTCGCGGATGATGGCAACGGCGTCCGCGGCAATCTCGGTGCAGTGGTTAAGGCCGTCCTGCTTGATAAAGAAGCCCGCAAAGGCGATGACGCCGCACAGGCCGACCCCGCCACGGGACACTTCATGGAGCCCGCTCTCTACCTGGCGAATGTTATGAACGCAGTGCAGGGCGTCTTTACGGATGACCAGGTGCGTAACGTCGACGTCGCCATGGGACAGCCCCTCTACAGCCCGCCTTCGGTCTTCAGCTATTACAGCCCCGATCACATGCTTGCTAATGGAACCTACGCTCCTGAAGCGCAACTGCTTACCAGTGCGAATAGCGTCACCAAGCTTGGCCTGATCTACAGTATCTTCACCAACAAACAACCAGGCTTCCAGGTTAATTGGAAGACATCTCCCTTCTCGAACGCCACCTCCACGGATGATTTTCTGACGCGCGTCAATCACCTGCTGTATCACGGCCAGATGCCCGATAGCGTTCGCACAACACTGACCAATTACATCGCCGCTAATGCCGGATCCTCGATTAATTCCATGCTCCCGGACCTGATATTTATGGCGGTTTCAAGCGCCGCATACCAGACCATTCAATAGGCAACGTACGCAACATAAGTGAGAGGACAACGATGAATCGTCGTGAATTTCTTAAATACGCTTCGCGAATAACAATGGGCGCAGGTGCGGCACCGCTGATTCCACGCTTGATCTCAGCGCCTCTTCTGGCACAGGCTGGGGGCAGCAACAGCGGCTACCGAGCGATCGTTTGCGTGTATCTCGACGGTGGCAACGATGGAAATAACACTGTCATTCCTGCCGACTCCTACTATTCGCAGTACGCTACCGGCAGAGCCGCATTGGCTATCGATCGAACCAGCCTTCTCAACCTGAAGGCTACCAGTGGTGGACGTCTGTTTGGCCTGCATCCCAGCCTGAAGAATGTAGCCTCACTCTACAACCAGGGTCACGCTACATGGCTCTGCAATGCGGGGCCGTTAACTACGCCGTACAAGAAGGGACAGACCACGGTTAGAGTGCCTCTCAATCTGTTCTCCCACTCCGCACAGGCCGCCGAATGGCAGTCCGCGCTTACGCAGGCTGACAGTAGCAATGGATGGGCCGGACGTCTTGCCGACCTTCTCGCTAAACAGAATCTTTCAAGCTCGCCCATCGTGGTCTCTACCAGCGGATGGCAGTTGCTCGGCAGTGGCACAACAACCGAGCTCGCCTCCATCGGCGCCGGCAACAACGCTGTGGCAGTTCTGAATGCGTTGCAGTCTCTGACACCTTCCCTTAATCAAATGGACTCGGCATCGAGCTCGAACTCGTTGTCGAATACGATCTCTGAGATGCAGAGTGGTCACCTGTCCACAACGAAGCTACTTCTGGACGCCGCCTCCACAGGCGCCAGCATTCAGACGAAGTTTCCCAATACATATATTGGCCAGCAGTTGCAGGTCATCGCACAGATGATCAGTGGCCGCTCACGCTTCGATGTCAACCGGCAGATCTTCCTCTCCAGCGTGTCAGGCTATGACACACACACGCTGCAGCTCTCGCAACAGGCATCGAATCTCACAGACCTTGATGGTGCAGTCGGCGCCTTTGCGGCTGCCATGCAGGAGATCAACATGTTCGATCAGGTGACGCTGTTCACTATGACCGACTTTGCGCGCGCGCACCAGATGAACAGCGGGGGGGGCACCGACCACGCGTGGGGCAATCATCACCTTATCGTCGGCGGTGCCGTCAAGGGTGGTGATATGTATGGCACCTTCCCCAGCCTTGTTATCGGCGGTGATGATGACTTTGCGACGAGCGGACTCTGGATTCCGACAACCTCCGGCTCACAATATGCCGCCACGCTGGCGCAGTGGCTGGGGGTGCAGAGTAAGGATCTCAGCAATGTGTTTCCGGAGCTGAGTAACTTCTCGAAGAGCACGTTAGGTTTTCTGGGATAAGAACGCCTGAGCATATTTGCTTGTCATTTCGTAGCGATAGCGGAGAAATCTGCTTTTCTCTCACCCTTCACTGGATCTTCCACTCTCACAGCGCGATGACGGGATTCTTGGTGCTACGCGGAAGGTACCGGTAGAGGAGCAGATTTCTTCGATCCCGTTGGTCGATCCACTCGAACCAGCAAGCTGGCTGGGGACCCCGGTCGCTACGAAATGACGAAAGGGCGGTTCGAGCTCCGCTCAAATGGTCCGCCCCTGAGGGACACCTCCCCAACGAACTTGTTCGTTGGCCACCCGGACATGGGTTATTCGTTGCATGGGAATAACGCAGGAAGAGATAGCCAATATGTCTAGAGCATTTTTCCTCGGTTACTGGGTATCCCGGAAGGGGGCGTGCAGCGGCGCTTTCATTTACGGAAAACGCATCATAGATGCGAAAGCCCCGACGCTACACCTACAGGGAAAATGCTCTATTCATATGCGAGTGCTTCGATAGGATCTTTTGCCGCAGCTTTCAGCGCTGGATAGAGCGCACCGAAGAGAGCTCCGGCAAGAGCCAGAAGGGTTGCAATGGCGATCCAGCGTCCGGTCAGCTCGAAATCCATCGTAGGAAACTTTGCATGCAGGCCGGCGCGAATGCCGAATGTCGCAGCAATCCCCAACGCGATGCCGCAGACGGCAAGCAGGCCGCTCTCACGAAGGACGGCGCCAACGATGGCCCCTTTGGAGGCTCCGAGCGACTTCAGGATGCCGATCTCACGGGTACGCTCCATGATCGCGGTGTACATGGATTGAAAGATTACGAGGAAGCCAATGATGATGGCGATGCCGATGACAGTCCGGAGGCCTACATTGAACCCAGGCATCTTATCGGGCGTCAGACTGGAGAGCAGTTCTTCCATGGTCTGGACGTCATACTGTTCCATGCCCGGAGTTGCCTTGATTTCAGCGCGAACGGCGTCGCTGTTTTTGATGTCGTCAAGCTTGAGATAAAAGTAGCTGGCCTTGCCCTCGGTACCAATCAACTGTCCCATGGTGTCGATCGGGATGAACTTGCGGCCTCCGCGCCCGTGCTCAACGATACCCGCGATACGGAAGGTATGGTTGAGGATCTGAATGGGATCGCCTACTTTTTTCCCGGTCCCCCGAGCGGCTTCATAGTCATCGATGATGGCATCGTCAGGAGCCTGGAAGGGACCACCGGAGACAAATGTGAACGGGCGAAGATCCTGAAAGCTCCTGAAATCGATGCCGTAGATATTTTCCAGCGTGGCGCCTGAAGAGAGCTTGATGTTGACCGGGGATACCACGGTGACATGAGGCAAGGGGCGCAGCACATCTGCAACTTTGATGGAAGCTGCGGCGCCGCTGACGCCGATCAGATTCGATGCCGCGCCGGGATGCGTGATCATGTCGGCGCCGATGCCGCTGGTCCTTACCTTCTGTCCATTCAGCATGCCGAACATGATTGCCGCGATGGACAGGATCATGATGACTTCAATGGCCACGGCGAAGACGCTGATCAGGGAGCGTAGGGGCCGATGGACGAGGTTTCCAATAACCAGCTTATTCATACTTTTGCAGTGTATCGCCTTGAGCATTTTCCCTGTTGCTGGGTATCCCGAAAGAGGCGTACAGCGGCGTTTTCATCGCGGAAGACGCTCATAGATGCGGATGCCTACACGACACGCAGGGAAAATGCTCTAGCTTTGCGTTTCACGGACGAATCTTGGCTGAGTGCGGCCTTGCATGATCGCTGCGCGGCTGCGCGGCAGCAGCAGCCCGCCGATGAGGGGAAGTACATATACCGTGAAATATGCAAGCCCGATCAGCAGAGGCGCCAGAAATGTTGCCATCGTGATAGGGGTAGCAAGTACGCCTTCGGGGGCGTTATGGGCGGCGACCATCGTGAACAAGCGGCCCCACGGGGAATGGCGAACGTCGCCACCGACTGAATCGATGATCGCGAAGACGACGATGTAAATGAAAGGACAGACAAAGAAAAGACTGTTCCATCCATCCATAACAAATGCCTCTGATACTGGCGAAAACGAGACGCCCGTCGTGAGGTCCTCCTCGGCAAGTAGTCCGATGCGATGGGCGTAAAAGTTCCCCCAAAGTGTCTCGGGTTTATCGGGCCATAGGAAGTGGGGCACTATGTTGTACAAGTACGTCAAAAGCGGGGTGTAGCCGAGTTTGCTGTCGTTAACCGCCGTTTCTATCAAAGCGTCATCCCAACTGATCATCTGGAAGCGCTCAAGAAATCCCACCTTCGCGTCGTAAAACAGCGGTTCGTTTGGGTTGTGCTCCGCGTCCCCTGCCTCCGAAGCCATTTGGGCACGAACCTCATCAATACGGGAAAGGTTAGTCATTGCCTTGTCGACCGGGCTGCCTGGTGCATCTCTGTCAACCCGCCCTCCCTGCGCATAAGGAACCAGGTAGTACACGATTCCTGCGCCTGCTACGAGGATGAAGCCGATCTGCCGGAGAGAGAGCCTGCCGCCACTGGCGGCCACAGCGATCAGCCAGGCGACAAGGCTCGCCAGCATTGCTTCCTTGGAGTACTTCAGGATGCCGACGACCAAAAAGGAATAAGTACCAGCGAAGACTGCAATTAAGCTCACATTCTTGCGTCCTCCGCTTCGTTTGACGGTGTCGAACGTACCGATCAGGATGGCGAGAGGAAGGAAGATATCCACACGATTCAGTGCGCTGGCTAGGGAGCCACGTTCGCCGCCGGAGATCGCTACGTAGATATCAATGAGGATGGCGATGATGACGCAACCGAGGGTCGCCTGCCGGGTGCTGGCGGGGGTAAGGAGGCCGCTGAGAATGGCAGGTTTTTTGGTCAACGGCCGCTTCACATAAACGGCGATCAGCATGACGATGCTGAAGCTGAGGTTGGCAAGGATAGTGGTTTCAGGTGCGCGCAGCCTGCTGTCAGCCGCTTCCCACAAGACGGCCTTCATGACAAAGCCAAGCAACGCTGTTAGGACGACCTGGAAGAAGATGTAGCCGCCGCTTGGCGTCGCCAGGCCACCTGCTGCATTGAAGGCCAGGACCGAGACGATGACGTATGCAAATACGCCCAGCGTGAAAAAGGTCGATGTGCCCTGAAGTACTTCCAAGAGGCAGAGCACGATCGCAAATAGGATCGCTCCCCACAGGGGAACCTTGGTTGGGAAGGGGAGTCGCACTCTACTGCTAGTCTAGTCGATAAAGCAGGGTACTTGTCTTTGACTCGATAGGATTCTGTCTCTATGCTCAAGAAAATAATATTCGGGTGACGGGAGACCATGGTGAACGGATCCATGGCTGGGTTCGGAGAGCAACTGCGGCGCGCACGTGCGGAGCGTGGGATATCGCTGGAGATGATCTCGGAGAGGACAAAAATTGCTGTCCGTCATCTGGAATCCCTGGAAGAGGAACGCTTCAAAGATCTGCCCGGCGGGGTATTCAACCGCGGCATGGTGCGTAGCTATGCTCGCGTCGTCGGACTCGATGAGCAGGAATGGCACGATCGCTTTATAGAGAGCTATCGCAGTAGTGGCTCTCTAAAGCATGATGACGCCGACTGGCTCGCATTTACCGAAAATATGGCGAACCCCGATCAGGTATCGGACCCCGCGATCCGGTTGCGTTGGGCCGGGGTTGCGCTGATGGGGCTCGTTTTCCTCTTCCTGGCAGCGCTGGCATGGTATCTGCTTAACCGCCGTCTTTGATCAGATGGAATGATCGTTTACCCGTCAGCTGCGCAAAATCTTCGTTGACAATCCTGTTGCAGCATATTCAACTGCTTGCAACACAAAGACCATTCCATGCGGCGCAGCCAACTCTTTAAGGGGCGCGTCAGCACCTGCATTTCCAACCAAAACAATGTTTGGCGATTCCTCTTTTGTTCGCCATTTTGAGGAGGCAGTTCCACTATGAAGCGCATTTTGCAGTATTTCTGTACCGTCGCGGCTGTACTGCTGCTGACCGGTACGCCCGCCTTGGCGCAGTCTGTAACAGGTAGCATCAGCGGCACCGTAACCGATCCCACCGGGGCAGTGATTCCGGGCGCGACGATCACGCTTACGAATACCGATACCAATCAGATCATCCGCACCATTACTACCGGAAACTCCGG
>JABFXN010000376.1 GCA_013361705.1 Acidobacteriaceae bacterium
GCATTCTCGATCGAATCCATTGATCAGACGCAGGTCCTCCCCAGCTCGCCGCCGGGAGAATTCTCCGGCGCGGGTGCACAGAACTTCACGATCAAGTCGGGCACGTTGAGCTATCACGGCCAGGTCTCGGACTACATCCGGAATACAGCGCTGGATGCATGGCCGCTGTTGACCAAAGCGCAGACTGTCTCCGATGGCAAAGGTGGGCAGGTTTCCGCACCGAAGCCTGTCGATCACCAGAATGAGTTGTCCGCCAGTGTTGGTGGACACGTGCCGGGCACGAAGCGTGTCTTCTTCTTCGTTGCCTACGACCGCTATCACAACCGTACGGTGCGTGGTCCGGTGGCTTACACGATTCCAACGCTTCTCGAGCGTCAGGGTGACTTCACCGAACTGCTTGGCACATCCAGCCCTGCGCTGTTCGACCCCACAACAACGAGCTGCTCCGGTGGAACCTGCACACGTAAGCCGTTTCAGGGATCGAAGAACGGAGTCCCGACTTACAACGTGATTCCGAGCAGCTATTTGTCTCCGTTCGCGAAGGCCGCCCAGAACTATCTGCCCCAGCCCTCAAACTCCGGCACGACGAACAACTATCTCGGCAGCGTCCCGTACGGATTCGATAACTACACCGTCGACTACCGCGTCGATTTTCAGATCACACCCAATCACCGCATCTCAACGGTAGGCGCGATCGGTAAGGTCGGCTATCTGAACAACTACAGCGCACCCTTCCTGCCGCAGCCTTACACCGGCGGAAATCTCGCGACGATCTATCCGAAGATCTTCGATGTACAGGACGTCTACACCATCAACAACAACCTGGTGAACCAGTTGAAGTTCGGTTTCGTGCGGTTCTTCCAGGACATCAAGAACGCAACCCAGAATGTTCCGGGCTATCAGATCGGTGATCTTGGCGCCACGAACCTGCCTGCAGGCCAGGCGGGCCAGACCTTCCCGGGTATGACGTTTACGGCCGGCGGTGCAAGCTCGGTCGCGCTGCAGACGTGGACCGGCGCTACCGATGCCGTCTCAACGCAAAAGACGACGCCGAACAACTACACCATTCTCGATAACGTGTTGTGGACCAAAGGCAAGCACTCGGTCACAGCCGGTATCCAGGTCCAGTGGCAGCAGATCAACAACGCCAATCCCGATACCTACACCGGCTTGCTGCAGATGGTCTTCAATAACTTCTCAACCGCGAACTTCGGAGCAAACTCGCAGACGCTTTCCAGTTCCTCCGGTTACTCCTATGCGAGCTACCTGCTGGGCGCCATCGGTGGTAGCCCCAGTCTTCAGCTCCGTCCGGTTAGTGAGGTTGGCGGCCGATATCGTCCTATTGCTCCCTATGTCTCTGATACATGGAGAATCACGGAAAAGCTGACGTTGGATGCCGGACTTCGCTGGGACTACCTGCCGCCCTATCACGAGGTGAAGGATCGCTGGAGTTTCCTCAATCCGAATCTCACCAATCCATTAACTGGAACACCGGGCGCGATCCAGTTCGCGGGCAACTATGGCGGTGCAACGACGAGCTGTCAGTGCCGTACGCCGGTGCAAACCTATTGGAAGAACTGGGGACCACGCGTAGGTCTTACCTATGCGCTGGATGATAAGACCGTCCTTCGCCTCGGCATCGGGCGGGTATTCTCTCAGGGCGGCGGTGTAGGCGGCCGTGGCGGAGCGTTCAATGGAACCGGCCAGTTGGGCTTCAATACCAGCATTGCGTCGCCGGCGGAGGTCACTACCGGCGCAGGTGCGGGTCCGTCTTACTATCTCAACAACAGCAGCGCCTTCCAGGCGATGGGCATGGCCAACACGGCTCTCTTTGGTGGGCAGGCATATCCAACAGCTCCTACTCCTGGACCTGCGACGCTGGGGTTGAACACCGGCTTCTACCTGAGCAACGGAAGGATGGTAACGGGACAAGGTGTGAGCTATGCCGATCCGTACTTCTCCAGCCGCGCTCCGAACTTCACGTTTTATAACGTGGGCATTCAGCATTCGTTGACGAAGGACATGGTGCTCGCCATCAACTACGTCGGCAATCAGAGCCATCACCTCATCAATTCGACCTCGAACGCCGCAAATGCTCGCGGCTACTGGTCAAATCAACTCAACCCCATCTACCTTGCCGGTCTTGGAAGTGTGACGGCCACCGACGGCAAGACGCCGATCCTGATTGCACCGGCAACCGCGGCGAACGTTGCCAAGGCACAGGCAGCCATGCCGGGTATCCAAATTCCACGGACTTTCCAGGACGCGGCAGCAGCCAGCAATGGAGGAGCGGCCACGATCGCTCAAGGTCTGACGGCATTTCCGCAGTACTCCGGTGTTACGGATACGTGGGGCAACGTCGGTAACTTCAGCTACAACTCTCTTCAGGTGACCGTCCAGCAGCGCATGTCGCGTGGGCTTACCTTCAACTTCAATTACACGTGGTCGAAGAATGTCGGCAATGACGGAACCTTCCGTAGCGGCTTCGCGATTCCGCAGGCCGCGATCTCGGGCGGTACGCAGAGCTGGGCGCAGGATCGCATTGACCGTGGTGTCACAACCATCTCGTCGCCGCATACGATCCACGCCTATGGTGTCTGGAAGATGCCGTTTGGTAAGAGCGGATTCAGCGGTAATCATCTGGCGACCCGTACGCTCTTCAGCGATTGGCAGCTTTCGAACATCTTCACCTACAGCACTGGAACGCCGGTGGCTGTGGTCTGGAATACGGACGCAAGCTGCAACACGCTTTCGACTGCAACCGGATCAAATCCTCTTCAGGGACGCTGCATGCCTGACTTGAATCCGTCCTATGTCGGATCTGGCCGGACCGGTAGCAACTACGGCAAGGGGGGCAGCAGCATCGCCTGTAACCTTGGCGGCGCGGGATGCTCCGCGACCAAGTACCTTGATTCGACGGCCTTCCAGGCACCTAGGAGCATTTCCACTGGAAGCACGCCTATCTACCTGCTGGGGAACGCACCTCGCACTCAGCCACTTGGACTGAAGAATCCTGCGGCTCTCACTCTGGATGCCGCGCTTCGTCGCACCATTCCAATCCGTGAATCCATCAACTTCCAGTTTGAAGTGACGGCTTCGAACGTACTGAACCATCCCATCCTGGGCAACCCAAATGCACAGTGGGGCACGACCGCGTTCGGCACCATCACCAGCATCAGCAGTGCCAGCACTCCGCGCAGCTTCCAGCTCGCGGGTCACCTCAACTTCTAACGTAGGTAGAGCATTTTCCCTGTTATTGGGTCTTCCGGAGCGGCGTGCAGTGGCGTTTTCATTGCGGAAAACGCCCATAGATGCGGAAGCCCTGGACTACACCTACAGGGAAAATGCTCCAGCCTCCACAACTCATGGGCCCTGCATGACGACGTCATGTGGGGCTCACTTTTCTTACCGACAATCTGCACCGCAGGAGTATGTTGTATGCGCTTTAAGGTAGCTGTACTCTTCCCCCTTGCCGCCGGCGTATTGCTCTGTCCGGCACTTTCTGCCGCTCAAGACTTCAACGTCCCCAATGATCGCCGTCCCGCCGACAAGCGTCCCACGCCTGAGGAGATCGCGCACCCTCCCAAGAGCTGGATCGACAAAGACACTGGGCATCGCGTCGTCCGTCTGACCGATGAGCCCGGCTCCGCCAGCTTCTACTTCAACGTGAATGCTTATACTCCCGATGGCAAGGAGATGGTCTACACCACGCCGGAAGGCATCTCCGTGCTGGACCTGCATACGCTCAAGTCGCGCAACGTGGTGAAGGGCAAGGTTCGCACGCTGGAGGTAGGTCACAAGACGCAGAGCATCTTCTATGTGAAGAACGAGGAGCGTGCTGTCTATAAAACCAACGTCGATACCGGCGAGACCACCATGTTGGCCAAGCTACCGCCGCGCGGCAATATTGTCTCAGTGAATGCGGACGAGACGCTAGCCGCCGGCACCTATGACGAGGAAGATCGTCCGAACGAACAGTATGGCCACAACGGACGCACGTCAACAGGACAGCCCGCTGCAGGTGTTTCGCAGACCAGTCCGCTGGATCAGCCGCTGAACAAGGGCGAGATGATGGAGCGACGTCTTGCGGCGAGGATTCCGCTGGTGCTGTATACGCTGGATCTGCGTAACGGCAAGGTCACGCCGCTGCTGCACTCGACTGACTGGGTGAATCACCTGCTCTTCTCGCCCAGCGATCCCAAGCTACTGATGTACTGCCACGAGGGCCCGTGGCAGAAGGTCGATCGTATCTGGACCATCTGGACAGACGGGACGCACAACCAGCTGATGCACAAGCGCACCATGGCGATGGAGATCGCGGGACATGAGTTCTGGGGACAGGATGGAAAGACCGTCTACTACGATCTGCAGACGCCGAAGGGCGAGGACTTCTGGCTGGCCTCTCTGAATCTGGAGACAGGCAAGCGCAACTGGTATCACATGGACCGCAACGAGTGGTCGATTCACTTCAACGTGAATGAGAAAGCCGGTCTGTTTACCGGCGACGGCGGCGATCCGCACCAGGTAGCTCGCGCCCCTGATGGTGAGTGGATCTATCTCTTCCACGCGAAGAAGGTTCAGAGCGAGGGCATGATGGATGGTCCGGAGTACGTACAGCCATGGGCTTTCCAGTCGGAGAAGCTGGTGAATATGAGCAAGCACAACTACACGCTGGAGCCGAATGTAAGCTTTACACCGGATATGAAGATGGTGATCTTCCGGTCGAATATGTTTGGACCGACGTATGTCTTTGGTGTGGAGATTGAGAAGGCGAAGTAAGTGTGGAGAGAAAGAGAAGAGGCACCCCGATGGGGTGCCTCTTCTTGTGTTTGCAGGGGCTACGAAGCGGATCCTTAGCCAGGCTCAGGATGAAAAGTGGCGTTGATTCGCGAAGCTCTGGGTGGGAGCAGCGGGCTTC
>JABFXN010000066.1 GCA_013361705.1 Acidobacteriaceae bacterium
CTGAACTTTGAGCCGAGTAGGGACTGCGCGGCAACGGCGCCCAGGCAGACAATCAAACGCGGCCGTACCGTCTCCAGTTCGGCCTGTAGCCATGGCCGGCAGGCCCGGATCTCCTGCATGCCGGGCTTCTTGTGGATGCGGAGCTTTCCGCGAGGCTCCCACTTGAAGTGTTTGACGGTATTGGTGACGTATACGGCGTGGCGATCGATCTGTGCCTCATCGAGACACTGATCGAGCAATTTGCCGGCAGGGCCAACAAACGGACGTCCCTGCCTGTCCTCCTGGTCGCCTGGCTGTTCGCCGATCATCATCATCGCAACCTTTGGGCGTGTGGCGTCCTCATGAGTTTCCAACTCGCCGAATACGGCCTGGGTCGCATGGCGGTAGAGATCGCATCCGTGGCATTGTTGTACCGCCTCACGAAGTACAGGCAAGCTGCGATCTTCAGGGACAAACGGAGCGGCACCGTTGGACTCAATCTTCGGCATCGGGCATCTCTCCTCGGCGGAATTAGATGTCGTGTGCCTGGCGGCCGTTGTCATCGGTACCCTGAGAGTAGATAGACGAATGCCCGGCGAAGGGCCGGGCATTCGTAGTTGGATTTGTTTTAGACGTACTTTCGAAGATCAAGACCGAGCTTGTACTCTTCTTTGTCAGCCTCGATCTCTTCCCAGGTAACAATGCGCCCTGTCTCGGCAGCTTTGCGAGCCAACATGCAACTACGGGCGCTTTCGACGCCGGCAGCGATCTGGTTCTGGAACTTGTTTTCGGTGATGCTTTCAATGAAGCTCTGGTCTTTCTTCTTGTCCGCTTCAGCAAGGTTGTCGCTGAAGGCGCCATCGACTGCGAACTTGGTGTTCGTTGTCTGGTCGCTGCCCGCCCAGGTCCACGGCTTCAATCCCTGAATACCGAGCGCGCCCTTATATGGCATTTCGGCAAGTCCCTCAGAGCCGAAGATCGTCTCCTTCACATCGAAGTACCCGGCGGAGTTGAACTGCGTGGAGCTGAAAACTCGGCTCCATTGGGATAAGTGAAGATCACTTCATAGTTGTCATTGATGTTGCCGAAGTTCTGAAGGACCTTACGGCTGGCTCGTGCCGTGGCCTTCACGGGATGAGCCTGCATCACCCAGTTGCAGACGTCGATGACGTGAATGTTCTGCTCGAGCAGAATGTCGCCGGAGAGTGTTTTATCCCACAGCCAGTTCCGTAGGCGTTGCTCGTCCTGCGGCATTGAACCGCGCTCAGGATAGGTGGCAGTCGGAGCGTTGTAATGACCGCTGAGGGAAGCAATCTTTCCGATCTGCCCGTCGTGGATTCGCTTTACAACCTCGACAAAGGGAGGAGCGGACCGGATCTGGAAGCCGACGGAGACGCTCACTTTATTGCCGACTCGCTTTGCGATCTCAAGAGCACGTCGTGTCTGGGGAATGTCGACACCCACAGGCTTTTCGCAGTAGACGTGTTTGCCTCCGGCGGTGAGGGCATCCATGTGTTCGACATGGAAGAAGGGTGGCGTGGAGATCTGTACCGCGTCGACGTTCGGATTCGCGGCAAGCGCCTTATAGGCCTCCCACCCGTGGAAGGTCATCTTGTCGTCGATCGCGGGGAAGCCAAGCGATGCATTGATCTCGTCAAAATGCTGCTTACCTTTTGCAAGCTGGTCGGGGAAGATATCACCGAGGGCGACGATGCGCGCCTGAGTATTCTTCGCAAACGAGGTAGCAACCGACGTGCCTCGTTTGCCGCAGCCCAGCAGGGCATACTGCACGGTTGAATTTGCTGCGTAACTGAAAGCGACACTGGGCTTCACAATCATCAGGCCGCCCAGAGCTCCTGCACCCTGCAAAAACTTTCTGCGATTCATCATCTTCCTCCGTCGAGTTATGCCTTCTTGATCTTGTTGAGGATGTTTTCGAGATACACCTTTTCGGCTTTTACGTCCTCGACCTGCTGCGGTCCGGAGGTCTCACGTTCGATGCTGACCGCGCCTTTATAGCCAAGGTCATGCAGCATCGACAGAACCTTCGGAAAATCGACTTCGCCTTGACCGATCTGCACCTCTTTGCCGAGCTGATCTGGATCGGTTGGCCATTTGCCGTCCTTGGCGTGCATGGCGCGAACGTGGGGCCCAAGAACTTTGAGCGCGTCTACCGGATTGGCCTTGCCGTAAAGAATCAGATTGGCGGTATCAAGCCCAACACCAAGCGCGGGATTGTTTACGTCCTTCAACATGCGCAGCATGGTAGTGGGTGTCTCCTGCCCGGTCTCCATCAGGAAGCTCTGGCCGTTCGCAGCGCAGTGTTCGGTGATCTCGCGAATCGCGGCAACAGTCTCCGGATAGAGCGCGTCCTTGGGGTCCTCCGGAATAAATCCGCAGTGTGTCTGAACCTTGTCGATGCCAAGCGTTTTGGCAAAGTCGGAACACTGCTTCAGCGCATCAAGCCTGGCCTTGCGATAGGCTCGCGGCACCAGGCCGATGGTGGCCGGCCCTTCTGTAAAGTTCCATTTGAGTGGTTGGGGATTGACGACTTCGGCTGTCGTCGCAATCACCTGATACTTATCCAGAAGGTCGGCCATCTGCTTCGTCAGCGCGGGTGTGAAGTTGTTCAGGTAGCCGTCGAGCGAGAGGAAGCAGGTTTTGAAACCGAGATCGCGAACCAGCCGAATCTTCGCTTCGGGGTCTGGAGAAGGCTTGATGAGCAGGCCAAGCTCCATGGGAGCATATGTGGGTTGTTTCCGCGTTGCACTCTGTGCAAAGAGTGCCGGCGGAGTCATTCCACCAGCGGCTACACCGATGGCAGCCGCGGCGGCCTGCTTGAGAAAGGTACGGCGTTCGGTCGGCATCTCTTCCTGTTTCTGCTGTGCTGCAAACATCTCAGGACCTCCGTGTACGAAGTTCTATAACGACATCAAGTAGTTGAATGCTGCGATGGAAGCCGCGCTCCTCGGTAACGACACCGGGTCGGCGGTGGTGAAGCGAATCTCGGTGGAGCCGAGATAGCGGGGAAGGATACTGTTTTCGATTCCCTGGCGGATGGCGGTACGGAAGACCCCATTCTCAAAGCCCTCCAGGTCGGTAAAGAGAACCGCCTGCGGATTGTTGATGTGGACCAGCGATGCAATGGCCGAACCAAGAGCTTTGCCTGCGCAGCGCAATAGCTGCACAGCATTACGGTCACCATGCATGGCCAGATCTTCCAGGTCACGCATCGTCTCAATCGCCAGACCTTTCTCGTGAGCGGCCTGCCGCAGTGCAGAACCGCCAGCAATGGTATCGAGACATCCATTGCGTCCGCAACGGCAGAGTATTCCATGTGGATCGACCGAGATGTGCCCAATCTCGCCGGCGCTGCCGTCGTGTCCGCGATACAGAATGCCGTGCATATAGTGGGCGGAGCCAATCGTACGTCCCAGCACGATGGAAGAGAAGTGGTCGTACTCCCGCGCATTGCCGAAGATATGTTCTCCAATGGCAATTGCGTTGGCATCGTTGTCGGCCCACGCCTGCAGCTCCAGGGCCTCTCCGATGATGCGGGCGATGGGGACATCGCGCCAGTCCAATGCGGCCGAGTAGCGACAGACGCCCTGGTCGGCATCGACGATTCCTGCCACGGCGATGCCGGCGCCACGCACCCGAGTGCGCGGAATCGAAGCATGACGTATAGCAGCGAGGAATGTCGTGCGTACTGCCTCGGGAATCTCTGAGAGGGAATCGACCGCCGGAACATGACGTTGTTCCAAGACCTCTCCCTTCAGGTCGGTAATTGCTAGCACCATCTCGCCTTCGCCAATATTGATGCCGGCGAAGCAGGAGTGCCCTGGCTGAAGAGAGAGCTGTACCGGTGGCCGTCCACGACGTTTCTCGCGGCCAGGTGGATCGATGGAAGGAGTCTCGGCCAGGAGTTCCTGCTGAAGAAGCTTCTGGGTCACCTCGGTGATGCCGGCTGGACTGACCCCGGTAAGCTCACTTAGCTCGAGCCTTGAGAGGCGGTCGTACTGCAGCAAGGCTGCGATAATCGAGGTCTTCGCGGATTGAAACGGCACCTTCAAACGACAGCGTCTCCGGACGGCAGGTGGAACAAAATGGCACGGGACGTCGTACTCCATCATGCGGTTATAGGACGAGCAAACCAGGGTTACAAATCGTCTTGACCGTCTGACGGCGCATGGATATCATCCAGTCACCGAAACATTGCATTCCTGCTTTCCTGTAGATCGTACAACGAATGACGCTAATCCTGGTGCCGAATAATTTCGGTGACTGAAAGAATAAGAAGACAATATAAAACACAGCGCATTCCTACTCCGCGGGTCTTCTCCCTGCGTTATGGTGGGCAGCCCCGCATCACACACACAACCAATCGAGATTGTGGGAGGCCGCAAATGAAGTTTGGTTTCAGGAGTACCAGTCAACGGAGGCCGGGAGGATGGTTCCCGGCGAGTTTCCTTTGTTTCACGCGTTCCGTCCTTGGCGGAGCCCTGCTTGCCGGCTCTGTCTTGATGTTTACCGGAGCGCCAGTCCTGGCGCAGAACACTACCGCTGATGTCCTCGGAACGGTGACGGACGAAAGCGGCGCCGTTATCCCGAATGCAAAGGTTGAGCTGACCAACCTTGAAACCCACGAGACCCGTACGATCACGTCGGGTGACAGTGGTGAGTACGTCTTCACCCTGCTCAAGCCGAGCCGCTACTCGCTTTCAGTGACGGCAGCCGGATTCAAGATCTTCCGGATCGACTCGTTCAGCATCTCAGCAGGTGACCGTGCGCGCGAGGATTCGCATATGGTCGTGGGGTCCCAGGGTGAGATCGTGAATGTCGACGCCCTTCCGCCCGAGTTGCATACGGATACCTCATCGCTGATTACAACCGTTACGGAAAAGGCGACCCAGGAACTGCCGCTGAATGGCCGTAACTTCATCAACCTTGTCCAGGTGACTCCGGGAGCAACGGAAGGCCTGAATAACGGTCTCGCCAGTGGCAACCGGCCCGACGATCGCCGCCAGACGTCATCTGTCTCGATGAACGGTCAGGCAGACATGATGAACAACCAGACCATCGACGGCATTGATAACAATGAGCGCGTGATTGGCTCGATCGGTGTGCGTCCTTCGGTTGACGCCATCCAGGAAGTCAGTGTTCAGGCAAACGTCTTTACGGCGGAGGTTGGCCGTGCCGCAGGCGCAATTGTGAACGTGATCACCAAGTCTGGTGGCAACACGTTCCACGGCACTGCATACGAGTTCTTCCGTAATGATGTGCTGAATGCGAACCCCTTCAAGTTCGGCGCCTCTATCCCCAAACCGAAGTACCGCCAGAACCAGTTCGGTGGCAGCCTGGGTGGTCGCATCATCAAGGACCGGACCTTCTTCTTCGTGGATTATGAGGGGCTAAACATCGTCAAGAACCAGAACCCAACGACCACGACGGTGCCTACGCTCTTCGAGCGACAGAATCCGGGTAACTTTACTGACAACCCGGCGATCAATAAGGTCGTTCCGAGCGCATCTTTCGACAAGATCGGTCAGCAGTACCTCAACCTGTTTCCGCTGCCCACGAACAGCGCGCTCTCAGGCAATTACGTAGGAGCTCGCGGCGATAATCAGTTTGCGAAGGTGGGTGACGTACGGGTCGATCACCGCTTCAGCAATAACGATTCTGCCTATGTGCGGTACACCTACAATCGCGTCGACACTAAGATCGGTACGCTCTTTCCGGCTGTGAGTAGTGCGGCGGGCGTTATCGAGCCCGGCGGCAACCTGGGCAGCTATCCTGGTCCCGCTCTGACCCGCGCGCATCAGGCTCACATCAACTACATTCACACCTTCACGCCCAACCTGCTGCTGGAGCTTAAGGCCGGCTACACCCTTCTCGATAATGCCCAGTATCCCCTGAATTTCGGTAAAGCGATCAATTCGGCGATGGGGCAGGCCAATATCAATGTCGATGGTCGAACCGCAGAGCTCTCCGCAGTCACTGTCAATCAGGGTACTGCTCCGACGCTCGGCAATCGTCCGCCGATCATTTATCACGAGAACACCTGGCAGTATGAAGGCATTGTCAACTACATTCTGAGCAAACAAACCATCAAGATCGGCGGTGGTGTGATTCGCCGGCAGGATTCCACAACGCAGACCGATACAGCCAACGGTAACTGGTCGTTCACCGACTTCTCCACACTCTTGACCGGTGACTACCTGAGCGGCGGACGTAACTGGATTCTGTATGTGCCTCACAACCGTACCTGGGAACCACATGTGTTTGTGCAGGACGATATTCATCTGCGTCCGAATCTGACCTTGAATGTGGGTGTCCGCTACGATCTATACACGCCCTACACAGAGATCAACAACATCCTGTCGAACTTCGATATCAATCAGGGCCGCATCCTGGTGGCAGGGCAGAATGCCGACGGGCACGGCGGTGTGCAGACGGACTATAGCAACTTCGCTCCGCGCTTTGGCTTCGCCTACACCCCCATGGATCGCACGGTGATTCGCGGTGGCTTCGGTCTGACCTTCGCTCCAGAGAACACTACCTCGGGTTCAGCCCTGGTCAACCAGCCCTTCACGGCAACGTGGGGTGCTTATACTCCGGCGCAGGCGGTTGCGCAGGCAACCACTCTGGGCTTCCAGAACCCGGGACAGTATGCGAAGTTCGCCGGTGGATTGCCGACACCGAGTCCGAACAGCTATACCAATCCGAGCGGCAGCATTACGGCAGCTCTGGATCCAAACTTCCGCTCAACCTACATCGAACAGTTCAACCTTACGGCGGAGCGTGAGTTTTCCGGCTTTGTGGGAACACTCTCGTATGTGGGTGAGCTGGGCCGCCACAACGCTTACTACCTCTCGGACTACAACACAGTTCCGGTGGCTCTGAGTGCGTTATCGTTCACACCAGCCGCACGGGGTGATACGACAACGAACTCACCTGCGACCGCAACTGACTTCAACACTCGTCGCAGGTTCAACGCTACTGTGCCGAATGTCACGTCCATCCCGCTCTATCGTAGTAATGGCGCCTCTAGTTACCACGCGATGCAGGCAGTGCTGAAGCGCCGCTATAAGAAGGGGCTGGATTTGCAGGTGGCTTACACCTGGGCACGTCTGCTCGACAACTCTGAGTCCATCAGCAACAACGGCGGTAACGGCTTCGGTTCCTCCGCGGATCTGATCCCGACCCTCGAATATGGCAACGGCAACCTGGACGTACGTCATCGCGTGACCGGTACGTTCAATTACGCTCTTCCATTTGGTCAAAACCAACACGGCGTAAAAGGCGTGTTGGTGAAGGGTTGGCAGGCAAACGGCGTTATCGTCTGGAACACCGGCATGCCGTTTTCAGTCACGAACGTGACGAACCGCAGCGGTACACGTCCGACGGCTGGTAACGCCGACCGTTCAAACATGATAGGAAACGGTAAAGTCAGTCATTCGACTATCTTCAAGTGGTTCGATACGAGTGACTTCGCCTTCCAGCCGGCTGGAACCGTGAGCAATCAGCGCCGTAACCAGCTCTTTGGCCCCGGACTGCAACGTGTGGATCTGTCTTTGTTCAAGAACTTCGATCTCACCGAACGTGTGAAACTTGAGTTCCGCACTGAGGCGTTCAATGTGATGAACACTGCGCAGTTTGTAAACCCGAACTCGTCATTGTCGCTTTCAGGAGGTGCTCCGGTGGCAACCTTCGGCACCATCACTTCAACGGCGAATGCCTACAACCCGCGTCTCATTCAGTTTGCGGCGCGCGTAAAGTTCTAACCAATAACCCCTGGGGCGGCCTTCATGGCCGCCCCAATTTCCTTGATCTACGCTTCACATTTCCAGGAGCCTCTGCACTCATGCAACGTAGAGAATTCTTGAAGACCGCTTCGGCGTCTGCCTTTGCCCTTACAGCCTCAAGCCGTGGATGGTCTTCGGGGACAACGCCGCGTATCGCATACGGCGGCATTGGGATTGAGAGCAGCACCTACGGCCACATCCGCGCACGCATGGAAGACTTCACCATCCTTCGCGGGAAAGAAGCGGATGAGAACGCCCGCTTTGCTTTTCTGAAAAAGCGCTATCCATCGGTCCCATTTATGCCGACACTCGTCGCTACCGCTGTTCCTGGAGGGCCGATAGCACGAGAGACGTACGACAAGATCAAAGCAGAGTTTCTACAACGGCTGCAGGCGCTGCTGCCGCTGGACGGCCTCTACCTTCCCATGCACGGAGCCATGTTCGTGGAAGGGATGCAGGATGCCGAGGCCGACTGGTATGAGTCAGCTCGCAAGGTTGTTGGCCCGAAGTGCCTGATGTCAGCAAGCTACGACCTGCACGGCAATATCAGCAAGCGCATTATCGACACGCTGGACATGATGTCCGCGTTCCGGACCGCGCCGCATATCGATCGTGAAGAGACCATGAGCCGCGCCTGCGACATGCTGGTGAAGTGCATCCAGCAGAACATTCGCACCACGCTGATGTGGGCAAGCATTCCGGTGCTCATGCCCGGTGAGCGGAGCTCAACAGAGTGGAACCCCGGCAAACGTTTATGGTCCCAGTTGCCGGAGTTGAATAAGACTCCGGGAGTTCTCGATGTCTCCATGCTGGTGGGATATGTCTGGGCAGACGAGCCACGCGCCGCCGCATCGGTAGTCGTGACCGGGACCAATCCTGCTGCAGAAGAAAAGATCGCGAAGAACCTGGCGCAACAGTATTGGGATGCACGACATGAGTTCGACTTCGGTACCGAGGTCTGTTCGCTCGACGCGTGCATTCGAAAAGCCATGGTCTCCGAGACCTCTCCCGTGGTGCTTGCTGACTCTGGCGATAACCCAACCGGCGGAGGCAATGGCGATCAGGCCACCGTACTGGAAGCCCTTCTAAAGGCGGGAGCCAAAGATGTTGTCTTTGGTGGCATTGCGGACCGGCCTGCAGTAGAAGCCTGCTATCAGGCGGGTGTCGGCAAGACAATCCCGCTGTCGATCGGCGCTACGCTCGATCCATATGCCAGTAAACCGGTAAAGGTGCAGGCAACGGTAAAGTCGTTGCTCGATATTGCCGATCCAGCGAAACGGGAAGCAGCCGTTCAAATCCAGGGCATCACGCTGATTCTCAGTGCGTACCGTAGGCCGTATCACGAGATCGTCGACTTCACGAAGATGGGCATCGACCCAAAGTCAGCAAAGGTTGTCGTTGTGAAGTCCGGCTATCTCGAACCACAGATCAAAGCCATCGCCAATCCTAACCTGATGGCGCTGACGGATGGTTCTATCAACCAGGACATCGTCCATCTACCAACCAATAAGTACCGTAAACCGACCTTCCCATTTGTGGATGATCTGACATTCACACCCACGGTTTACACTTCGGCCCGAAGCCATGCCTGATACATCCCCCACCGGGATAATGAATGCGGAGTTGTGAATGAAGATTGGTCTTATCGGATACGGTTTCATGGGCGGCGCCCATGCGGCCGCTATCCAGAGTCTCCCGGGCATGACCTTATATGCCCTTGCATCCAACACACGTCCTACGGCCGATAGCCCAACACGCGGCAACCTTGCACTGAAGACAGCTACGATTGATGAATCCGTGAAATGGACTCCGGATTGGCGCGAGGTGATCAAGGATCCGGCCGTCGATGCGGTCGATATCTGTCTGCCGACCCACCTTCATCAGGAGGTCATCACAGCGGCGTTGCAGGCAGGGAAGCACGTCCTGTGCGAGAAACCGATGTCGCTTCACACCGCCGAGTGCGAAGAGCTGATGGCTGCTGCCGAAAAAGCAGGGAAAGTCTTCATGGTTGCCCAGGTGCTTCGCTTCATGCAGCCTTATGTCTATGCGATGGAATACGTGCGGAGATTGGGGGCGGACAGCATTCGTTCCTGCCGGCTGCAGCGCAGCACCGGATTTCCGCAGTGGAGCACATGGCTCTCAGACGAAGCTCGCAGCGGCGGAGCGATTCTCGATCTGTTGAGCCACGATCTCGACCAGGTACTGCTCTGGTTTGGAGCTCCTGCGTCGGTCTCAGCGATAAGCATCGGTGAAGTCGATACCGCCGAGATTACGCTGAATTACCCGAACGATCTCAAGGTGCATGTCATCGGAGGCTGGTTAGCTCCGGAGACGCCTTTCTCTGCGAGTTTTCAGGTAGCTGCCGCTGAGAGCGAGTTGCACTACGATGGCAGCGCGCTCAAGCAGTTACACGGCAGCGTCTCGGAAGAGATCGCTATCCCCGAGCACGATGCCTACGCAGATGAGATTGCTTACTTTGTCGATTGCGCAACGCGCGGCGTGGCTCCCCTCCGCTGTCCTCCGGTGGACTCCGCTCGCGTGGTGCGCCTGGCTGAACTTGTAAAACGCTCCCGCGAGGAGCAGGGAAGAGAGATGCAATGGCAGTAACACCGATGCAGCTAGGGCTGGTTTTTTGGGCAGAGAAGGAACCAGCAGTTCACCTTGCACAATTGAAAGAGTTTGGCTTGAGCGCCGGACAGCTTGGCGTGCCGCCGAGTCTGGATACAACAGCAGCACTTGCCGGCTGGAAAGAAGCTCTGGCAAGCGGAGATGTTTACTTCTCAGGCGCCGTGGCTGCGTATGAAGGAGAAGACTATGCCGATCTGCAACGTGTGCACCAGACGGTTGGATTCACGGCTCCGGGCTATGCCGCTGAGCGCATCGAACGCACACGTCAGGTCTCGGACTTTGCCGCGCAGCTTGGATTGAAGGCTCTCTCCTGCCACATCGGCTTTATCCCTGAAGATGCCTCCGCGCCCCTGTATCAAGAACTGCTCGGTATTGCCCGGGAACTCTGCGACATCTGCGCCGCCAACGATCAGAATTTTGTGCTCGAAACCGGCCAGGAGAGCGCCAAGACGCTGCTTCGCTTCCTGGGCGATGTGCAACGGCCGAACATCAAGGTGAACTTCGATCCAGCCAACATGGTGCTCTACGGTTCCGGCGATCCGCTGGAGGCGCTTGCGCTTCTGAAGGATCATGTCCTCTCCGTGCATTGCAAGGATGGCCGCTCTCCGGCAGGCCCTGGCCAACTCGGAAACGAAGTAACGCTGGGCGAAGGCGAAGTCGATTTTCCTGGATTTCTCAAGCTCCTGCAGCAAATCCACTACACCGGCCTGCTGACGATTGAGCGCGAAGAGCCCGATGCAGCGCAGCGGAATGCGGATATTCGGCTTGCTGTGCAGCGGTTGAAGGATTGGAAACAGGCGCTCTGAGTAACGGAGCACTACAGCAAATTTCTTTGAAGGAGATCGGACGATGAGCAACATGGCATCTGGCTTCACGAAGCAGTACAACCGCCGCAGCTTTCTTCGCGGTGCAGGCACGGGGCTGGCAGCCAGTTTGCTTGCTCCATCAGCACTCGATGCACAACAGGCTACGACTCCAGAACCCATCACACATGCTGGCGTGAAACGCGACCTTACCGATAAGGAGAAAGTTGCGCGCATCGCCTCCAACAGCTATCCCATCCGCTGGATCTTCAAGAACCGTGGCAATGTCGGCGACAAGAAGACCGTTGCCGATATGAAGAAGAAATACGGCGAGATTACGCTGCTGGACTTCCCGGCATTCACTAAGGCGACCTTCCCCGGCGTGACGAAGATGGATATCTGGTCCAGTCTCTTCGGTGATGTGGACGATCAAAGCCAGTACGAGCCGATGACTATCACCGGCTACGACGGGAAGCCTCGCCAGATCACCGAGTTTAACCCCGCAAGCGACAACGGCAAAAAGTGGCTCGAAAAGATGGCCGCGAAGCAACATGCCGAAGGCGTTGCCTGTCACCACATCTCCAACAACGCTCCGCGCGACATTTGCGACCTGGATGAAGCGAAGCGCCGCGCGGGAATCGACGTAGCGAAAAAGTGGCTGGACGGAGCGGCGATTCTTGGCGCTAAGAGTATGCGCGTCAACAGCGGAGGCCCCCGCATTGCGCCGTCGCCACAGCCGAATGAGACCAGCTACCCTAAGAATCCTGACCTCGAGAAATACATGGACAAGTGCATCGAGTCATTCAAGGAGATGGCCGAGTATGGCGCCCAGGTTGGTGTAAAGGTAACGCTTGAGAACCACTGGGGACTTACCGCCAATCCCATCAACATCCGCACCATCATCGAAGAGGTCAACAATCCCTATTGCGAGGCCTCACCGGACTTCTGCAACTGGGAGCACAAGTATCTTCTCTATCACGCACTGGAAGATCTGGCGCCTTATGCGCACACCACCTGCCATGCAAAGTTCTGGGACCGCTGGGGACAACCCGATGTACAGCGGAACGTGCGCATTATGCTGAACAACAATTACATCGGTGTCTTTGCCCTGGAATATGAAGACGGTCCATGGGATGGCATCGAAGGCGCAAAGTATCTCTATCATGAGGTCATGGCCGCGCTGTAGCGAATGGTTCACAAATAAGAAGGCGCGCCCAGATTAGGCGCGCCTTCTTATTTTCATGCACCGGTCTACTTCAGTTCGAACGCATACACCGTGTCTCCTACCGCGGAGATAACGTACAGATGTCCGTCGAGCTCGAAGGTTTGCGGAGCGTTAGATACGGAGCCGATGCGTGTGCTCCACAACGGATTGCCATTGGCTGCATCAAAGGCGACCAGGCTTCCCGAGCCATCACCGGTGAAAACAAGACCTCCGGCCGTCGCCAGCAGACCGCCGCCGCCAAAACCCGTGCCATAGAGCTTGCGGCGCCAACGAGGCTGGCCGGTCTTGTAGTCGATACCGAGCACATAGCTGCCGGTGGTACCCATGCCAACCTCTTCCTTACCACCGAGGCCCATCGCGCCACGAGGATCAGGATCAGTGAGATAGGCCATCGAGTAGCTATCGACGTGGTACTGGTAGAAAAGACCTGTCTGCGGCGAGAAGGCAGGCGGCTGCCAGTTGACGGTGCCTCCTGAGGCAGGCGAGATCAGTGCTCCGCCAATCGAGGCGTCCTTAGCGGGATTTGTCTTCGGGCCGCCCTTCTCGGTGTAGCCTTCGGCCCAGTTTGTTGCATCGCTCAACTTGCTGGTCAGCAGATGCTCTCCGGTTACACGATCGAGTACGAAGAAGTAGCCGTTACGGGAAGCAGTCATCACCAGCTTGCGCTGGCGCCCCTTGAACTTACCATCCACCAGCACCGGAACCTGTGCGGAGTCGTAATCGTGCGTATCATGCGGCGAAGTGGAGTAGTTCCACTTCAGCTTGCCGGTATCTACGTCCAGGGCAACCAGCGAGCAGGTGTAGAGGTTATCGCCATCTCCGCGAAGACCGGTCTGCCAGGAAGGCGTGGGATTACCGGTTCCGAGGATGTAGAGATTGGTCTCCGGATCGTAGGCTCCGGCGACCCATGTTCCGCCGCCGCCATGACGCGCAGCGTCGAGGTTCTTCCATGTATCGAGTCCGGGATCGCCGGGGTTCTGCGGTGTCACGTACCAGGTCCATTGCAGATCGCCGGTCTCGGGATCGTATGACTTCAGGAACATGGGGGCATCGATGTCATTGCCCACACCTGTGAGCACATGGTTCTTGATGATCGTAGGCGCGGGGGTTGAGAAGTAACCGCCTTCGACGTTTGCAAACTTGCGATGCCAGCGTTCTTTTCCAGTCTTGGCTTCAAGAGAGACGAGATAGTTGTCCGGCGTCTCGAAGAAGACATAGTCATGCCACAGGCCAACACCGCGATTACCGATGTGTGTGCCGCCGCGCGTCTTCCAGAAGTAGTGCCAAAGCACTTCGCCGCTGCGCGCATCTACAGCCCAGACATTGTCGGGCATGGTGACGTAGAGCACTCCATTGTTTTCCAGGAAGGTGCCCTTAATCGAACCACCGCGCGTGCTGCGCTGCTCTGTACCTTCTCCTCCCACAATGACCGGTGCGTTGACGCGGCTGTAGCCGGTCAAGGGCGCCGGCTCATTCCCAGGCACCATCTTGGCGATCCAGGCGAGGCCGAGGTTTTTCACCGTCTTGCGATTTACGTCAGTCAGCGAGCTATAGCGCTTCGAGGTGTAGTCACCGTTATAGGTGAGCCATGAGTCCTTGAGCGGACGCATCAGGTCCTCATGCGAGACGGACTGTGCATGCGATAGAGGGCCGAGCAGGAGCGCCGCAGTAAACGAGAAGATCCGAAGCTTCATCACTTGAGTGTCACCAGGTATGCGGTTACGTCGTGAATATCTTTGTCGGTATACGTCGGAAGCAGGTTGCGATGGGCCTCCAATGGATCATGCACCTCGACTTTGGTCTTCGGAGTCCGGCGGATGGTTTGCAGCGTGCCGTCCTGCAGCTTCACCGTCACCAGGAAGTCATCGACGTGAATCGCTGTACCCTCAACGGCCGGTTTGCCTGGTTCCTGCACCGTGGCAGTGATCACTGGAACCGGCACTCCGAAGTGATTGCCGCGGATCCATGCCGATTGCAGCGTCTTCGGGCTCGAGATCTTCTTGCCGATGCCCTTCATATCGCCCTCGGCAGAGTGGCAGCGTGTGCACTTTGCTTCAAAGTAATGCTGGCCGCTGGCGGCGTCGCCGACCAGGATATTTGGCGAACGCAGAGCATCCCCCGGCGCGCGTCCCTGGCTGCCGATCTCGCTCAGGATGCTGCGGACATAGGCTGCGACCGCAGCAACGTCGCCTTTCTCTGTCAGGATGTGGTGATTTGCGAGGCCTTGCTTTTCGCCACGGATAATAGGTTCCAGCGACTCCCCATGCATGTCCACAAGAGCGTCCTGAGAACGAAGGATATTGGGTCCAACATTCTCCTTACCGCGTAAATCCGCGCTGTGGCAGCTCTCACAGTGCTTTTCGTACAACGCCTTGCCTGCAGCGACGACCTGAGGTGGATCGACCGGCCGCATGGGCGCTTCGTTGAACTTCGACGTCTCAATGTGCTGCGCCACACTGTAGAGCGTGATCCCCGCGGGAATCAGCAGCAAGATCGCCGCGGCGATGAGGCGGGACGAACTACGGTTCCTGTTGTTTTCAGGCATGAAGAGGTCCTAGGTGCGAGGTTAAGACGGTGCAAGATTGAAGCGATGCAGGCTGAAGCGATTGGCTCCAGGCAAGCTGAGATATATACGTTGGTGTTCAGCGTTTCGATAGATCGCGGATCCAGATATCTTTGAACTGCATGTTGCCTTCGCCGCCGGCGTGCAACTGCAACGCGATACGGCCATCGGGAGCGCCGGGCTTAGGATCAGTGAAGTCCACCATCGGCACGCCGTTCAGACGCGACCGGTAGCGATTGCCAACCACTTCGACCAGATAATCGTTCCACTCGCCGTGGCGGACGACACCTTCGTTCTCAGGCGCAGGCCAGACGACCCATCCGCGGCCATCTTCAGCGTAGACGCCGGCAGTGTGGTGCATCATGGTGCAGTCGATCTCAAACTGCATGCCCTGCGTCGTATCGACGGAGTTAGGTTTGAAACCTGTATGGAAGAAAACGCCGCTGTTGCCGTCGCCGACGCACTTGAAACGCAGTGAAAGCTGGAAGTCTTTGTAGTCCTTATCGGTCTCGAGGTAACCGTAGGCTTTGGTCAGGCCCTTGCCGTGCAACACGCCGTCATCTTCCACAGTCCAGCTCTCAGCTCCGACTGGAACCCAGCCGGTAAGATCTTTCCCATTGAAGAGCTGAATCCAGTCGTTGCCCGGAGTTTTGGGCTTGGCTTGCTGGGCATCCACACGTCCCATATGAGTGACCGTAAGAAGTGTTACCGCGGCGGTACAGGCAGCGCCTGCGAGGAAGAAGAGACGACGGGTAGGTACAAGGCGGGTAAGGAAAGACAAACCTGCAGACTTCTTCTGGATCATTTCGCCGACGAACTCCTGCGTAAGTGAGATTGCTCCACATGATACTTGCTCAACCTATCGATAGAGAAGTCAATCGATTGCGGAAGGCTGATTCGCTCAATTTTTCTGCGCATTAGGCGCGGTAGAAACGTTTATATCTCTCGAATCGTGTTGAATATGCGCGACATCTAAGCGGAACGAGGGAGACAGATATGGCATCGATCGCGAAGACCTTCCGCCTGGGCGGAGACTTGGAAATTAGCCGCCTGGGTTACGGCGCAATGCGCATTGTGGGCAAGGGCGTGTGGGGAGAGCCTGCCGACCGCGAGGCGATGAAAGGAGTGTTGCGCCGGGCGGTGGAGCTGGGCGTGAACTTTGTCGACACGGCTGATAGCTATGGGCCTACCATCAGCGAGGAACTCATCGGCCAGGCCCTCGCTCCGTACAAGCCGGGCGTCGTGATCGCGACCAAATCAGGGCTTGCCCGGACGGGGCCAGATGTATGGATACCGCTTGGACGGCCCGAGTACCTGGTGCAGCAGGTCGAGCTGAGCCTGCGGCGTCTTAAGCTGCAGCAGATCGATCTGTGGCAACTCCATCGCATCGACCCCGAGGTCCCGGTAGAGGAGTCGCTGGGCGCGATCAAAAAGCTGCAAGAGCAGGGAAAGATCCGCCATGTCGGCCTGAGCGAGGTTTCGGTCGAGCAGATTAAGCAGGCGCGCAAGGTCATTGAGATTGTCAGCGTGCAGAATCTCTACAACATCGCCGACCGCAAAAGTGAAGCGGTGCTGGAGTATTGCCACAACGAAGGCCTGGCTTTTATTCCATGGTTCCCGGTGGCAGCGGGCAAGCTGACTCAGCCGGGAGGCAAACTCGATGTCTTTGCGCAGCGCCACGGCGTTACGCTTTCGCAGCTTTCGATCGCATGGCTGCTGCACCGCTCGCCGGTCATCCTGCCAATTCCCGGAACAAGTTCTATCCAGCATCTGGAAGAGAATATGAAAGCTGCAGACGTGCAACTGAACGATGCCGAATGGCGTGAAGTGGAAGCCATTGCGGGGCAGCGATAAAATAGAGGGTATTGACGAGAACAATAGAGCCGCGTTTGGGAGATGGCTCTTTTGTTTACCCGCCTGTAATGCTGGCGCCGCCTTACCTTCATGGAGAATTAAGCCGCAACCGTCACTTTGGTTGGAGAGCCACCAAAATACCCGGTAGTTTCTTCACCAGAACTACCCAGGCCGGAATGGATACCACGACGAATGATGCGGAGAGTGTTTTCGCTGCTACCTGCAGTACTGTTATGTCTATTGTGTGTGGCCGCCAAAGGCCAGGCTCCGGACGAGAGTGGAGCGACCATCGATGCCGGAGTGCCGCTTCGCATCCAGATCCGGAAGACCATACCACTCGCTCGTGGAACTGCTGTCGAGGGCTTTTTAGTTGCGCCGGTCTATGTACGCGAAAGGCTGGTCCTGTCCGAGGGAACTCGCGTTACCGGCATCGTTCAGGATTTCGCTCCTATCGCTTTCAAGACTCGCCTGCAGGCAAGACTCG
>JABFXN010000347.1 GCA_013361705.1 Acidobacteriaceae bacterium
ATATGTATGAAGAGCTGGCCATCAATCAGGGCCGCACCGATTACGCCACGCAGGCTATCGAAGAGTACAAGCTGGCGTTGAACGCCGACTCTGACTCTGCACAGTTGCAGAATGGTCTTGCCGATCTTTATCTGAAGCTTGGCCGCGTCCGCGAAGCTGTTTCTGTCGCGCAGGAACAGGTCAAGAAGAATCCCGATGATGTGGACGCCCACAACATCCTGGGCAAGATCTATCTCCGCTCTCTTGGCGATGGAACTCCCAACAATCAGTCTCAGCAGATGCTGCAGTTGGCCCTTACCGAGTACAAGGCCATCGTCCGCCTGAAGCCGGACAGTGTGGAAGATCATCTTTTGCTGGGCCAGCTCTATGCCCTGAACCACGAGAACGATAAGGCTGAGGCGGAGCTGAAGACGGCACAGAAGCTTGACGGAACCTCGGAAGAGGTCATCCTCGCGATGGTTCGCCTCTATGGGGAACAGAACCAGTACGACCGCATCGCACAGCTCATCAACGCGCTGCCCATCACGGACCGTACCGCGCGAATGGAGTATTCACTGGGTCTGACCTATGACCAGTTGAAGAAGCCCAAAGAGGCTGCCGCTGCTTATCAGCGCTCTCTTGATATCGACAACGACAACCTCGACGCGCAGCGTGGTCTCGCCAGTGCTCTGCTGCTGGACGGCCAGTTTGATGCAGCTCTGAAGCAATACCAGGACATCGTCACCGCAGAGCCGCAGGATGCTCAGTCGTACATCCGCATCTCCGAGATCCAGCGACGGCAGGGACACTACGACGAAGCGCTCACCACGCTCAAGAAGGCCAAGACCCTGGTCACGGACTCGCTTGAGCTCAGCTACAACGAAGCCCTTCTGTACGATTCACTCGGCCGCTTCGACGATGCTGTCGCAACGCTGACCAAGCTGCTCGGCGATACAGCTCACGCTGACGGCAACTACACCGACGGCGAAAAGAATAATCGCGGACTCTTCCTCGATCGTCTTGGCATTGTGCTCAAGGAACAAGGTAAGACCTCCCAGGCCGTCGACGCCTATAAGCAGATTATTGCTCTCGGCGGCGATAACGTCTCCCGTGGCTATATGGGTGAGGTGGATGCCTATCGCGACAACCACGAGTGGGCGAAGATGACTGCCGCTGCAGCTGAGGCTGCCAAAGCTCTGCCCAAGGACAAATCGGTCCAGATGGTCTATGCCGGAACGCTCGCCGATACCGGCAAGGTTGACGAAGCGATTACGATTGCCAAGGCCCAGCTTGGCGGGGACGACGATCGCGATACCCGCATGCAGCTTGCGCAGATGTACATCCGGCTGAAGCGCTGGAAGGATGCAGACGAGCAGCTCTCGCAGGTGGAAGGCATCACTTCACGCAACGAAGACAAGATCTACCTCTACTTCTCGCGCGGCACGCTGGCGGAGCGGCAGAAGCTGTACGATCAGGCCGAGATCGAATTCCGTAAGGTTCTTACGATCGACCCCAACAATGCCGCCACCCTCAACTATCTGGGTTATATGCTCGCCGACCGCGGGCAGAAGGTGAATGAAGCCCTCGATATGGTCCGCAAGGCCGTGGAGCTCGATCCGCAGAACGGTGCTTACCTCGATTCTCTCGGCTGGGCTTACTTCAAGAGCGGGCAGTACACGCTCGCCGAAGAGTACCTGCTGAAGGCGAAGGATCGCATCTCGACCGACCCGACCGTCTATGACCATCTGGGTGAGCTCTACCTCCAGACCGGCAAGTTGAAGCAGGCCGTCACCTGGTGGGAGCGCTCGATGAAGGAGTACAAGATGGCTCTGGCTCCGGACGCCGATCCGGCTGACCAGGCCAAGGTGCAGAAGAAGCTCGATAGCGCCCGCGTCAAGCTTGCTCGCGCTACGCCTTCTCGTACCTCAGCCCTGCAGGACAAGTAACCAGGCAGTTTCGTTGCCAGGAGGAGGCCAGCCCCAGGCTGGCCTTTTTCCTTTTCCTTAACCCTCCGGCTGATAGCCTGCTCTTAGGAGCTTTTTTCGTACGATCGCATGTCGACCTTGCGCAAATCCTATGCTGTACGCGGCGATGCGGATGATCCGCTGATCCAGCGCAAATGGCCCTATCCGGAGCGGATGTCGCGTTCGCCGTTTGAACGCGACCGCGACCGCGTCGTAGGGTCGCGCGCCTTTCGCCGCCTGGCCGGTAAAACGCAGGTCTTCTCCACCCGCACCTCAGATCACTTCCGTTCACGTCTGACGCACTCCATTGAGGTTGCCCAGATCGCGCGGGAAGTCGCCTCTGCTCTTGGCCTGAACGTCGAACTCGCGGAGACGCTTGCCCTGGTTCACGACATCGGGCATCCACCCTATGGCCACACCGGCGAGCGAGCCCTCGACGAGTGCCTGCAACCACACGGGCTGCGGTTCGATCACAATCTGCAGGCTCTGCGTACGGTCGAACGCTTCGAGCAGCGCTACGCAGCGCATCGCGGTCTGAACCTGACTCTCGGTGTGCGGGAAGGCATCATCAAGCACTCGCGCGACTACCCGGCCGATAAATATCCAAAACTTGCGGAATACTTCCTCGGCCAGAGGCCGCCACTCGAAGCACAGATAATCGATCTGGTCGACGAGGTCGCGTATCTGACCGCCGACCTTGACGATGGAGTCGAATCAAAGATTCTGGAAGTCGGCGAGCTCTGCGAACACCTCACCATCTTCCGCGAACTCTATGAGTTCGTGCATCGCCGGCATCCCGGCGTGGAACAGAAATATCTCTTCCACGAGGCACTGCAGTGGATGCAGCACCGTCTGACCGACGATGTCATCAACAACGTCACACGCCAGATCGAAGAGTTGGGGATTGAGACACTGGAGCAGATTCGCGAACACCCCTACCGCATCGCGATCTTTTCTCCGGAGATCGAGGCCATGCGCCTGGAAGAAAAGCGGTATCTCTACGAAGCTCTCTACACTTGCGGCCCGCTGGATGTGGAGCGCAAGCACGGCGTTATTGTCATCAAATCGCTCTTTAATTACTGGGTGAAGAACCCCAGCCAGCTTCCCAGCAACTATTACGGCGACCTGGAGACCGAGGGTGTGCCCCGCACCGTTGCCGACTACATCGCCGGCATGACCGATTCCTACATCCTCGATCAGTACGGGGCATTAGTTACCAAGCTCTGATCTGCCACTAGGCTCTACTCGGCGAAGTGAAAGGGATTGAAGCTGGTATGCCGGTCAAAGGCATCCACGCCCTCTGACCGCTTCAACCAGCCCACCACGGCGTAGGTTACCGGCGTAGCGAGCACCTCATAGACCACCTTCAATAGATAGCCGGTCACGATCAGCCGCCCGATATCGGCCCACGGAATCGTGAAACCGAAGGTGAGCGTCATTACGACGGCGGTGTCGACGGCCTGGCCGACGATGGTGGAACCCACCGTCCGCGTCCACAGCATCTTGCCGTTCGTGACCAGCTTCATCCGCGCCAGAGTGTAGCTGTTGGCGAACTCTCCCAGAAAGTAGGCGATGATGCTGGCAAACAGGATGCGGGGAATAAATCCGAAGACGGTCTCAAAGGCCGCCTGGTTATGCCATCCGCTGGCTGCGGGCAATGAGATGGTGATGGTGGCCATCACATACAGCAGAGCTGTTCCGAAGAAGCCAAGCCAGATGGCCCGGCGCGACGCTCCGTAGCCGTAGACCTCAGTAAAGACGTCTCCGAAGATGTAGGTGATGGGGAACAGGATTACCGCACCGCTGACCTCCAGCGGTCCGATACGGCAGATCTTCTGTGCCACCAGGTTGCTGACCAGCAGAATTACGACAAATGCGGTGATCAGGGCATCAAGGTACTTGTATCCGTGCGGCTGTATTTTTGACATGAGCTTCCAGTATTGATAGCGTAATAGAGGCCTGCAATTCTGCGCCAAGGCACTTCAGCCTAAGCGTCCCCGTCGTCTAGCCCGGCCTAGGACACCGCCCTTTCACGGCGATAACACGGGTTCGAATCCCGTCGGGGACGCCAAATCCTTTCAAAGACTTACGCAGAGTTTCGCCTTCCATTCGAAGGTGCAAAAGGACACATTTTTGCACCCTTTTTGCACCCATAAATCGAACCTTCTAGGCCGTTCCAATGATCTCTGAGTCCAGATCTGTAGCGGCCACCGGAAACAAGAGTGAAAGCACGGCAGCTTGTGCAGCACGCTTGGCTGGACACACCGCTTGGGTGTAGACGTCGAGCGTCGAACGGAGAGACGAATGCCTCATCAGCTCCTGCATCACCTTGAATTCCACTCCCAGGCTCCTGAGGAGGGTGCAGTATGTATGTCGGAAGGTGTGCCATCCGATCCGTTTGTCGATACCCACAGCTTTAGCTACCGGACGAATGAAATGGCGGAGGATTGAAGCTCCCCAATAAGGCTTTCGCCCGCCGTGCAGTCTACTGGCGAACACCCAATCAGTGGGCGATTGGAAGTTGCACTGCCCCCGCCACGTCATTAGCAACGAGACAAGCTGGGAGTGCATGGGAACCGGCTTTTGTGAGGATTCAGTTTTACATCGGCCTTCGGCACCGCACACGAAGGATCGGATTACATTCAGCTCCTTACGATCGAAATCAACGTCGCACCATTTCAACCCAAAGAGCTCGCCTTGCCTCAAACCGGTTGACGCTGCGAGCAGGACAAGAGTTCGCTCACGGAGAGCCAGGCCGTCAACTAGCGCCTTGATTTCCTTTCCTGTCAGCACGTCCGGAGCCCGGCGACGCTTTGCACTCTGACGGACGAATCGTATGGGATTGCTGTCGAACAGTTCGTATCGGCACGCATGTGTAAACAAGACAGAGAAGACGTTTCGGATCTTGGCTCGGGATGCGCGAGCAAGATTGAGCCCTCGTAGCCAGGCTTCCACTTCCACGGCTTTGATCT
>JABFXN010000036.1 GCA_013361705.1 Acidobacteriaceae bacterium
CCGCGCGTTAACGCTTTAACTTTTAACTTGCACCTTTTAACTCTTCAATCCATTCCTTGACGTTGGCTCCAATTACGTCCGGATGATCTTCCTGTAGATAGTGGAGGCCAGAGCGAAGCTGGACGACTTCGCAGTTCTTCAGGTTCTTTGCGAAGTCTTGTGCGAATGCCGGCGAGACCAACGCTCCTGGATTGCCTACAAACAACAGCTTGGGATAAGTGGATGCAGCCAGCGCGCGGTGGGCCTCTTCCAGCGTGGCGTACACATCGCTGGGGGTTCCTGCGATGGGCAGCTCGTTGGGAAAGCGCCAGGTCGGCCGTCGCGACTCCGGCGTCGGGAATGGAGCGCGATAGACCTCCATCTCTTCTTCGGTGAACTTCCGCATGGTCGCTGCCGGAAGTACGCGTTCGATAAAGACGTTGTGCTCCAGGATCATCTCTTCACCCACACCGGGTGTTCTGAAGCGTTTGAAGGTGTCGATCTGATCGGGATGGAAGTCGTTCCAGGTGGGCATGGGGCGAATGAACTCCATGAATGCAAGCCCGCGCACAAGCTCCGGTTTACGTGCGGCAAGATGGAAGGCAAGAGCCGTGCCCCAGTCTTGCGCGACGAGATACGCCGATGTGATGTTCATCCGTTCGAGAAATGCATCGAGGTAGCGGGCATGATCCGCAAAGCGATATTCGATGGCGGGCTTGCCCGATTGTCCAAATCCGATCAGGTCCGGTGCAATGCAATGAGCTACTGGAGCCACGAGCGGAATAATGTTGCGCCAGATATACGACGATGTCGGGTTTCCATGCAGGAACAGAGCTACTGGAGCTCCAGGGGTTCCTGCTTCACGGTAGGCCATGGTCGAGTCCAGAACCTCGACCTGAGACAACATCACATCACTCAGTACGTTCATCGTTGCTCCTTGAACACGGTTTGAAAGATGATCTTGCGGAAGCGATCCAGCGCTGCTGGTCCACGTTCGACCTTCATGCGAAGAATGGCTCCCTCCCACGACGAAAGAAGAAACTCAGCCAGGTCAACTGGATCGAAGGTGTTGTCGATCTCTCCGGTCGCCTGTGCTTCGGCGATGCAGGCGGCAAAGGGAATCCGCCACTCCTCGAAGATCTCCTCGAGGCGCTGGCGCAGGCGTTTGCTATGGGAGACCGTCTCCAGGCTGAAGTCGCCGATAAGACAACCGCGGCCCCATTGATCCGCGGCCAGCACCTCGCTGATGATCTCCAGATAACGCTCCAGCCGCTGCCGCGGAGAAAGCGTCTTGTCACCCAACGATCGCTGGATATGTCCCTGCAGGTACTCGAAATAGCGGTCGAGGACCTCCTGGGCAAAGGCTTCCTTCGAGCGGAAGTGATTGGTAAACGATCCATGCGGAGCTCCGGCCGCTTCACAGATATCGCGTACCGAAGCCCCCTGATACCCGGCTTTGAACATCACCTTCAGGCCGGCCTTGAGAATGTCTTCGCGAAGAGAAGGTCGCATGACAATTCAATACGCTTGTGCGTATTGAATTGTCAATGTTGAAAGTTAAAGGTTGAAAGTTAAAGCGTTAAGGCATGGGTAGCAAGAACTCGGTTCTTCACCCATGCCTTTGTTTCTATCGCTGGAGGAGAACATATGTTCAACTCGCCCATGTATTAACGCTTCAACTTTTAACTTTCAACTTTTGACACTTATTTCAAGGCTTTCTCCACCGCTGCCTGCGCCAGCGGCTCCATCACGGCATAACCGGCGTCGTTCGGATGCACGGTCTTGTCTGCGGCCAGGTCTTCCTTCATGCCGCCTTCGTTGTCGACCAGGGCGGGATAGTAGTTCAGGAAGGTGAGCTTTTCTTTCGCGCAGTACTGTTCGATCCACTGGTTCACTGTGCGGATCGTTTCGGCGGGCTGGACGTCAGGGTTCCAGTTGAACTTCTTCGCCGGCAGTACGCTGGCCAGCACCACGCGGATGTTGTTCGCTTTGGCGATAGCCACCATGCTGGTGATGTTGTCCTGAATCATCTGCAGGTTTTCCGGGCCAGTGTTGCCGGCAACGTCATTGGTTCCGGCAAGAATGACGACGGCGACGGGCTTCAGGTGAACCACATCCTGCTGGAAGCGGATGAGCATCTGTTGGGTGGTCTGTCCGCTGATGCCGCGGTTGATCCAGGGTTTGCCGGGGAAGAACTTTCCGCTGCGGCGTCCCCAGGCGTCGGTAATGGAGTCACCATAAAAGACCACCCGCGTTTCGCCGGGTGCCGGAGGCTCGAGGTTGGCATTATCTTCGCGGTCGCGGCTGAGTTGGGCGAAGTCCAGGACGCGACCCTGCAGGCCGGCGATGGTCTTGTCAGTCGGCATGGAGATTTGGTCCGGCACCGGCGGCTTCTGTACCGGTACGGAGACTGGGGTCGCCGGGGCGGCGGCATCGGCGGGCTTCACCACCTGCTGCTCCGGTACGGGGTTCTGTTCACTTGCCGGAGCCTGGCACCAGGCCACGCCTACACTCAATCCAAGGGCGATTACAGCAAAACGGCGCATCCCATTTCCTCCACGACTCACCATTCAATCATGTTGTGTCGGCCCCATGGTTCTGTCCGGGTGAATCATGAACCAAACAAACCACTTTTGCGCAACCTTGGGTAAGCTATATCGTCAAATGTTCGGATGATCAGGGCCATTTCCACACACGTTTTTCTGGAGCAGCGGCTCCATCCCGGTCTCCTCGACGCCCTTGCGTCCGGGGGAGCGGAGGCTATTGAGGTCTTCGCCGCACGCCATCACTTTGATTACACAGACCGTTCCACCACTCGTGAGCTGGGGAACTGGTTCCGTTCGAACAATGTGCTGGCGACGCTGCACCAGCCGCTGCACGACCGGGCGCACTGGTCCCGCGACCTGTCGCAGACGGTTAATCTCATCGATCCGGATAAATCCAAGCGCATTCAGGCAATGGACGAGATCAAGCGCTCGCTGGAGTCGGCAGACTTCATCCCCTTCGAGTCGATCGTGCTGCATCTTGGCCAGAAAGGCGATACCTGGTCGCCGCGCGCCCTGGAGAACTCTCTGTCGGCTATCGAACATATAAAGGCCTTTGCCGGACCGCTCGGCATCAAGACGCTGATCGAGACGCTGGACAACGATGTCACCTCGCCTGAGCATCTGCTGGAGATTCTGCACGTTGGCCACTTCGACACCGTGAACATCTGCGTCGACCTGGGGCACTGTCATCTGCGTCCCAACGGCATAGAAGAGGCTCTGACGCTGTTGGCGACGCGTATCCGCGAACTGCATCTGCACGACAACCAGGGCACACGGGACGAACACCTCTGGCCCGGCAGCGGTGGAATCGATTGGACGAAGGCTGCTGAGCTGATTGCCGCACTTCCGCAGACACCGATCGGCGTGCTGGAGATCACCCACGAGCTGCATGAGACCGCCGAGACGGCGTCACGGAAGGCCGTCGAGGCCTGGAAGCTCCTGGGCGTTTAGGACAAGTTCGGAGAGCCCATAGGCTGGGTGCCCCATGTCCCCTCAGGGACATGGGTTGTTCGAGCGAAGCTCGAACCGTCTTCGTTGCGGGGCTAGAATGGAATCCGCAATGAGTGATTCAGCAGTCTCCTCAGCCCCCCTCGCCACCATCGCCTCGCTTGCCCAACATGAAGGGCAGACCGTCACCCTGCGCGGCTGGCTCTATACCCTTCGCGAGAGCGGCAAGCTCCTCTTTCCCATCTTCCGCGACGGCACCGGCACCATTCAGGGCATTGTGCCCAAAGCAGCCGTGTCGGAAGAGGTCTTCACGACGATCAAGAACCTGACGCAGGAGTCGTCGGTCGTTGTCACTGGTAAGGTGCGGGCGGATAAGCGTGCTCCATCGGGCTTTGAGCTCGATGTCGAAAATATCGAGGTCATCCACCGCATTCCCGAAGAGACTCCCTTCCCCATCTCGCTGAAGGAGCATGGCGTCGACTTCCTGATGGAGCATCGTCATCTCTGGGTGCGCACGCCGAGGCAGTCGGCCATTCTGCGTATCCGCGCCACCATCATGCGCGCGGCGCAGGAGTACTTCGATACCAACGGCTTCATCCGCACCGATCCGCCTATCCTGACGCCGAACGCCTGCGAGGGCACCTCTGAGCTCTTCGAGATGGACTACTTCGACCAGGAAAAGGCCTATCTGACGCAGAGCGGCCAGCTCTACATCGAGGCCACGGCGCTGGCGCTGGGCAAGGTCTACAGCTTCGGCCCGACCTTCCGCGCAGAGAAGTCGAAGACCCGCCGTCACCTCACTGAGTTCTGGATGATTGAGCCCGAAGTCGCATATCTGGAGCTCGATGGCCTGATGGAGCTGGCGGAGAACTTCGTCTCGCACATTGTGAAGCGCGTGATCGAAGGCCACCAGGCCGACCTGAAGGTGCTGCAGCGCGATGTGGCAAAGCTTGAGGCCATCCAGGCTCCCTTCCCGAAGATCAGCTACGACGAAGCCCACGCCATGCTGGAAGAGGCCTACAAGAAGGGCGCCATCGAGCATCCGCACACCTACGGCGACGACTTCGGATCTCCGGATGAGACCTACATCTCCAGCCAGTTCGATCGCCCGGTGATGGTGCATCGTTATCCGGCGGCGGTAAAGGCCTTCTACATGGAGCCTGATCCCAAGGACCCGACCAAGGCATTGTGTCTCGATGTGCTGGCTCCTGAGGGCTACGGCGAGATCATTGGTGGCAGCCAGCGTGTCTCCAGCTACGAGCTCCTGAAGAGCCGGATCGAAGCGCACGAGCTGCCGCTCGAAGCCTTCCAGTGGTACCTGGACCTGCGCAAGTATGGCTCAGTCCCGCATGCCGGCTTCGGCATGGGCATTGAACGTGTGGTGGCGTGGGTCTGCGGCCTGGACCACGTACGCGAGACGATTCCGTTTGCCCGTACGT
>JABFXN010000092.1 GCA_013361705.1 Acidobacteriaceae bacterium
TGCCGCGCGAGGCCGAGAGCAAGTTGGTGGACTCCACCTAGAGCCGGGAGAGCGTGCCTTCCTCGGCGCGGCGAAGGAAGGCCGCTAAGGTCTTGCGGACTCCGCCATCGTCGCGCTTCTGACGAATGCCGTGCTGCCGCGCCAGCATCTCAACTCGGCTGTCGTCCAATGTGCTGACTAGCTTCTCGACAACGAAAAGCAAGTCGCGCTTGAGCAACCGTACCGGCACGGCGGAGCCGATGGCGGAAAGGACGCGAAGCCCGGTTAAGTTTGCGATGGCTTCCTCGCGGCGCTGCTTCTCCTGCTCCGCCTTTGACCTGGCACGCTCGGCCTCATCCTGAGCCCGCTCTTTGGTCTTGGGATGATGCACAGGGCAATCGGCGTTCGCGCAGACCTTGTGAACGGTGCCCTGACTTTCTCCCTCAGTAATGATGGCCTCGGTGGTGTATTTGCAGGTCTTGAACTCCGGTCGCTTCGCCTGTTCCTTGTCCGCTGGCCTCTCCTCACAGATTGCAACATACTTGCCACGCGAGAGGATGATGCAGCCTTCGGCCTGGGCGCGGTAGGACGTGCTGATCTGGACAAGCTGCGGCTTGGCAGCAACCGAAGCCGCAATGTGTGCCTGTACCTTGGCCTGATAGCAGGTGGGGTCAGTGCATTATGTGGAATATGGGAAAATTGCAAGTCTTTCCTGCTGGCTCGTCGCCGCCGCGTGGACCGCGTGAGACTGTAATCCAGTAATATTAGACCTGAGGTCGAAGAGTGTCCTGCGAAGAAAAGGCCCGGCTGGCAATGGAATACGAGACCGGCCACGTCGAAGTTCTCTGAAGCTGTGAGAGAGAGCTGCGCCGAAAGATGGGCACGTCGCCCAAAGACGAATACGATCGATTGGAGCGGGCGAGTAACGAGGCCCGCGTGAAATCCGAGCAGGCACGCTTGGCGCTCGAGCAACATATCGCCGCCCATCATTGTTAATAACGAAATGTTTATCCGGGTGTGAATCGTCGAAAGCTGGAATCTCCCCACTGCATGGCTTGCGGAACTTCTCACCGGTTAGACCTGTATGGCTATTCGGACAACCAAACTGTGACAGACCTTGCACGGGACAGCTTTAATTCACAGAGACCCTGCGTCGAGTCGCTCAGTCACGCCGACTTTTTCGCGAACCGGTCTCAATTCCAGGAGCTCTCCTGCGACGTATCCGGCGATCGTTCCGTCTGAGAATGTGACAAGCACCCCGTCCTCGCCGTCCTGCTCAACTATGACAATAGTTACGTCCATGATGTTGGTAACCTCGTGTCACCAAATTTACTGGCATCTTCCATTTCAAGATGATCAAAATTGACCAGAGATGCGCGATTCTGGCTCTCTTCGAGTGAATCCGGCACAGATTTGCCGTGGCGGTCATCTTCCCTCGAACCGCCGCAGCTTTGTGATCCCAGCCGATCGAGGCCCATGGACCTTCGGCTCGCGTTTGCGACACAGACAGCTATTCCACTCTCAAGGCACATGGTAGGTTCAGGACGAGGTGCGGCTGTCGGATGCGGAATGTAATACCTCCCTGACAGACGTGATCTGAACCAATTCAGCATGGATCTGCCGAGGTGTTGGCCCAGCCGGCGTTGGTACATCCACCAGCCTTGACAGGAGATCTTCGTAGGCAGCGATACCATCTTCGACCGCTGCCTGCTCGGACTCACCGAGCGGAATCTCCTGGAGTAGCCGCAGCAGATGCGTCTTGCCCTCCAGCAGCAAGGCCTCGGTGGACTGTTTCGGCATATAGAAATCGCACTTGGCGCAGGCCATGCGGTGCTGGCACTGTTCAAAGAAATCGTAGGTACAATACCCGTGACCGAGGTCGTAAAACTTCCATGGCTCAGTCGCAGCGCGCCCGTTGCGGACCACGTCCTGATCGACCAGAACCTCGATAGCCCGAAGGTTGCGTGCGAAGTAGCCTGCATCTGCGTAGGACTTGGCAACCTTCAATGGAGTGATCTTGGCGTAGTGCTGAGTGGCTGTTGGAGTTGCGTGGCCCAGCCACTCCTGCAGCTCAAAGAGCGTCATCGGCTCACGCGCGTTGTAAAGCTGTGAAGCAATGGTGGACCTGGCGCGGTGGCTGGTGATGTTACCGCGCACATCGGCGAGAGGGACACCGGCCTTCTTGCAGAGAGCCGGAATCAGCGTCTTGTTGAGATAGTTTATTCCTAGCCTGGTAAGGCGAATGAGAAAGAGAAAATCGACCAGCTCGCCAGTTTTCGGGTCGGGGAGTTTTGCACCTTGTGGACGCACCTTTTCCCACGCAGCGATGGCCTCTCCGACAATCCGATCTACAGGCTTGGTGAAGGCAGTAGTGGTCTTGTTGACAGGAACATCGAGCAGGCAAACGGCATCCGCGGGTAGGGAGTCGCCGGTGCCCGGCACGGTGACATCATCCCTCTGCCAGCGAATGCAGCCAACGCGCAGACGAACGATCTCGTTCCGTCGAAGGCCGGCAAACAACCAGGTGATGACAAGTGCTCTGGTCATCTCAATCGGATAGGCGGTTGATGGAAAGGGGACACGGTGAAGATCACCTTTTTTCGGAAGATCATCGACGGTCAGGTTAAGGCCCGCCCACATGAGCTTGGCCCACACGTCATCAGCGATGGCGCGCGGGTTCGGGCCAATCAGCGCAAGCAGGCTCTTGGGTGTGACCATGCTCCGCATCGGATCGAATCGTCGCGGGATCAGCTCCCACTCCTGCAGATCGCGAAAGAAAACTCGCAAGATGGAAATGCGGCCGGCGCGTGTGTTGGGCGCGAGGATCTGGCCGCGGCTCTTCACATGGACCGGATCGATGCTGCACCAATCGCCTCCATGCCACTGGCAAACGATCGACACCGCTTCCGCGGCGAGGGCTCTGGTCCAATCAGCGGGCGAAGTGATCTCTGGGTGTACCTTGCCGAGCCATCTGCCGACGTTGAGCAGGAAATAGTAGCTCTTGTTCCTGTTCTTAAGCGAATAGGTGGCTCGGTCGTACCAGAGGCGGCTGAGCCGGCACCACTCGGCCGGCACACCGATGGTAAGCGCAGGCGACAGCTTTTTATCCTGAACCGGACGCTTGATCTCCATCGCTTCGGGAACAGTGCCCATGCTGGCCAAGACACGCGAGAGGGCAACCACGCAGTAGCTTCCGGTGCGCGGCGGTCGGCGCGCGATCACCTCCTGAAGGTCCTCGATAGTTAGCGCATGGAGGTGTGGAGAGCGTTTATACAGCAGCCCCTCGAAAATGGTGCGCAAAACTAGGGTCAGCGTACCTGTTCTCAAATAGCCCCACTCACGCAGCAGACTCTGCACGCGGTCTCCGACCACCTTCATGTACTCGCGACCAAAGACCTTGCGGGCCAGGACGACGTAAACGATGTGATTTTTACTGAGCCGATGAAGGTCTGAGAATCCGCAGAGCAAGTACGCGACTGCGATGACGTGCTGGTACTCCACCTTCTTTCTGCGCTCAATGGTCTCGATCCACTCATCGGTCGTCCACCCCCAGAAGGACCGCTTGCGTTCCGCCATCTCACGAAGAAAGTACAGGAGCACGTACTTGCGGAAGAGGGTTCTGATGCCCGTGTAGTCGAGCGCATCGTTCAGAGGCTTCACCAGCCGATCAAGTGTCTCCCCGAAGTCCATGGTTCGACCGTAGCGATAAAAGCGATAGGCCTCGGCATAGCGCGTCAGCATGTCTTCTTCGACCGGAGTGAGCGCACTGGAGCGGTCATAACCCTCCACATCGATCGGCCAGACCCAAGGCCCGTCGTCGGCCTTCTTCGGTTCCTGCTTCTCCGGACCCCACTGAGCGCGCGCTGCGCGCTGAAAGAGCTGGGTACGCTTCTCGGCCGGCAACTTCTCTAACCATGGGCCAATGTTGTTCGGCCAGGGCTTGCCGTTCTTCCTGGCTCCTCGCTTACGCTTCATGTTCATACGTTCATCTCCGCGAGCATCTGTATGCGACGCGCGTGTATCTGGGCCATACTTGCTGCGAGCTTCGCGGACAGATCTCGGCCGCTGAGGTGGATATAGAGCAATGTGGTCTGAATGCTGCGATGACCGGCGAAGGCAGCGATCTCGTGGATGTCCCAACCTGCGCGTGCAAGGTCAGTCAAACAGAGATGGCGCAATGTGTGCGTGCTGAACCGATCGACCTGGGCACGTCGCGCGAGTTGGAGGACCACCTTCGACCAGCTCCAGATAGAGATCGGCTGGGTGTAGTTCGAACGCCAGCATGACGCGGTTGCGGATCGGCTCCTGGCGGGCCGCGGCAAGAACCGCGTGCCAGTCGTCCTCGTTCGGAATCCACGGCAGCTTGTGATGCCGCGCAATCAGCGGCCTGTCCGTGTGACTATGCGCTGCCGGGTTGTTGGCGCGCACTCCTTCTTCCATCAGATATGCATGGAACAATCGAATGACCGTCAATAGCTGTTGCATCGTGGCGTTCGAAAAGCGGGAGCCCTCCGCCTGCAAACTCGCCAGGTAGAGTCCAACCTCGGCGCGTGTGACCGATGCACAAGAGAGATGGAGTTGTGTCAGGAATCGAAAGTAACGCTCCAGGCCGCGTGAATAGGCCTCGATCGTGTTATATGCGAGGCCGCGATGGGACTGGAGAGTGATCCAGGCGCGGGCATGGGAGTCGGCTGCGGCCAATGGGCAGCGATCCCAACGTATAGGGTGGACGACAAAATCACAAGGCAAATGAACCTCCGAGCGGAGGTTCCAGAAGAACAGATGGCCGGTTGCCCCCGCCTCACGCGGTCTGCGCGGCGGCGACGAGCCAACAGGAAAGACTTGCGGTTGCCCATATTCCACATAACTTACTGTTGTCCTGATTGCCGAGGTCGGCACTCAGGAGCGTGTTGTGTC
>JABFXN010000103.1 GCA_013361705.1 Acidobacteriaceae bacterium
GGATCCCAGGGCATTACACCGAAGAGCTGGTCGGTCATCAGCTTCCCTGCTCCAATGGCCGCTGGAATCCCGAGTGCTAATCCCACTGCGATCTGTAAAAAGGCATTGTGCAGCACCATGCGCACCACATCTCCGCGGTTCGCGCCCAATGCCATCCGCACACCGATCTCACTCGTCCGTTGTTCCACCATATAGGCCATCACGCCATACAGGCCGACGGCCGCCAACGTGAGACCGAGGACGCCGAAGAGCGTGGTGAGAGTCGCAATCATGTTCTCTTGCTGGAAGTCGGCACTTACGACCTTCTTGTACGGATCGACGCCATAGAGCACCAGATCGGGATCGATGCTGACTAGGGCCTTCCGCACCTGCTCTTCCATTCCAGAAGGAGCATTTGGAGCCCAGATCACGATGTTATAGAGATAGTGCGACCAGGTTTCGCCGGCTGTGAACGCTGCATCGTCGTACTGCACCGTCTGCGTCTCAGGCACCCAGAACATCGGACGTACCGGATCCTTGTAGTCGTAGGTCATATAGCGCATGTCACGAACAACGCCCACGATCTCAAAGGTTCCCGCATACTTGATCTTGTCGATACCGAAGTGCTGGCCGAGGGGATTCTGGTTCTTGAAAAAGCGCTTGGCAAATGCTTCGTTGATCACGGCAACCTTACGTGTCGTCGATGTATCTTCTTCACCGATCGAGCGGCCGAGAACCATTTGCGCGCCAATCGTCTCAAAGAATCCAGGCATGACCCGCGACCAGCCCGCCCCCGTGTCTTCTTTCGGTGCGGGTTCCGGCCTGCCCTGAACACGAATGCCGTCATTCCAGCTATCGCCCGTCATTGGAGCGTAGAGAGCCGGCGCCGCCATACGAACGCCAGGAATCTGCATCAGCCGGTAGTCGATCTTCCGGAACATCGGCTCCAACTGCTCGGGCCTGTAGTTGCCCAGCATCGGGTTGATCCACGCGATATACCGGTTCTCTGTCTCAAACCCGAAGTTCTGGTGTTCGAGATTTCTCAGGCTTCGGCCCAGCAAAGCCGCCGTCGAAAGCAGAACCAGGGACATCGCCGCCTGGCCGATAACGAGCGACTTCTGCGTCCAGGAGCTTCTTCCACCCACGGAACGATTCGCTCCGCGCAATGCGTCTACAGGGTTGGCGTGTGAGGTCATCCACGCGGGTGCTATGCCGAAGAGGATTCCCGTCAGTACGGATATACCCAGCGTAAATAACAGCGCCGGAATCGATGGGGTCGCACTGATGGGCACGAAGTTGTTGGAGTTTCCACGCTCCAGAGCCAGATACAGAATCAGCCTGGTGCCGGCATAGGCTACAGCAACTCCAGAGATACCTCCAATCAAAGCCAGAGTAACGGCCTCGACCATCGCTCTGCGTACCAGGCGCCGCCTGGACGCTCCCAATGCCGTCCGGATGGAGGTCTGTGCTCTGTCTTTCAGGCCGCGCGCCAGCATCAGATTTGCCAAGTTCCCACAAGCAACCAGCAGGACACACCCGGCCGCGATCAGCAGTAGCCGCAACCCAGCTTTGTACTGATCGCGCATGGCAGCAACTCCTGACCCGCCAGGGATCAGGTGAAGCGTCTGTTGCTGCCAAAGCTGTTTTTCGCCAGGCTCCATATCGGGTACATGACTTGCCAGCCAGTCATGAAACTCCACCCGCAGCTTCGCTTCGAGAGTCCTCGAATCGACCTCGGGGCGAACTCTTCCGATCAGATCGAGGAAGTTGCCATTGGGCCGTTTCAACCGCGACGTGGCGCCGTCGATCATGATCTCAGTCGTCAAAGGAAGCCAGAAGTCCGGCATGCCGCCACCGGCGAGCTTGGCGCCATAAAATCCGGGCGGAGCCACGCCAATCACAGTGAAGGGGTGGCCGTTAATCTGATAGCTGGCTCCGACCACCGATGGGTCGGAACCATACTTCTCCTGCCAGACGTGATAGCTCATTACTGCGACAGGCGAAGCGGACTCCTGGTCATCCGCGTCTGTCATCAGGCGACCGATCCATGGCTGCACGCCGAGAGTGTGGAAGAAGTTGCCGGAGACGTACTCTCCGTTGCGTGTATCCGCCTGTGCCTGGGAGCCGGCTCTGCGCACACCGAGCGCGGCATTCCCGGCCTGCAGCGCTGCCAGATCACTGAACTCCGGCGTATGCGCGCGAAAGTTCTTGTATGCCTCCCAGGAAAAGAGAGAGAAATCTCCATCATCGCCCTGCGTGTATCCGCCCCAGTTGCAGCAGCGGATCTTGTCGCCGATCCTCCAAAGCTCTTCGGGCTTGGCGACAGGCAGCGACTTCAGCATGACCTGGTGTACCAGGGTGAAGATTGCGGTGGTCGCGCCGATTCCAAGGGCCAGAGTTACCACGGCCGTCACCGCAAATGCCGGCGCCTTCTTTAACTGCCGAAACGCGTCCCGCAGGTCTGCCAGCATCATTTCCCTCCAAATAGGTTCGCAGCCGCCAAAAGTCTCTTTGCAGGGGCTATACGGACGGAATTGGATTCCGGTTCCCTTGAAAACCAAACAAAGAAACCAGCTGATGACGAAGGCGTTTCAACAGATCTACATTACTGAGAAAACAAAACAGCCCACGACGCATCCAGCGGCATCCAGCGTGGTTCTGAAAACGATGTCGTCGGCATATCCGGGATATGCGCCATACCATGACCCTGCACACAAAGCAGCTCAGTGCCATACCAATTCAGGAACGCAGCGGAGGGCTGTCCAACGCGCGCCGGATGTCCCAACTTCCGCAGGCAGCATGGGCAGCGATGCCGGTTACTGCGCAGTGTCAGCCGTATCGTTGGCAGCAGCAGTAGGAAGGCGGCAAACGCCTGTGCCCCAGTTGCATCTTCTGGCCGCGAGAAAGTCATGCCCATTGCAATCGCCAGTGAGCCGAGGTAGGCGGAGGCAAGTAACAGAAACACCTGCCCTCCTACAAATATTGCCAAACGCAAGCGCAGGCGAATTGGCATCCGCAGGCGGCCATCTCCACGCACAAGAGGACGGGTGGCGGCCAAGCCCAACAACAGAATCACACACGCAAATAAAAAAGCCCTGCCCGGCATGAGGACACGCTCTTCCAGAGGCGTGACGTGAATATGCACAGGAGGTTTCCTGGTCTGCGTCACGGCAAAACCCCAATTGATATCGGGTGCTCCCGCGGCCACCGCGCCTAAAACATGCCCATGCATACCCGCTGGGAGCCGATCCGCCAGAACAATCGCCTCCGGATCGTCCCATAACTGCAGCGTCGTGCGTGGAAGTATTCCCTGGACGCGCATCATGCTCGCACCGAGACGCACCTGCGACGGATACCCTAACCGTTTCGCAGCGGCATAACTTAAATACATTCCATCCGTGACAGACCTGCCCAGCCCTAGCATCCGTATCAGATTGGATGAGGCGGTCGCGACACGCAGGTGCTCGCCGTTGACATACCGTTTTTGGACCACATAGAACGCAAACTCGTCGAAGAGCAACTGCCGCCGCCGTATCCATTCGGCGTACGTCGCGTAGGAGATTGTAGGATGCTCCGCATCCTTCAGGAGGACAATGGATGATGGGGCGTTATAACTCCGGCTCAACAAGACATCCCGGGAGCCTGGAACATAGACGGCAGCGCACGTCATGATCAGGAACATCGCCAATGGAAAAGCAAGAGGCTGAATCCAGGATTGCAGCCAGGGCAGCGTCAAGGACCAGCCTTCCGGTGATTCCTTTTCGGTCAGCGCGCGCAGTTCCCGGGCGTCGGCCAAGGCTCCGCGGAGCAAATGGAGAGCCGGAACCCACCCGGACTCACTCCGTACATGCCACAGCTCGGCATTCCATTCGGATAACCACGTATACCTCTGCTGGACAGGCAGCAAGAGAGAAAGCAATCGCAGGTAGGCATTCATACGCGCTCCTTCTCCTCTGCCGGCGCAGTGAGTGCTGCCAGCAATGGATACCGGCTGCGCGAAGCCTCCAGAACGGGACGCGCGGCCGCGGTCGTCTTGTAATACTTGCGAGGTGGGCGCTGCTCTTTTTCGGCAATCGCCTCCGCTTCCCACTGTGACCGGATCAGCCCCTCCGCTTCGAGCCGCCGCAACGCCGGGTACACGGTACCCGACGGCAACCCAGTGCTTTCCATGATGGAGAAGCCATACCGATAGCCGACGGCAATCGCATGCAGAATCAGGGCGGCGGTGTGCGAAAGTTTTCCGGTCTCGGCCATGCGCAAAAGAATACCTATGTAGCGATCTACTTGACAAGAGGGTAGGCTTCCCCTTACATCTTATGCAGTTTGCTACATAGGGGCACAGACATGCTTGAGGTCAAAAATCTGACGAAAATCTACCGGGGCCTTCCCGCGATTGAATCCATCAATTTCACCATCCGCCCGGGCGAGGTGGTCGGTTATCTAGGCCCCAACGGCTCTGGCAAGTCCACCACCGTAAAGATCATTACGGGCCTGGTACAGCCAACGGAGGGCGGCGTTTTCTTCCAGGGCGGAAATATTCGACATCAGTTGGAGCGTTACCGGGCCACGCTTGGATATGTCCCCGAAGAGGCACATGTCTATACTCACCTGACCGGTCTTGAGTATCTGCAGCTTGTTGGCCGGCTGCGGGGGATGTCCGAATCCCTGATTGATGCCCGCGCCCATGTGCTGCTGCGTCTATGGGGGCTCGAAAGTTGGCGTCACAGCCCGATTGCGCTCTACTCCAAGGGGATGAAACAGCGCATCCTGCTCTCCGCCGCGCTGCTGCATAACCCGTCACTTCTTGTCTTTGATGAGCCCCTCAGCGGCCTCGACGTCGTCTCTGCCCGCATCTTCAAAGACCTGCTTGAGGAACTTGCAGCACGCGGTAAGGCGATCCTGTACATCTCTCACGTGTTGGAAGTGGTGGAGCAGGTCTGCAGCCGCGTAATTGTCCTTGGAAAAGGCAAAGTCATCGCAGACGAAACACCCGCCGGCCTGAAACTTGCCATGCAGCGCGGATCGCTCGAAGAGGTCTTCGCCGAACTCGTGCGCCAGCACGATACCCGCACCACCGCACGCGAACTCGCGGAGGCCATCGCCCATGCCTGAGAGCACCGTTCTCGATCTACGCCACGATCCGGTTTCTCCCACAGCACGTATGCCTGGCCGGCTGGAGATACTCATCCGCCATCTTCTCGGCCGCCTTTGCCAGAACGAGATGCTTTCGACTGATGGCGACATGAGCCGCGCACTGCAAACCGCGTGGGCGATGGCGCTGCCGCAACTCTTTGCCACGCTGATGAGCTTCCCTGTCTATCACCAGCCCCATGGCGCACCTGCGCGGGGTTACTGGCCACAGGCAGGCGATCACTACTTTTTCATCACCTATGCCCTCTTTGTCATGGGAGCAGTTGCTGTCTACAGTTGGGATGTTCTTTTTCCCGATGCGATCGATGTTTTCGTGCTCGTCCCCCTACCTCTTCCTGCGCGGCAACTACTCAGCGCCCGCATCGTTGCGGTCGCCATCTTCCTCGCCGCGGCACTGGCCGGCACCAATGCCCTCGGCATCGTCTTCTTTCCGCTTGCGGCCGATCAACCGCATATCGGGTATCACATCCTCGCGCATTTCACCTCCGTGCTCCTTGCTGGAACATTCGCCTGCACGCTCGTGCTGTCGATCCAGGGAATCTTGCTCACGCTCATCTCAGAACGTCTCTTCCAAAAGATCACGCCCGTGCTGCAGATCCTAGGCATGTTGCTACTCTTTACCCTGTTGTCGATCCTTCCTTTAGTGGTGGGCGCCTTGCAGCCGGTCCTCACCAGTTCGGCCCGGTGGCCCCTATGGTTTCCGCCCTTCTGGTTCCTGGGCATCTATCAGCGCATCATGTATGGATCGGCTCCGCCGTTCGATCTGCTGGCCATGCGCGGAATGATGGCAACTTTCATCACTGCGACCATCACCTGCATTACGTACCCTATCGCATATCGGCGCAAGGTCCGTCTTGTCATGGAGGGCTCCGTCGCTACAGCACAACGCAGGGGGCTCTTCAAGGTTGCCGCCGACGCCACCATTCCTTTTGTGATCCGAAACTCCATACAGAGGGGCATCTACCGGTTCATTGGGCAGACACTGTGGCGGTCGCGCCGCCCAAGAGCGATGATCGCCATCTTTCTGAGCATCGGGATTGCACTAGCTCTCTCGAATCTCATCACGATCGCGCCCTCCGGTATCCACTTCCGTTCTGATGGGGCGCTTGTTTCAATCGCCATCATCGCATTCTGGCTGACCTTCGGTTTGCGCGCGGCGTTCGCATCTCCTGTCGATCTGCGGGGAAGCTGGCTCTTCCGTTCCATCCTGGGCCGCGAGAAATCGCTCGTACTTGACGTCCAGAAATACTGGACGATCTATGCCGTCCTGCTTACCTCGGCAGCACTCGCGATTGCTTTTGCTTTTACCGGAGCCCTCTCTATCGCGCAGCTCTTGTTAGCAGTTATCCTCTGCACGGCTGTCGCTATTGTTACGACCGACTTCTATGGCCGCCATGCCAGTGCGATCCCTTTTACGCAGGCCATGAAAACAACACAGCATGAGCGTCCGCTTGCCGCCGCCCGATATCTACTGGTCTTTCCCTTCCTTATGACGCTGGAGGTGCACTGGATGCAGATGAGCCTGGCTTGGCTCACGTTTCTTCTGCTCGCGATGTACCTCCTTCATCGGTATCTTGTACGAGAAGCTGAGAACTGGCGAGCCAATGACTTCGACGGAAACCTCGACGACAGCGATCCCGACGAGTTCCCTACGAGCCTTGGGCTTCGCGAATAGTTTCAAACGGTGGAGGGATGCGAGACGCGCTCGCATCCTTCCATATTGCAATTGCACGTCTTACAGAACTCGCATCTCCGCCGTTAGTTTGATGGTCTTACCCGGAATAACGAAGATGTCTCGTTTGTACGATTCTCTGCCAAAAGCACGGAGCTCGACGGTGTAGTTGCCGGGAAGCATCGTCATGGTCTTCAGCTTGCTCACCGTGCCCGCATAGCTTCCATTGATAAATACTTCGGCATCCTTTACGGATGTATCTAATTTCACGGTGCCTGCCGTTGGGGTTAGACCTTCCCCGTAATAGGAATAGAAGCCGTAATACGGATCGTACCAACCCCTGGGGCCGACGCGTCCGCCATAGACGACACCTACTCTCGGCCCAACACCCCTTCCAGGAGGTGCTGCAAGGATGGGAACTGCAAGAGCAATGAGGGAGATTGCGAAAAGGAAGAAACGTTTCATGGATACCGCCTTTCATCACCCGAACCGAAGTTCGGTTATAGGAGTAGACGAGGCTCCAGAAGCACGAAGGTTACTTCCTCACGGTATGGCGAAGCGATACTGACAACACTGAGACATTTCGATAAATTTCGTAGTCTCGCCGGGCTATTGCATGTCTGATCCGAGCGTAGCGATTGCTCAGCGTCGCCGTATGCTATCTATGCGGATGGCGCAAACTACGCATCGGGCTCCACGAGTGTGAACGTAACGATGGGCAATGATGCTATGAGCCCAATGAGAAAGGCTCTCCAGAAACGGAGAGCCTTTCTTGTTTAATCATGGCCCGGTAAATAGATGCCTTTGTTCTGGATGCCATGTCGGGGTCGGAGTGATAAGTATTTGTTACCTAAACACTTAAAAGCAGGTCCTTCGCTAATCACTCCAGCGAACACTCCGAATGACACCGTTTTGATACGAACTCCAGAGACGCCGTACTAAAAGTGAATTCCCGCTCCAAAACTCAGGCGGAAGTTGTTCTGCACGTTATCCGCGCCATTGGGCAGTGTGGAATGCACCCAGCCAAGTTGTAGCGCTCGTACATCAATGTGGTGATCCAAACGGATATCGAGCCCACCATCAATCAACATAGAAAAACTCGTTGCCCGATAGTTCGTTCCCGTTGCGGTTGGAAAGGCACTATTCGAGCCATGGACAAATCCAAACAAAGCTTCACCGAACGAAGAGAACTTTGATTGTGGATGCCAGCGATACCGTGGGCCAAGGGTCAGCGCCGTGGTTGTCAGTGAGACTCCGCTTGAGCCGATAGAACTCGCATGGCCAACGCTCAGATCCACCGCCGGACCAAAGCCTCTCCATAGATTCGTGCCATAGCTAACTGAACCACCCTGCTTCCAGAAGCTCTGTCCCGAGCTCGTGCGCAGCGCTCTCTCGGTGGTGTAAGTGACAACGATATCGGTTCGAGCGGGTTGCGAACCCTGCTGCGCAGGCACCATCATCGTGGAGGCAAGAGCTGCAAGCGTAAGAAGTGTACGAGATCGTCTCATCACAAGATAACTTTCAACTCCTTACTGCACGGTCAATACGACGGTGGAGGAATGTTGCAGGGTGGTTCCATTCGGGCCACTTGCGGTCCCGGTAATAGTGACGGAATACGTTTGCGGATTCTGTCCAAAATATCCGGTGCCCGTGCCGCATCCAGTCAATCCGCCCACGACCGCCAGACTCAGGCCGAGTACTACGATCAATACTCCGGGCTTCCATCTGCGGACCGTGCGCCGTAGACGTGGGGAGAATGGCAGCAGGAGGAGCGCCAGTACCGCAACGCCGCCGCCAGTGCTTCTAACCGGATGGGCCATCGCAGTGGTAGCTACCGTCTGGATCGTCAGCGTAAAGCTGGCGCTGCCCGAACCCAGCGAGAGAGTCGATGGCGAGAAGGTGGCCGTTGCTCCCGCCGGCAGGCCTGAGGCGGACAGCGTCACTGGGAAATTGAAAGAACCGTTGAGCGGAGAGGCTGCCAGGTTATAGGTCACGGAGTTTCCGGGAACCACGGTCTGCGTTGCGCCTCCCGTTGAATTCAGCGAGAAACTGAAATCACTCGCCTGCTGGATAAGCGCCGAAGAAACACTCGCGTTGAAGTTCGCGTCTCCGCTATACGCAACCGTCAAGTTGTGAGAGCCCGCCGTCAGAGAGGAAATCGTAATCGACGCAATGCCCGAACTCAGGGCCTGAGCGGTTCCAAGAATTGCTGTCCCATCCAGGAAGGTGACCGTACCTGTGGGCTGTCCTGAAGTTGTCGTAGCTACCGTAGCCCTCAGCGTCACGGGAGAACCAACCAGAGTATTCGCGACGCTGGATATCAAACTGGTGAGCGAACCAGCCTTCGAGATCGTGATACCGCCCGTTACAGATGACAAGGTGTAGTTCGCGGAGGCACTGCCAGATAGAGCGCCTGTCACCGCATATGACCCCGGAGAAGATGAGGAGGTGGCGCCCGTGCTGAATGCTACTTGTACATTGCCGCTGTCCTGCGCGAGCACCCCCGAAAGTGATCCCGTAATTGCCGGAATTGCTTGACCGTACTGTACTGCGATGGGCGTAATCGAAGCGGTAATCGCCAAAGGATTCACCGCTACCACCATGACACCACTCACCGCGGCTGGATTCGTACCGTCCCCTGCGTAGGAGGCACTGAGGTAATGGGTGCCGACTTTGAGTAAACCGAGATTCAGAGTAGTGACGCCACCGGACAGGGCCACTGTCGAGACAGGTGTGCCGGAATCATAGAAGACAATGCTTCCACTCGGGGATGTGGAACTGGTTAGAGTAGCGGTAAGTACGCCCTGACCGTAAGTGATGGCTTGCGAAGGAATCGAGAGCGCCAACGCGCTGGTTGCCTGGTCTCCACCAGCCGTCGTCACAACTGTGCCGCCGAAAATAGCACGGACAAGATCATTATCTGTATCCGCAAAGGCAATAGCACCCTGTGGCCCAACGGCCACCGCAAGGGGCGAATCCAAAGAAGCAGCCGTTGCACTCCCATTCAACTGATCTTTTCCCTCTTGTCCATTCCCGGCGATGGTCGAGAGGAGATTAGAACTATTGATCTGCCGAATCCGTTGGTTGTCAGTATCAGCAATGAAGAGCGCCGTTCCATTGGCGTTGACAGCGATACCATGCGGAGATGCGAAGGAACCCGAAGTCGCGGTACTTCCGTCGCCTGCGAAATTGAAGGAACCGTCTCCCGCAATCGTCGTGATTACGCCACCAGAAATCTTGCGAATGCGATTATTACGGGTATCGCTTAGATATATATTTCCTGAACTGTCGACCGAAATGCCCTGGGGCGTGTCGAGCGAAGCGCTGGTTGCCGCGCCTCCGTCGCCTGAGTATCCCTGTTCTCCATTTCCGGCCACAGTCTGGATCGTCCCTGAAGCAGCCTCGATCTCACGCACACGGTTATTATTCGAATCCGCGAAGAAGATATTGCCGGCGCTATCGACAGCGATGGCGGTCGGCAGAGAGATCATCGCCACGGTTGCGACGCCTCCATCGCCCGAAAAACCAGCTACGCCAGTGCCTGCGATTGTGCTGATTGTGCCATTCGTACTCACCTTACGGACGCGCTGATTCCTTGTGTCGGAGATATAGAGATTTCCCGAAGCGTCGATAGCGACTCCCGCCGGCGAGTCCAGGGTCGCCTGAGTGGCAGATCCTCCATCACCATCGAAGCCTTGTTCTCCTGTACCGGCAACGGTGGTGAGCAGCCCGGCCGTATCGACCTTACGAATGATGTTGTTGTTCTGATCCGCGATGTAGAAATTGCCGGCGGAGTCATAACAGAGTGCTGCAGGAGAATTCAGTGGAGCTGTGACAGCCAGTTGACCATTCGTCTGCGCAGCCTGAACGGCGCTTACATGTATCCCGGCCTTGTCCAACGACTTCAGTTGAGCCGGTGTTTGAGCCGCCCCGATAGCTGCCGCTAGACATGCACCAGCACAAGCCAGTTTTCGAATGATCATACCGGGATGGGACATCATGATGATTCTGCCTCAACTCCTTTGGAATGCCGGCTCTGCCTTAACATCTCGCATCGTTGACATGACCGGCATTCCCTAAGTTACCCACGCGATGGGAAGACTCCCTGCAGCGCGATGATGAACGTTACCGCCAGATAGGGCGGCATGGTGGAGATAGGAAGAGACTGCCCAGTATTTCCCGACGGAAAGGGCAGAGCAACCCCAGTACCAGCAGTCTTCGTATACGACGAGATGGTATTTCCAGTGGAAGGATCGTTTGGCAGTGCTTCAATCGCTCCGGTTGGATCCGAAACATCTGCCGCTGCACTGCTCACCGGGATCGCAATCGTATGACTGTGCGCGGGAAGGTTACTTGGAAGGATGTTTACATTTGTACTACCGCCAAACTCTCCCACGACATAGGAGCTTCCCTCCTGCGAGGTACCCCATTGAAGCGGTACTCGTCCCTGCAGATTCGGCAGAGCAAAGGTCGTTATCCCGTTACCACCGTAGTAAGTTCCGATAAGACTGAATAAAGGGCTATTTTGTGCGATGGACAAGATCTGGCCGTTGCACAGAGCCCAGCCGGTCGGGGGAAAGTTTCCGGCGAACATCCGAATCTCTCCAAGAAATGGCTCCATAACGTAATTTCCTTCCTGAGGTATAACTCCACACGGACCCTGGATTAAATTGCGTGCTGGATCAACGTTCCAAGCATTGGTTGATGACTGCGCGATCCCATCCATCGTTCGCGTGGGATTCGATAAGAACAAAGTTATCCATCGCCGCTTCCCGCTCTCAGGAAGCGGCGGTGCCGTACCTGTTACTGGCAAGAAAACGCTGTCGTAAAGTTTGCAGTAGTTGCGTTTGTTTCATTCAGCCAGAGCGCAGTACCAGCGCTGACTGTTCCGCCATCGATCGTGCAACTGTAACTATTGCCACTACTGGTTGAACACGACGTGGATGATGGCGTCCCGAAAGTGGAACCGCCACTGTAAGTCGCCTCGAAAAGATTCCAGGTAATAGCGTTCGAAGGAGAGTAGATGGTTACATAGGCATGACAGGAACTCGGCGCCAACGTGGCAACGATGTAGTAGTTGCTCGTTGACGACGTTGTCGCCGCGCTGGATGTGAGCGAGAAGTTCGCCTGGGTCGAGGCGGCCCCGTGACCGACAACGGCAAGCGGAAGGGTTGTCAATGTTTGACCATCGCCGGCCGTGCCCGCAGGTCCCGTGGCTCCCGTTGCACCGGTAGCTCCAGTTGCTCCCGTTGCCCCTGCAGGTCCCACATTGCCCTGCAGGCCTTGAGCACCTTGGGCTGCAAGACGAGCCCAGAAAGCCGTAGGCGTATTTCCTACGGGAAGCGCATTGCCAACGTTGCCATTCGCCAGCGAGATGTAGCTGTTGTAGTAGTTGGAGTCGGAGACAACATCACCAAGCGAATAGGTCGTACCCGCTGAGTAGATGCTTTGATAGGCAACAGTACCTGAAGCTCCAGTCGCGCCTGTTGCCCCTGTAGCACCCGTGACACCAGTTGCTCCAGCAGGGCCCTGAGATCCGGTTACCCCCTGAATACCCTGAAGGCCTTGTGATCCAGTTACACCAGTGGCGCCGGTTGCCCCTGTCGCTCCGGTGGCGCCCTGTTGGGCCAGCAGTGCCCATACCGTACCATCACTGCCGGGCGTCACATTGAAGTTTCCTGTCAGAGCGATCCAGGAGCTACCGCTGTAGAACACAGTATCGCCAAGGCTATACGCGGTCGTACTGCTCCAGGTACCCTCGAAACTCATATAACCGGTTGCGCCTGTCGCTCCGGTTGCACCGGTTGCTCCCGTCGCTCCGGTAGTTCCCTGGGCGCCTGTTGCGCCTGTGGCGCCCCCAAGACCTTGAATACCCTGTATACCTTGAGCTCCAGTTGCTCCGGTTGCCCCGGTCGCACCGGTCGAGCCTTGCTGCGCCAGCAACGCCCAAACTGTTCCGTCAGAACCAGGCGTTACATTGAAGTTATTCGTCAACGCGATCCATGAGCTGCCGTTATAAAACACAGCATCTCCGGTCGAATAAATGGTTGAACTACTCCAGGTGTTCTTGAAGCTGATAGGAGCGCCGGCTGCCCCTGTCGCACCGGTAGCTCCTGTCGCGCCTGTGGCTCCAGCCACCCCTGCAACGCCTTGCGGGCCTACGGCGCCAGTTACACCCTGAATCCCTTGAATACCTTGCGGTCCTTGCGGACCAGTCGCTCCCGTGGCCCCTGTTGCTCCGGCAGCTCCCATGGAGGTCACGACGACATCCAATGAACTCACATGAGATGTTTGATCATTCTCCTTCGCATCCAACAGCACGTTCGCCGCATTCGTCGTGAGCGCGATACCGAAGTTCGTTCCCGGATTTGAAAGCCAGGACTGCACCTGGCTGGTCACGTCGATTACGACATACTGACCGGGTATCGTAGCTGTAAAGCTGGTAAATGCGGTACCGATGGCAGGCGCAGTTGCGTTGGTAACCGAGTATTCGTTCCATGACGCATTCACTGGCGCCACGCTGATCAGACCAGCAGTATTGACGCGGTTCACGTACAGACTAACCGTCGCACGCGCAATCTGACTCGCTGTCGTTCCGGCAGGAAGCGCCGAAAGATCGAATTGCACAAGCGTCTTCTGGCTGGCGCTCACGTAAAGATTGGAGAGCGAACCGTAATTGAATGTCGGGTGATTACTGTTCAGGGTTGTATCGCCGGACACGGTCAACTGTCCATGAGCGGCGGAGACACACGCAAAGGCAGCCAAGCCTGCAAGCAGGCGCACAAGGGGGACACTCTTCAAAACGCACTCTCCTTCTCAAGCGAGATCGTTACGAACTCGTCGAGAACCAAGCAAAAATCAATCTCAGCAAATGCTTTGAGCAGAGATCTGTGCCAAGTTGCTACACAACTAGAACGGACACCCGAGACGTTACCGCTCTCATCCTCATCTTGTCAAAAGTTTTTTTAGCCGATTCACCGGCAGCCCGCCGAACAAGATGCGGCTTGCCTTTCAAACAAACCTTTGTTCGACTTCCACCTCGACGCTGCAGGCGCCTCACGACTTATACGGAATGGGCAAGCCCAACATGGACTATTCCATCAACGTTGGGAAAGAGACTGCGATCTAATCGATCTCACGAATCACTCTGCAGGGATTACCAACCGCGAGAACATTCTCCGGCAGACTTCGGGAAACCACACTTCCCGCTCCGACAACCGTGCGTGAACCGATCGTGACACCAGGAAGGATGATGGCGCCTGAACCGACCCACACATCTGCTCCGATCATCACAGGAGCACCATACTCCTGCTTTCGTCTCAGTTCTGCATTCAATGGGTGGAGCGGTGTCAGGATCTGTACTACGGATCCAAACTGCGCGTAGTCCCCGATGACGACTTTGCATACATCGAGAACAATGCAGTTGAAGTTGAAGAAGACCCGTTCTCCAAGTTCGATATTCGAGCCATAGTCACAGAAAAAAGGCGGCTGTAGCCAGACCGTATCTCCGCCTTTGCCGAATATCTCAGTCAAAAGCTGCCGTCGGAGTTCTCTGTCTCCCTCGCGTGTGGCGTTTAGCATCTGACAGAAATCATGGGTGCGGTCTCGTTCCTGTACCAGAGCCGGGTCAAGTGCGTTATACAGTTCTCCAGCGAGCATCTTCCCGCGCTCAGAACTCATGAATTGCCTCCCGCTCGGAGCGATATCGCCCCTCCCGAGTTGGATGCCCGCGATTCTCTCTTATCGAGCACTGGAGCACCCGGCTCTCTTGAAAATGACTCTTCAACTTTGAAGTCCTATGCCTGCAAGAGAATCTTGTCTTGAGGTGCGTGGAAGGCGATCGTGACAACCTATCTTCAGTCGAACATTGCGCTCAAGCTGCGAGTTGATGACCCCTGACCGCGCTTGCCTCCGAGATGGTTCGCACTAGCAAAGAGATGAAGGCCAGATCTGCGACGACGTCAGAAACTACAAAGACCTCATGCAGCCGTTCATGCCGGGCCGAAAATCTGCTGATAAAGATCGGACTTTTTTGTGATGTTTTCGACAATCGATCGGAACAATCCAGATTGCCCGTTTGCTGCCACACCCCGCCTTGCGAGAGAAGGTACTCGCGAACACGAGGGACTTCCTACTGCGCAGCTTCTGACTCCATTTGCATCGTTGACGGGACCTTTCGTCCTATCCGGCTTTACGCAAAGGAAATTCGTTCACCTTTCCGGAACGAGGCGAGAGCGAACTCGGAGCATTCAGATTCGCATTGTCCTCCACGCCGACGCCGAGACGATCCACAAGCTCGCCTCCTAACCATCCAGCCACGAAAGATAGCGCAACGGCTATAAATGAAAGCGTCAACGCGGCGATCGTAGGAGTCTGACCAGCGTTGTCGCGTATCCACCAACTCGCAGCAAACATCGCCACAACAACTATGTTTGTTCCACCGTGCAGGAGCCCGATCCGCCACGCGCGCGTGCCCCTGGGAATCGCGAACCAGTCGATCGCGCCAAAGACAGCCGCACAGAGGCCGCCGATAATACCAGCGGCAATCAGCCAGAAAGAGATGCGATACCAGAAGGCATCTCTCTGGACGAGGGCTACGATATCGAAGGCAGCGGCGGTGGCAAGCAATCCCAGAGGAAAAACGACCAACACCGGATGGATAGGGTGTCCTAGAAATTTGGCTTTACTCTCCATGTCGCACCTCCATTCGATAGAGCATTTTCCTGTAGGTATAGAGTAGGGCTTCCGCGTCTATGGCGTTTTCCGCAATGAAAATGCCGCGGCACATCATCCCGGGCTACCAGCAACAGGGAAAATGCTCTAGAACCAAATTCTGGATGCTGAGATGCTTGTACTGGAAATCGGGTGTCCTGCTTGAAGCAGAAAGGCCGGAATGGAGAAAACACCTTAAACGAGAACCGGCTGGCAACCTTCGCTGCCAGCCGGTTCTTCTTTGTTTTGTTCCCTCTTATGCCTGCGGCTTAGGCACCAGGCGGATGAACTTCTGCGATGCATTTGCCCAGTCGGCCAGCAGAGTCTTCGCCAGCGAGCTGTTCGACCTTTCCACGTGTGCTTCGATCAGTTCGTGAAGCTGCATCTGCGCATGTTCGCCTGCCTGCTCGAAGCTCTCCGGGGCCAGAAACTCCTCATGGCAACGCTTTGTTGTCAGGAAGCTTCCGTCGGCGTCGTACACCCAGGCGATGCCGCCCGTCATACCGGCGCCGAAGTTGATGCCGGTCTTACCGAGGATGACGGCCATACCGCCCGTCATGTACTCGCAGCCGTGGTCGCCGATGCCCTCGACGACAGCAGTGGCGCCGGAGTTACGGACCGCGAAGCGCTCGCCCGCGCGGCCAGCGGCGAAGAGCGTGCCGCTGGTAGCGCCGTAGAGAGCCACGTTGCCGAGGATGACGTGATGGCCGGAGTCCTGTGCAGCCAGACCGCGGGCGCGCAGGATGATCTCACCCCCTGCAAGCCCCTTGCCGACGAAGTCGTTGGCCTGGCCTTCCAGGATCAGCTTCATGCCGTCGACCGCGAAGCAGCCGAAGGACTGACCGGCGGTGCCGTTCAGATTCAGCGTGATGTCGGGACGCGGCAGCGGAGCTTCGGCGCGCGACTTCAACAGTGCCAGTTCACCGGCGATACGGGCGCCGATGGCGCGGTCACGATTGGCCACATCAGAGTGCACACGATATGGCATGCCCTGCTTTGCGGCGTCGATCGCCGGAACAACCCAGGCTTCGTCGACAGCAGGACGCGAGATCGGACGATCATTGCGGTCTCCCTGCCAGCGGACGGCGCCCTCTTCGGTGGCAACGGCCAGCATCGGCTTCAGATCCAGACCGCCATCGAAGCGGACCTGCTCCAACAGATCGGCACGTCCGATTGCGGCTTCCAGGGAAGGCAGACCGTAACGGGCGAGAAGCTGCTGGACTTCCGAAGCGAGTTGCTGGAAGAACTGAACCACATGCTCGGGCTTGCCGCGGAACTTTGCGCGGAGCTCAGGCTTCTGCGTAGCAATGCCTGTCGGGCAGGAGTTCAGGTGGCACTGGCGCGCCATATCGCAGCCCAGAGTCACCAGCACTGCCGTTCCGAAGGCAAACTCGTCCGCTCCCAGAAGCGCAGCGACCAGGATGTCGCGGGCCGTCGAGAGACCACCGTCAGTACGCAGACGGACGCGTCCACGCATGCCGTTTTCGATCAGCACCTGCTGAGCTTCGGCCAGACCAAGCTCCCACGGGTTGCCCGCGTACTTGATCGACGACAGCGCCGCTGCACCAGTACCACCGGTATTGCCGGCGATCACGATGTAATCGGCATATGCCTTGGCCACACCCGCGGCGACGGTTCCAACGCCGCATGAGGAGACGAGCTTCACACCGACAGCCGCACGAGGATTGACGTGCTTCAGGTCGTGGATGAGCTGTGCGAGATCC